>NZ_KV793506.1:2030-215689 GCF_001808475.1 Klebsiella sp. HMSC09D12 | reverse complement strand
CAATATGTGGTGGACCCATACATCTCCTTGCCTTTCGGCGGGTAAGAGACTAACCTGATGTTGTCTAAGCATGCAGATAGCCTCGTGGGTGATTACATTACCTTCGGGGCTTTCTTCTTTCTGCCTCAGCACAACGGTAAAACTCAATCCTGCCCTGAGGCGAAAGCCTCAAGCGCCGCCAAAAATCATACCCCCGACGACGGAAAATACACTATCTCTCTGTATTTATTAGTTTTTATGACTATTGGATGCTGAGGCATTTTGCGTATCAATGCGCCGGGAAGGGGCTTCACGACGCATTGAAGGATCAGGAGAAGAGGTGCCGGGCATGGAAACGCAGGTGGTCCTCAATAAATGAGGCGATAAAGTAGTAGCTGTGATCGTACCCGGGCTGAATACGTAGCGTTAACGGCCAGCTTTTCTGACGCGCGGTTTCCGCCAGCACCGCCGGCTGCAGCTGTTCGGCGAGGAATGCATCGTTATCGCCCTGGTCAATCAGGGTTGGGATCGCATCTGACTCGCTGCTGGCCTGCATTAACGCGCAGCTGTCCCAGGCCTGCCAGTCTGCTTCATTCGCTCCCAGATAGGCGGTAAAGGCTTTTTTGCCCCAGGGAACCTGGGTCGGGTTAACGATAGGCGCAAAGGCGGATACGCTGACGAAGCGGCCCGGATTTTTCAGCGCCATCACCAGCGCACCGTGGCCGCCCATGGAATGCCCGCTGATGGCGCAGCGATCGCTGAGCGTAAACTCGCGGGCAATCAGCTGCGGCAGCTCGTCGCGAAGGTAATCGTACATGCGGAAATGTGCTGACCACGGCGCCTGGGTGGCATTGAGATAAAAGCCCGCGCCTTTGCCCAGATCGTAAGCGCTATCGTCGGCAACGTTATCACCGCGCGGACTGGTGTCCGGCATCACCAGCGCAATGCCGAGCTCGGCGGCGATGCGCTGAGCGCCCGCTTTGGTGGTGAAGTTTTCATCGTTGCAGGTCAGGCCGGAGAGCCAGTAGACAACCGGCGGCGGCGCGTCTGCGGTCTCGGGGGGGAGAAAGATGCTGAAGGTCATTGCGCAGTTCAGCGTGGCGGAGTCGTGCCGCCAGCGTTGCTGCCGACCTTCAAAACAGCGGTGCTCTTCGAGCAGTTCCATGCAGGGCTCCTTAAGTGTCTCAGGCGTAATTTTCCATAATACAGATATTTCATGCGCTGGTGAGTAACTTTCACTTCCTCCTTTTCGGAACGTATTGCATCATTAATGCAACTTTTAACCAACATGCTGACGTTGTCGTAGCGCCGGAATCGCGCTATCGGCGGCGATTGAGTTGGTTGCGGCAAGGTGAGCAGGGCGTTGCGTGACGCATCGTAGTGCGCTGGTCTGGCAGCGTGGAACGAAAGGTGACGCCAATTTCAACAATTATCGATGCGGCTACTGGATTCTGTGCGTCACCTCACGCACAATGAATACAAACTTTGCCCTCAGAAGAGCAAAGAGCGCCACACCTGCAGGAGAATAAAAATGTCATCACTGAGTAAAGAAGCCATACTCGTTCATGAAGCGCTGGTCGCTCGTGGGCTGGAGACGCCGCTGCGTCCGCCAGTGCAAGAAATTGATAATGAAACTCGCAAGCGTCTGATCGCCGGACACATGACCGAGATTATGCAGCTGTTAAACCTTGATCTAAGTGATGACAGCCTGATGGAGACTCCGCATCGCATCGCCAAAATGTACGTCGATGAGATTTTCTCCGGCCTGGACTACGCCCGGTTCCCTAAAATCACCGTCATCGAAAACAAGATGCAGGTTGATGAAATGGTCACCGTGCGTGATATCACCCTGACCAGCACCTGCGAACACCACTTTGTTACGATTGATGGTAAAGCGACGGTGGCCTATATCCCGAAAGATTCGGTGATTGGTCTGTCTAAAATCAACCGTATCGTGCAGTTCTTCTCCCAGCGCCCGCAGGTGCAGGAGCGACTGACGCAGCAGATCCTTACCGCGCTGCAGACCCTGCTGGGAACCAGCAACGTCGCGGTTTCCATCGATGCGGTTCACTACTGCGTAAAAGCGCGCGGTATTCGCGATGCAACCAGCGCCACCACCACCACATCGCTGGGCGGCCTGTTTAAATCCAGCCAGAATACTCGCCAGGAGTTCCTGCGCGCCGTACGTCACCACAACTAAAACGGAGCAGGGTACATGGAGAGAAATGTCACGCTGGACTTCGTCCGTGGCGTCGCCATCCTCGGTATCCTGCTACTGAATATCAGCGCCTTCGGTTTACCGAAGGCCGCCTACCTTAACCCGGCGTGGTCCGGGAGCATCTCCGATAGCGACGCCTGGACCTGGGCGATTCTCGATCTGCTGGCGCAGGTCAAATTCCTGACTCTGTTCGCCCTGTTGTTTGGCGCCGGGCTTCAGCTTTTGCTGCCGCGCGGCAAGCGCTGGATCCAGTCGCGCCTGACGCTACTGGCGCTGCTGGGCTTTATCCACGGTCTCTTTTTCTGGGACGGCGATATTTTGCTGGCCTATGCGCTGGTAGGTCTGGTGGGCTGGCGGATGATACGCGACGCTCACGATGTTAAATCGCTATTTAATACCGGCGTGGTGCTGTATGTCATCGGCGTGGCGGTACTGCTATTGCTGGGATTAATCTCCGGCAATTCGCCTAATCGTTCGTGGGTGCCGGACGCGGCGAATTTACAGTACGAACAGTACTGGAAGCTGAAAGGCGGCTTTGAAGCGGTGAGTAATCGTGCGGATATGCTGTCGGATAACCTGCTGGCGCTGGGCGCGCAATACGGCTGGCAGCTGGCCGGGATGATGCTGATGGGGGCCGCGCTGATGCGCAGCGGCTGGCTGAAAGGGCAGTTCAGTCTTCGCCACTACCGGCGCACCGGCGCGCTGCTCATCGCTGGCGGCATGGCGGTTAATTTACCCTCTATTTTCGCCCAGTGGCATCTCGGTTGGGATCCTCGCTGGTGCGCATTTCTGCTACAGGCGCCGCGCGAGCTGGGCGCGCCGCTGCAGACTATCGGCTACGCGGCGCTGGCCTGGGGCTTCTGGCCGCAGCTGGCGAAATTTCGTCTGGTGGGGGCCATTGCCTGCGTCGGGCGCACGGCGTTGAGCAACTATCTGCTGCAAACCCTGATTTGCACCACTCTGTTTTACCGGTTCGGCCTGTTTATGAAGTACGACCGCCTACAGCTGCTGTCCTTCGTACCGGCCGTGTGGGCGATTAATCTTCTCTTTTCGTGGCTTTGGCTACGTCATTTTCGTCAGGGTCCCGTTGAGTGGCTATGGCGTCAATTAACCCTGCGTGCGTCAGGGACATCATTAAAAGATACATCCAGATAACGATCTGGATCACAATCATTAACAAAATGGATGTAACCGTTTCCATCCCTGTGACTTCACTCACGTAGCGTGCGGCGCGTCGCTGCCAGAATAGCCACCTTGCTGAACACAGGAGGTGAGTGTGACGTACTGCAATTCCCTAAAGGTCGGTGAGCATGATCACCATTCGTGATGTCGCCCGTCAGGCGGGGGTTTCCGTGGCTACGGTTTCGCGCGTGCTGAATAACAGCGCGCTGGTGAGCCCGGATACGCGAGAAGCGGTAATGAAGGCGGTAACGCTGCTGGGCTATCGGCCCAACGCCAACGCGCAGGCGCTGGCGACCCAGGTCAGCGATACCATCGGCGTGGTCGTGATGGACGTGTCGGACGCCTTTTTTGGCGCGCTGGTCAAAGCGGTAGATACCGTCGCCCAGCAGCATCAAAAATATGTGCTTATCGGCAATAGCTATCATGAAGCGGAAAAAGAGCGTAACGCCATTGAAGTACTGATTCGCCAGCGCTGTTCGGCGCTGATCGTTCACTCCAAAGCGTTGAGCGATGCGGAGCTGGGGGATTTTATGGAGCACATGCCGGGAATGGTGCTGATCAACCGCATCGTGCCGGGATACGCCCACCGCTGCGTCGGGCTGGATAACGTCAGCGGCGCGCTGATGGCGACCCGCATGCTGCTCAATCATGGCCACCAGCGCATCGGCTACCTCTCTTCTAATCACGGTATTGAAGATGATGATTTACGTCGGGAAGGGTGGAGCAGGGCGTTACATGAGCAGGGCATTATCGCTCCCGACGGCTGGATAGGCTCAGGTTCGCCGGATATGCAGGGCGGGGAGGCGGCGATGGTAGAGCTGCTGGGGCGTAACCTCGGCCTGACCGCGATCTTTGCCTATAACGACAGCATGGCGGCCGGGGCGCTAACGACGCTTAAAGATAACGGTATTGCCGTGCCGCAGCACCTTTCACTGATTGGTTTTGATGATATTCCCATTTCGCGCTACACCGACCCGCAGTTGACCACGGTGCGCTACCCGATCATGTCGATGGCAAAACTGGCGACAGAGCTGGCGCTGCAGGGGGCTGCTGGGAAGCTGGATCGCGAAGCCAGCCACTGCTTTATGCCGACGCTGGTGCGTCGACATTCGGTAGCGCAGAGGCAAATTGTGGGGCCGATCACTAACTAATTATCTGGCTGATGTAACCGCTTTCAATATGTGAGTGATTTCACAGTTTGTTAACATTAAGCTGACTATGATTGCTGCGTTTACAAGTCTGAACATACTATGTCACGGTGATTAATCACTTTTACAACAGTAATCGGCGGTTAAACGATTAATTAAGCCGTTTTTCAGGAGCGTTACCCTACACGGAAGACAGAATTACAGTCGTGAATGTCGCTGTGCGGTAACATCAATGTAACACTCGCCAGCCGTTTTCACTCCAAAGACCCTGCATAATAAAACCGGAGATTCCATGAATAAGAAGGTGTTAACCCTGTCTGCTGTAATGGCTAGCATGTTATTCGGCGCCGCCGCTCACGCCGCAGATACGCGTATCGGCGTGACGATTTATAAATACGACGACAACTTTATGTCGGTAGTGCGTAAGGCAATCGAAAAAGACGGTAAATCAGCGCCGGATGTTCAGCTGCTGATGAATGACTCGCAGAACGACCAGTCCAAACAGAACGATCAGATTGACGTCCTGCTGGCAAAAGGGGTGAAGGCGCTGGCGATTAACCTGGTTGACCCCGCAGCGGCGGGTACGGTAATCGATAAAGCCCGTGGCCAGAATGTGCCGGTGGTATTCTTTAACAAAGAACCTTCCCGCAAGGCGCTGGATAGCTACGATAAAGCATACTACGTCGGGACTGATTCTAAAGAGTCCGGCGTAATTCAGGGCGATCTGATTGCCAAGCACTGGAAAGCGAACCCGAACTGGGACCTGAATAAAGATGGCCAGATTCAGTTTGTCCTGCTGAAAGGCGAGCCGGGCCATCCGGATGCCGAGGCGCGCACCACCTACGTGATTAAAGAGCTGAATGATAAAGGGCTGAAAACCCAGCAGCTGGCGTTAGATACCGCCATGTGGGATACCGCGCAGGCGAAGGATAAGATGGATGCCTGGCTCTCCGGCCCGAACGCGAACAAAATTGAAGTCGTTATCGCCAATAACGACGCGATGGCCATGGGCGCGGTAGAAGCGCTGAAAGCGCACAATAAGAGCAGCATCCCGGTATTCGGCGTCGATGCTCTGCCTGAAGCCTTAGCGCTGGTGAAATCCGGCGCCATGGCGGGAACCGTACTGAACGATGCTAACAACCAGGCGAAAGCGACCTTCGATCTGGCGAAAAATCTCGCCGATGGTAAAGAACCGGCTGCCGGTACTAACTGGAAAATTGATAATAAGATTGTCCGCGTACCGTACGTGGGCGTTGATAAAGATAATCTGAGCGAGTTTATCGGTAAGTAACAGCTTAATAAGCCGCGGGCGTACGCGCTGTACGCCCGATTATTCCTGATACCGAATCCGTCCCGGCCCGTCGTTAATTCGACGGCTGGGGTATGCATGCACGCAGCCAGGTATAACTATGGTCAGCAATAATAGCGAACGGTCAGGCGAATATTTGTTGGAAATGACCAACATCAACAAATCGTTTCCTGGCGTCAAGGCTCTCGATAATGTGAACCTCAAGGTTCGTCCCCACTCTATTCATGCATTAATGGGGGAGAACGGTGCGGGCAAATCAACATTATTAAAATGCCTTTTTGGGATCTATCAAAAAGATTCCGGCAGTATTCTTTTTCAGGGACAAGAGATCGATTTCCATTCGGCAAAAGAGGCCCTGGAAAACGGTATTTCAATGGTTCATCAGGAATTAAACCTGGTATTGCAACGTTCGGTGATGGACAACATGTGGCTGGGGCGTTATCCCACCAAAGGTATGTTTGTCGATCAGGACAAAATGTATGGTGATACCAAAGCGATTTTTGACGAGCTGGATATTGATATCGACCCACGCGCTCGCGTCGGGACGCTATCGGTATCGCAAATGCAGATGATTGAAATTGCGAAGGCATTTTCCTATAACGCCAAAATTGTGATTATGGATGAGCCGACGTCTTCGTTAACCGAAAAAGAGGTCAATCATCTGTTTACCATTATCCGCAAGCTGAAAGAGCGCGGCTGCGGCATTGTCTACATTTCCCACAAAATGGAAGAGATCTTCCAGCTATGCGATGAAATTACCGTTCTGCGCGACGGCCAGTGGATCGCCACCCAGCCGCTGGAAGGGCTGGATATGGATAAGATTATCGCGATGATGGTGGGCCGTTCCCTCACTCAGCGCTTCCCGACCCGGGAAAATAAGCCGGGCGAGATAATTCTTGAGGTGCGTAATTTAACCTCGCTGCGTCAGCCGTCAATCCGCGATGTCTCGTTCGACCTGCACAAAGGCGAAATCCTCGGTATCGCCGGGCTGGTAGGGGCGAAACGTACCGATATCGTCGAGACGTTATTTGGTATTCGCGAGAAGTCCGGCGGGACAATCAAGCTGCACGGTAAGAAGATTAATAACCATAACGCCAATGAAGCCATCAACCATGGTTTTGCGCTGGTGACCGAAGAGCGTCGCTCGACGGGGATTTATGCGTATCTGGATATCGGTTTTAACTCGCTGATCTCCAATATTAAGAAGTACAAAAATAAGGTCGGCTTGCTGGATAATTCACGCATGAAAAGCGATACCCAATGGGTCATCGATTCAATGCGCGTGAAAACACCGGGGCAGCATACGCAAATTGGTTCGTTATCCGGTGGTAACCAGCAAAAAGTGATTATTGGTCGCTGGCTATTAACTCAGCCGGAAATTCTGATGCTCGATGAACCGACGCGCGGCATTGACGTTGGCGCCAAGTTCGAAATTTATCAGCTGATCGCCGAACTGGCCAAAAAAGATAAAGGCATCATTATTATCTCCTCCGAGATGCAGGAGCTGCTGGGTATTACCGACCGTATTCTGGTGATGAGCAATGGTCTTGTTGCCGGAATTGTTGAGACTAAAACTACCACGCAAAACGAAATTCTCCGTCTTGCGTCGTTGCACCTTTAAGATCAGGGGCTTCTCATGAGTGCGTTAAATAAAAAGAGTTTTCTCACCTGGTTGAAAGAGGGTGGGATTTACGTCGTTCTTTTAGTATTGCTGGCCATCATTATTTTCCAGGACCCGACTTTCTTAAGTTTGCTGAATTTAAGTAATATTCTGACCCAGTCCTCGGTGCGTATTATCATCGCGCTCGGGGTTGCCGGGCTTATCGTCACTCAGGGGACCGACCTTTCGGCCGGGCGTCAGGTCGGCCTGGCGGCGGTTATCGCCGCCACGATGCTACAGGCGGTGGACAACGCCAACAAAGTGTTCCCGGAAATGGCCACGATGCCGATTCCGCTGGTTATCCTGCTGGTTTGTGCGATCGGCGCGGTGATTGGGCTTATCAACGGTATTATTATTGCCTACCTGAACGTGACGCCATTTATCACCACCCTCGGTACGATGATCATCGTTTACGGTATTAACTCGCTGTATTACGACTTCGTTGGCGCGTCGCCGATTTCCGGCTTTGATAGTCACTTTTCGCAATTTGCCCAAGGGTTCGTAGCGCTGGGCTCGTTCCGTCTGTCGTATATCACTTTCTACGCGCTGATTGCCGTTTTCTTCGTGTGGATCCTGTGGAACAAGACCCGCTTTGGTAAAAACATCTTTGCTATCGGCGGCAACCCGGAAGCAGCGAAGGTCTCCGGGGTGAACGTCGCGCTGAACCTGCTGATGATTTACGCGCTCTCCGGCGTGTTCTACGCGTTCGGCGGGCTGCTGGAGGCGGGGCGCATCGGGTCGGCGACCAACAACCTCGGCTTTATGTATGAACTGGATGCGATTGCCGCGTGCGTGGTCGGCGGAGTCTCGTTCAGCGGCGGCGTCGGCACCGTGTTCGGCGTGGTGACCGGGGTGATTATCTTCACCGTCATTAACTACGGTCTGACCTATATCGGCGTCAACCCGTACTGGCAGTACATTATCAAAGGGGCCATTATTATTTTCGCCGTGGCGCTGGATTCACTGAAGTACGCGCGTAAGAAATAAGATTAGTGAATGAAGGCAGGCGTCAGTTCAGGCGTCTGCCTTTTGCTTTTTCGGAATGATAATTTGCCGCCTTCCTGCAACCTGAATCAGGTAGGGTATATATCCTCAGTATCCCGATATTCACTCGCGTAATCAGAAAAGTATTCCCGCTCGGTAAGACGCCAGTTTTCACGTTCGCTTATGGCGGCTTCACTTCTCTTTTTTCTGCAGATCCATCAGCTGCTGCGGCGTGACCGCCGGGTAGGACTGGGCGCCGTCCGGGACTTCCTGCAGCGCGGGGATCGGGATGAGCGGACCCAGGAATCGCGGTTCGCGTTTAAAAATATAGAGATCGGCCAGCGCGCCGAAACGAGCACCAAACTCGCGCAGGCGCACGCTCCACATATCCTTCGGCGACGGCACCGCGTAGCACTGCGCCTGAATACCCATATGCAGGGCAATAAACAGCGCCCGCTCGCAGTGGAAGCGTTGGGTAATGATAATAAAATCATTCGTGTCGAAGACTTTACGGGTGCGAACAATCGAATCAAGGGTACGGAAACCCGCATAGTCCAGCACGATATCCGCCGGATCGACGCCAGCTTTAATTAAATCGCGGCGCATGGTCATCGGTTCGTTATAGCTCTGCAGCGCGTTATCGCCGCTGAGCAGCAGATAGTTCACCTTACCGCTGTTGTAGGCGTTCAGCGCGCCCTGAATTCGGTAGCGATAATATTGGTTGATGACGCCGGTACGATAGTACTTAGCGGTGCCGAGTACCACGCCGACCTGACGATAGGGCAGGTCCTGTAGCTCATCGTAGATATAAGGAGAGGTCTTCCAGCTCATCCAGCGGTCAAGCCCCAGCACGGTTAACAGCAGCAAGCCGAACAGGACTAACAGGCTGTATAACGCACGCTTTAACATGAACCGGGCTCAATAGTGGACGAGGGAAGCTTCAGGCTACTTTACCCGCCGGGCAAGCGCAAGAAACCGTCGTTTAATTGCGGGGATTTTCAACAATGCGGGCCGTTTGGCCCGCAGAATGTGACTAACCTAACAGGACGCGATCGATGTTATGACAGCCCAGCGCCTTCAGCGTCGCGGCGGTTGCGTCCCACTGGATGAGCGCCGCGTCGGCCTTCTCGGCAAGAACAGCGCGCTGGATATCCGGGTAATCGTAACCATTGAGGCTCAGCAGATTCAGCGCGCCCTGCAGCGGCGGTAGCGTCGGGTTATAGGCGGCGTTTTCTGCATAGCTACCGGTGAAAATAGTCCCGTCTTTCAGCTCCAGCGCGACGCCGGAGGGCGAATGGCTGTACGGCATATGGCAGCGGTTGGCTGCCTGAATCGCCGCCTGGGCCAGCGCATCGCCGCTGAGCGGGAAGCCGTGGTTCTGTTCATCCATCAGCAGGGTTTTGATATTCAGATCTTTCGGGCCGAAAGCGTCCGGTAAATAGTGCTGCAGCGAATGGGCTTCGCGGCCCGGAAGATGGATGCGCAGCGCTAGTCCGCTGTTCAGTTCGTTCATAAACTGACGACAGTGGCCGCAGGGGGTGTAGTTCACGGTAATCGCCAGCAGGGATTTTTCGCCGCGCAGCCAGGCATGGCTGATGGCGCTTTGCTCAGCGTGCACGGTCTGCTGCATGGTGGCGCCGAGGAATTCCATATTGCCGCCGAAGTACCAGGTACCGCTGATGCCGCGGGCAATGGCGCCGACGTTAAAGTGGGAGAGGTCGGTACGCGCACAGGCCGCCGCCAGCGGCAGCAGAGCAAAGGCCAGCGCGTCTTCGTCCAGCCCCGTCGCGCTTTGCAGCGCAGCGACCTGATCTGCATTGAGCAGGGCCGGAAAATGCGGGTCGGCCAGCATCGGGGCGATGGCCGCTTGCAGGTCCGCCGCCAGTTGGGGAAGAACAGCTTGAAAACGTGGGTGCATGGCGTTGCCTCATAACAATGTAATGGGAATCTAGTGTACGGGTGCTTATAGCCGACATATGTGATTAACATCTCATTGTTAATGTAATTCTATCTCGTTGCATTTTAAATTGTGACTCAAATCACAACTATCCGGCTATTGCCAGGATCAGCGGAAACAAAAACGGGGCAACCAGCGAGGTAATAATCCCGCAAAGTACCAGCGCCAGCGAACTGAACGCGCCCTCCTGATAGTCGAGTTCAGCGCAACGGGCGGTACCCAGTGCGTGTGAGGCGGTACCCATCGATAAGCCGCGCGAAGCTTTGGTACGAATGCGCATCACATTCAACAGCGTATGGCCGAAGACCGCGCCGAGAATGCCGACAAAAATAACGCATACCGCGCTGATCGCCGGAATGCCGCCAATGCTGCTGCTCACCGCCATCGCAATCGGGGTCGTGACCGATTTCGGCAGAATAGAGGCGGCAATCTGCGGCGTTGCGCCCATCAGTAAGGCAACGGTGGTACCGGTGACCATCGCCACCACGCTGCCGATAAAGCAGATAGTGATGATTGATTTCCAGCGAGCGCGGATTTGGTGTAGCTGCTCATATAAAGGAAAGGCCAGCGCAACCACCGCCGGCTGCAGCAAATCGTTAAGAATTTTGCTGCCCTGAAAATAGCGCTCGTAGGAGATGCCGGTGATCAACAAAAAGGGGATCAGCACCACCATGGCCACCAGTAACGGATTAAGCAGCGGAAACTTGAATCGCGCCGCCAGCATGCGGGCGAGGAAAAAGACGATAAGGGTTAGCGGCAGCGACCACCAGATTTCATGGATCATTTTTCACTTCCTTTTTGACCAACCACTTTGCGCTCGCCGTGAACCAAGTGTGAGCTCCAGCTGACTACTAAAAAAACCACCAGCGTGCTTATCGCGCAGGAAACCACTACCGGGCCAAACTGCGCGCGGAGTAAATCCCAATACTGCATAACGCCCACGCCGATAGGCACAAATAGCAGCGCCATATAGCGAATCAGGATATTGCAGCCGGGGTTAACCCACTGCGGCGGCAGGATCTGCAGCGCCAGGAGAAAGAACAAAATCAGCATGCCAATAATACTGCCGGGAATGGCGATCGGCAGGAGTGAAGAGAGAAAAATGCCCGCATACAAGCAGGCGTAGATCAGCACGAAAGCGCGCACATACTGCCAGACAATAATCAGTGATTTACTCATGGTAATAACCCTTGATGAACCGCATTCATCATACAATTAAAGCCAAAAATGTGCTACCGATCACATCATGAATTCTACGCATACCTGCAATAGAGACGGGGAACAGCAAAACGGACGGCTATCAGTGTGTCGATTGCAGCGACAGACAGTGCAGAAATCGGCTCAACGCCAGCGACGGCGCTTCACTTTTTCGCCAGAAAACCCCAACGCTACCTTTTTGTTCAATGCGCGGCAAATTAAGAATCGCCAGCTGGTGCTGGGCCGCATAACGCTGCGCCAGGCGCAGTGAGAGTATCGACACCATATCGCTACTCTGTAACAGGTTGCTGGTGACGTTCATCGAGGCGGACTCAATGGTGTTCTCCGGCAGCATGACGCCGTTATCCACCAGCGCGTTGTCGATGCTCAGGCGAATCGGTGTGCCGGTGGGCCAGACAATCCAGCGCCACGGAGAGAGGTCAGCCCAGCTTAACTGCGATTTTTGCGCCAGAGGATGATCGGGGCGGGCGACAAAGCAGACCGGCTCGGTGTAGAGCACCCGGTAGCTCAGCGGCAGCTCCAGCGCCCGCCCACCGACTCGCCCGACCACGACATCAATCACCCCGGCGAGCAGATCGTTAAGCAGCGGCGTCATGACTTTCTCTTCGATATTAAGATGCAGGGTCGGCATCTCTTTAAGCAGTTCGAGGATCGCCTGCGAAACGCAGTCGGTGGCCACCGGTGAACAGCCGATCATCAGACTCCCCACCTGTCCGCCCTGTTTGAAACGCTCGATTTCATACTGCGAACGCGACATATCGTTAATCAGCCGCTGGGCGTGTTGAAGCAGCAGCTTTCCGCCTTCTGTCGGGCGCAGGCCTTTGCTGTGACGTTCAAACAGGGGCATGCCGACTTCATCTTCAAACTGGCTCAGCCATTTGGAGAGCGCCGGCTGAGTAATATTCATCATTTTAGCCACTTGCGTGAGGTTGCCTTGTTCCCCCAGCGCGACCAGCATCTGTAAATGGTGCAGCTTCAGTTTCTGCGTCCAGCCTGCCATCAGCGATAACCTCCAGGTTATGTCTATGCCCGAAATACCATTGTACATTTCATTGCCTGGGTTACAAACTCGCAACATAAAAGAAATAAATACAACATCTTCCCCTACCTGCACTGAGGCATAACGATGACTCAACGACTCGAACTACAGAAACTGCTTAATGCCGCGCCGGTCGGCGCCCGGCAATGGCGCGTGATTATCTGCTGTTTCCTGGTGGTCATGCTCGACGGTTTCGATACTGCGGCAATTGGTTTTATCGCCCCGGATATTCGTCACCACTGGCAATTAACCGCAGGCGATCTCGCGCCGTTATTTGGCGCAGGATTGCTGGGCTTAACCGCCGGGGCGCTGCTCTGCGGTCCGCTCTCCGACCGCTTTGGCCGTAAACGGGTCATCGAGTTCTGCGTCGCGCTATTCGGCCTGTTTAGCCTGCTTTCCGCGTTTTCCCCTGACCTGGAGACGCTGGTGATCCTGCGCTTCCTGACGGGGCTGGGATTGGGCGGCGCGATGCCTAACACCATTACGATGACTTCGGAATATCTGCCTGCCCGGCGGCGCGGGGCGCTGGTGACCCTGATGTTCTGTGGATTCACCCTCGGCTCGGCATTCGGCGGCGTGGTCAGCGCGCAGCTGGTGCCGCTGATTGGCTGGCCCGGTATCCTGGTGCTGGGGGGCGTGCTACCGCTGATGCTGGCGGCGGCGCTAATCCCGCTGCTTCCCGAATCTCCGCGCTGGCAGATCCGTCGTCAGCTGCCACAAGCGATGATTGCCAAAACCGTTGGCGCGATAACCGGCGAACGCTATACCGATACCCATTTCTGGCTTGATGAGCCTGCCGCCGGCGCGAAAGGCAGCATCCGCCAGCTATTTGCCGGGCGTCAGCTGCCCATCACCTTGATGTTGTGGGTCGTGTTCTTTATGAGCCTGCTGATTATCTATCTCCTCTCCAGCTGGATGCCGACGCTGCTTAACCATCGTGGAATTGATTTACAGCATGCTTCCTGGGTGACTGCGGCCTTCCAGATTGGCGGGACCTTTGGCGCACTGCTGCTCGGTGTGCTGATGGACCGTTTCAACCCTTTCCGGGTGCTGGCGCTGAGTTACGCCCTGGGGTCGGTCTGTATCGTCATGATTGGCCTGAGCGAGAACGGTCTGTGGCTGATGGCGCTGGCGATTTTCGGCACCGGTATCGGCATCAGCGGCTCGCAGGTGGGGCTGAATGCTCTGACCGCGACGCTGTATCCCACCCAAAGCCGCGCGACCGGCGTGAGCTGGTCAAACGCGATTGGCCGCTGCGGAGCCATTGTTGGTTCGCTCTCCGGCGGCGTGATGATGGCGATGAATTTCTCTTTTGACACCCTGTTTTTTGTTATCGCAGTACCGGCTGTGGTTAGCGCCGTGATGCTTGTCCTGCTGACGCTTGCCGTTCGCAACCCAACATCTGTACCTGCCGCGCTGCCTTCTGCGGGCATCGTGAATAAATAAGGAGAATGCTCATGTCCCAATCTTCCATGGAAATTAACAACGATCGTCAGAACTACTATCAGCATATTTCCGGGCAAAACCTGACGCCGCTTTGGGAATCGCTGCACCATCTGGTCCCGAAAACGCCGAACCCTACCTGTGCGCCGGCTTACTGGAACTATCAGGAGATTCGTCCGCTGCTGCTGAAAAGCGGCGAGCTGATTGGCGCGAAAGAGGCGATACGCCGCGTACTGGTGCTGGAGAACCCGGCGCTGCGCGGACAGTCATCGATTACTTCATCGCTGTATGCCGGTTTACAGCTGATCATGCCCGGAGAAGTGGCGCCGAGCCACCGTCATAACCAGTCGGCGCTGCGCTTTGTGGTTGAAGGTGAAGGGGCATTTACCGCCGTCGATGGCGAACGCACGCAAATGCGGGCCGGTGACTTTATTCTGACGCCCCAGTGGCGCTGGCACGACCACGGCAACCAGGGCAATGAGCCGGTTGTCTGGGTGGATGGCCTCGATCTGCCGCTGGTGAACTATCTGGGCTGCGGTTTCGCGGAAGACTATCCGGAGGATCAGCAGCCGGTGACCCGCAAAGAGGGGGATTATCTGCCGCGCTACGCCGCCAATATGCTGCCGCTGCGCCATCAGGTCGGTAACTCTTCGCCCATCTTTAACTATCGCTACGACCGCAGCCGCGAAGCGCTGCACGATCTGACGCGTATGGGCGATGCCGACGAGTGGGACGGCTATAAGATGCGTTACGTCAACCCGGTCACCGGCGGCTACCCGATGCCATCGATGGGCGCCTTTCTCCAGCTGCTGCCGAAAGGGTTTACCTCGCGAGCGGCAAAAACCACCGATAGCACCATCTATCACGTGGTAGAGGGCAGCGGCCAGGTGACTATCGGCGAGCAGACATTTTCTTTCCAGGCAAAGGATATCTTCGTGGTGCCCACCTGGCACGCCGTCTCTTTTATCTCCGCCGAAGATACCGTGTTATTCAGCTTTTCGGACCGTCCCGTGCAGGAAGCGCTCGGCCTGTTCCGCGAAGCGCGTTATTAAAAAATACGAATAAGGACTCCATCATGACTCAATACGTTTTTGCTCCCCAGACCCCAATTAGCGTTCCGGTTGTCGGCAGCGATGAGCAGTTTCCGGTACGCCGCGTTTACTGCGTGGGCCGCAACTACGCCGCTCACGCGCGTGAAATGGGCTTTGATCCGGATCGCGAACCACCGTTTTTCTTCTGCAAGCCTGCCGATGCGGTGGTGCCCGTCGCTGCGGGAGAGACGCTGAACCTGCCGTATCCCGCGCAAACCGACAACTATCACTATGAAATTGAGCTGGTGGTGGCGATTGGCAAACGGGGAAGCGATATCCCGCTGGAGCAGGCCCATGAGTATATCTGGGGCTATGCCACCGGTCTGGATATGACCCGCCGCGATCGCCAGATGGAGATGCGCCAGATGGGCCGTCCCTGGGAAATTGGCAAAGCCTTCGATCTCTCCGCGCCGATAGCGCCGCTGCACAAAGCGGATACGGTTGACGTCAACGAGGCGGGAATTTGGCTGCAGGTGAATGGGGAAGATCATCAGCGCAGCGATATTCGCCACCTGATCTGGTCGGTTAATGAAACTATCAGCTATCTTTCCGGCTTCTTTGAGCTGCAGCCCGGTGACCTGATTTTTACCGGGACTCCAGAAGGCGTTGGCGCGGTGGTGAAAGGCGATGTTATCACCGGAAACGTAGATGGACTGACGCCAATCGCCGTGCGCGTGGTGTGAGGTGAATGATGAAGCTGTACAGTTTTTTTAATAGCTCTGCCTCTTACCGCGTGCGCATCGCGCTGGCGCTGAAAGGCATCGACTACCAGAGCGTGGGCGTCAATATCCGCATCGGCCAGCAGAATGCGCTGGAGTACCGGCGGCTGAACCCGGTCGGCCTGGTGCCGACGCTCATTACCGACGAAGGTGAATCTCTCGGCCAGTCGCTGGCGATAGCGGACTGGCTGGATCGGCACTATCCGCAGCCGCTGCTGCTGCCTGAGGAAGACAGCGCGCGCATGCGGGTGCTGGAGATCGTATACGCCATCGCCTGCGATATTCATCCCATTAATAACATGCGCGTTTTACGCTACCTTGGCGACGAGCTTAAGGTGAGTGAAGAGGAGAAAAAACGCTGGTATGCGCACTGGATCCAGCAGGGGTTCAGCGCCGTTGAACAGCTATTGCGCCACGCGAAATCCGGCGATTTTTGCGTGGGCGATGCCCCCACCCTGGCGGACTGCTGTCTGGTGCCGCAGTGGGCCAACGCGCTGAGGATGGGCTGCGATCTCAGCCACTATCCACGCTGCCAGGCGGTTTATGACGCCTGTACCCGGCTGCCGGCGTTTATCGCCGCCGCGCCGGAAAACCAACAAGATAAGATCCCGGCTTAGGAGGCAACATGGCAAAAGTGATGCGAGCAATCATTGTCGGCGGCGGTATTGGCGGGGCAGCCACGGCGCTTTCGCTGGTGCGCCAGGGTATCAAGGTGATGCTGCTGGAAAAGGCGCATGAAATCGGCGAAATTGGCGCCGGGATCCAGCTTGGCCCAAACGCGTTCTCGGCGCTGGACAGCCTCGGCGTCGGCGAAGTCGCCCGTCAGCGGGCGGTCTTTACCGACCATATCACCATGATGGATGCGATAAACGGCGAAGAGGTCGTGCACATTGAGACAGGACAGGCGTTCCGCGACCATTTTGGCGGGCCGTATGCGGTGATCCACCGGGTGGATATCCATGCCACCGTCTGGGAGGCGGCGCTGACCCATCCGGCCGTCGAGTATCGTACTTCGACGCAGGTAGTGGATATCCGCCAGACCGCCGATGACGTGACGGTGTTTGATGATAAAGGCAATAGCTGGACGGCGGATATTCTGATCGGCTGCGACGGCGGTAAATCGGTGGTGCGCCAAAGCCTGCTGGGCGATTCGCCGCGGGTAACCGGCCACGTGGTCTATCGCGCGGTCGTCGATGCCGCCGATATGCCGGACGATTTACGCATCAATGCGCCGGTACTGTGGGCGGGTCCGCACTGCCACCTGGTGCATTATCCGCTGCGCGGCGGTAAGCAGTACAACCTGGTGGTGACCTTCCATAGTCGGCAGCAGGAAGAGTGGGGCGTGCGCGACGGCAGTAAAGAAGAGGTGCTCTCCTACTTTAAAGGTATCCACCCGCGTCCCCGGCAGATGCTCGATAAACCGACCTCCTGGCGCCGCTGGTCCACCGCCGATCGCGAGCCGGTAGAAAAATGGGGCAACGATCGTATTACGCTGGTCGGTGATGCCGCGCATCCGGTGGCGCAGTATATGGCGCAGGGGGCCTGTATGGCGCTGGAAGATGCGGTGACCCTGGGTAAAGCGCTGGCCCAGTGCGACGGCGACGCCGCCCGCGCTTTCGCGCTGTATGAATCGGTGCGTATTCCGCGTACCGCGCGGATCGTCTGGTCGACGCGTGAAATGGGGCGGGTCTATCACGCTGCCGGGGTTGAGCGCCAGGTGCGCAATCTGCTGTGGAAAGGCAAAACCCAGAGCGAGTTTTATCGCGGCATTGAGTGGCTGTACGGCTGGAAAGAGGATAACTGCCTGCAACCACGTTAAGCGGCCGTGCATTTCCCGGCCCGCAGACAGAGGCGACCTTGTCGCCCGGCTAAGCGCAGCGCAAGCCGGGAAGCAGCAGCGCCGCCGGTAAAACCGATATTCACCCCTTTCAACCCGCATCCAGAGGCGCTACCATAGCGCCTCTTTTTTTTCGGGCAATGATAAACAATATGCGTGTACTACTGGCGCCGATGGAAGGCGTGCTCGATTCGCTGGTGCGCGAGCTGCTGACCGAAGTCAATGATTACGATCTCTGCATCACCGAGTTCTTGCGCGTGGTGGATCAGCTCCTGCCGGTAAAATCGTTCTACAAACTGTGCCCGGAACTGCATAACAAAAGCCTGACGCCCTCCGGCACCCGCGTGCGCGTGCAGCTGCTCGGGCAGTATCCGCAGTGGCTGGCGGAAAACGCCGCTCGCGCGGTCGAACTCGGTTCCTGGGGGGTTGACCTGAACTGCGGCTGCCCGTCAAAGCTGGTGAACGGCAGCGGCGGCGGGGCAACGCTGCTCAAAGATCCCGAGCTTATCTATCGCGGCGCGAAAGCGATGCGCGAGGCGGTTCCCGACGAACTACCGGTCACGGTAAAAGTTCGGCTTGGCTGGGACAGCGGCGAACGGCGATTTGAAATAGCCGATGCGGTCCAGCAGGCGGGGGCCAGCGAGCTGGTGGTTCACGGCCGCACCAAAGAGGATGGCTATAAAGCGGAGCGCATTGACTGGCAGGCTATTGGCGAAATCCGTCAGCGCCTGACTATCCCGGTGGTGGCCAACGGTGAAATCTGGGACTGGCAAAGCGCTCAGGATTGCCTGGCCGCGACTGGCTGCGACTCGGTAATGATTGGCCGCGGCGCGCTGAACGTGCCGAACTTAAGCCGGGTAATAAAATATAACGAACCGCGTATGCCCTGGCCCCAGGTCGTCGGGCTGCTGCAAAAATATACCCGTCTGGAAAAGCAGGGCGATACCGGCCTTTATCACGTCGCGCGTATCAAACAGTGGTTGAGCTATTTGCGTAAAGAATACCTCGAAGCTTCTGATCTGTTCAGCGCGGTGCGCACTCTACAGGATTCAACCAGTATTGCGCGCACGATTAACGACTGGCGTAGCTAAACTATCTGACCTGCATCACATTTTTTTGCTTGTCCCATTGAGATTACCCGGCGGACAGTGAAATACTCACTACCGATTGTTACTGCTCCGGCAGGCAAAACCTGATTTCCTGGCATCTGTCGGGGTCAGGTTTTTTTGTTTTTGGGGTTCATATGCAAATCGCCAAAGTACTTAATAATAATGTAGTGGTGGTTGTCGATGAGCAGCAGCGCGAACAGGTGGTCATGGGCCGAGGACTTGCCTTCCAAAAACGCGTTGGTGACTCTCTTGATGAAAGTAAAATTGAAAAAGTCTTCGCGCTGCAGAGCGATGAACTGATTGGTCGTTTAGGCGAATTACTCAGTCAGATACCGTTAGAAGTGATGACCACCTGCGATCGGATTATCGATCTGGCGCGCGGTCGTCTCGGTAAGTTACAGGACAGCTTGTACATTACCCTGACCGATCACTGCCACTTTGCGATCGAGCGGCAGAAGAAGGGCCTCGCCATTCGTAATGTGCTGCTGTGGGAAATAAAACGGCTGTATCCTAAGGAGTTTGAGTTAGGGCAGGAAGCGCGGGCGATTATCGCCAAACGGCTTGGCGTTGAACTGGCCGAAGATGAGGCGGGGTTTATTGCCCTGCATCTGGTGACGGCGCAGCTCAACAGCGAAATGCCGGAGGTGATGCACGTTACCCGGGTCATGCAGGAGATTCTGCAGCTGGTGAAATATCAGCTGACCCTTAACTACGACGAAGAGTCGCTGAGCTACCAGCGTTTCGTTACGCATCTTAAGTTTTTCGCCCAGCGTATGCTGACGCGAACGGTGGTCGAAGATGATGATGTGACGCTGCACAGCGCGGTAAAGGATAACTACCCAAAAGCGTGGAAGTGTGCGGAAACCGTCGCCCGGCACCTGCAAAAGAGCTACCAGCGGCCGCTGACGACGGAAGAAATTATGTTTCTCGCCATTCATATTGAACGGGTGAGAAAAGAGGGACGCTAAGCGCCGATCGGGCCTGGCGCCAGGCTCCCACTCTACAACTGGATTGTTACTGCATTATGCAGGCAAAACCTGAGCGCAACGCTTACACGGCGTTGTTCTCGGGTTTTTTTATTTTTAATACTCAGTTAACGATGCCTGCGGGCAGCGGAAGTAAGGAAAAACAGCATGGAATATAAAGCACTCGCGCAGGATATTCTTAGCCGGGTAGGCGGCAAAGAGAATATTGTGAGTCTGGTTCACTGCGCAACGCGGCTGCGTTTTAAGCTTAAAGATAGCAAGAAGGCGGATGCCGAAGGACTGAAGGCGAATCCTGGCGTCATCATGGTGGTGGAAAGCGGCGGCCAGTTTCAGGTGGTCATCGGTAACCACGTACATGATGTCTGGCTGGCGGTGCGCAGCGAAGCCGGCCTGACGGACGACAGTGAGCCGGTTGCGGTGAAGGGCGAAAAAGTGTCGATTATCGGCCAGATTATCGACGTGGTTTCCGGTATTTTCACCCCGTTTATCGGCGTCCTGGCGGCCTCGGGGATCCTCAAAGGACTGCTGGCGCTGGCTGTCGTTTGCGGCTGGTTAACGACGCAACAGGCGACCTATAAAATCTGGTTTGCCGCCAGCGATGCGCTGTTCTTCTTTTTCCCGTTATTTCTCGGCTACACCGCCGGCAAGAAATTTGGCGGTAACGCCTTTATTACGATGGTGATCGGCGGCGCGTTAACTCATCCGCTGATGATTCAATCTTTCGAAGCCAGTATGGCGCCTGACGCCGCGGCGGAATATTTCCTTGGCATTCCGGTGACCTTTATCAATTACAGCTCGTCGGTCATCCCGATTATCCTCGCCTCGTGGGTGAGCTGCTGGATTGAGCGGCGGAGCAACGCAATACTGCCCTCGTCGATGAAGAACTTCTTTACCCCGGCGATTTGCCTGGCCGTGGTTGTCCCGCTCACGTTTCTGATTATCGGCCCGGTTGCGACCTGGCTGAGCCAGCAGCTGGCCAATGGCTATCTGCTTATCTATCAGGTTGCGCCCTGGCTTGCCGGGGCGGCGATGGGCGCGCTGTGGCAGGTGTGCGTCATCTTCGGTTTACATTGGGGCCTGATACCGTTGATGATTAACAACCTTACCGTGCTTGGCCATGATTCGATGATGCCGATGCTGTTGCCGGCGGTAATGGGTCAGGTTGGCGCCGCGCTGGGGATTTTCCTGCGCACTCGCGATGCCCGGCAAAAAGTGCTGGCGGGCTCGGCGGTATCCGCCGGGATCTTCGGCGTGACCGAGCCGGCGATTTATGGGCTGAATTTGCCGCTCCGCCGTCCCTTTATCTTCGGCTGCGTCGCTGGCGCTATCGGCGGCGCGATTGTCGGCTTCAGCGACAGCCACGTTTATTCTTTCGGTTTCGGTAACATTTTCACCCTGGCGCAGATGATCCCGCCGCAGGGCATTGACGCTACGGTGTGGGGCGGCGCGCTGGGAACGATTAGCGCATTAATCATCGCCTGCGTGCTCACGTTAGTCGCCGGGCTGCCGCGCAGCGCCGCCGAACAGGCGGCCGTTGTCGTGGCCCCGGCCTCGGAAAACGATATTCTGGCGCCGATGACCGGCAGCGTGCTGGCGCTCGATCAGGTTCCAGATAGCACCTTCGCCAGCGGTTTACTTGGCCAGGGTGTGGCGATTATCCCTTCAGTAGGCAAAGTTATTGCGCCGTTCTCGGGGGAAGTCGCCTCGATTTTCCAGACGAAACATGCTATCGGCCTGCTGAGCGATAGCGGAATTGAACTGCTTATCCATGTGGGCATCGACACCGTCAAGCTCGATGGCGCGCCGTTCACCGCCCATGTTAAAGAGGGCGACAAAATTAAAGCGGGCGATCTGCTGCTGGAGTTTGACCGTCAGGCGATTCTGAACGCCGGTTACGATCTGGCGACGCCCATTATTATCAGCAACAGCGACGATTACCGTGCTCTCGACATTGTTTCCGCCAGCGCGGTGGATGCCGGTCAGCCGCTGTTGTCCGTAAGCCGTTAATCACAGGAGAGAGATGAATGAAGACATTCCCACAGGCGTTTTTATGGGGCGGCGCGACCGCGGCAAACCAGGTCGAAGGCGCTTATCTGGAAGAGGGGAAAGGATTAACCACTTCTGACGTCCAACCGCGCGGCGTATTTGGCGATGTGGTAGAACGCGTACCTGGCGATAGCGGCATAAAAGACGTCGCCATCGATTTCTATCATCGTTACCCGGAAGATATCAGCCTCTTTGCCGAAATGGGTTTTAACTGCCTGCGCGTATCGATTGCCTGGGCGCGTATTTTCCCTGAGGGCGACGAAACGCAGCCCAACGAAGCCGGACTGGCCTTTTACGACAAGTTGTTTGACGAAATGGCGAAGCATAATATCACTCCGCTGGTGACGCTGTCGCACTATGAGATGCCGTGGGCGCTGGTGAAAAACTACGGCGGCTGGGGCAATCGCAAAGTGATTGGCTTCTTCGAACGCTATGCCCGCACGGTGTTTGAGCGCTACAAGACGAAGGTCAAACTATGGCTGACCTTCAATGAAATCAATATGTCCCTGCACGCGCCGATGACCGGCGTTGGTCTGCCGGCTGACAGCAGCAAAGCGGACGTCTACCAGGCCATTCACCATCAGCTGGTGGCGAGCGCGCTGGCGGTTAAAGCCTGCCATGACATCGTGCCTGAGGGAAAAATCGGCAATATGCTGCTCGGCGGCCTGATGTATCCGCTGAGCTGCAAACCGGACGATATTTTTGAAACGCTGCAGCAGAACCGCAGCTGGCAGTTCTTTGGCGATGTCCAGTGCCGCGGCGCTTATCCGGGCTATATGCTGCGCTATTTCCGCGACAACGGCATTAGCCTTGAGATCACCGATGCCGATCGCGAAGCCCTGAGAGAGACCGTCGATTTTATCTCTTTTAGCTACTATATGACCGGCTGCGTGACCGCCGACGAAGAGCTGAACAAAAAATCGCGCGGCAATATTCTCAGCATGGTGCCAAACCCGCATCTGGCAAGTTCGGAGTGGGGCTGGCAGATTGACCCGCTCGGTCTGCGCACGCTGCTGAACGTGCTGTGGGATCGCTATCAGAAGCCGCTGTTTATCGTGGAAAACGGCCTCGGCGCGAAAGATAAAGTGGAAGCTGACGGCAGCATCAACGACGATTACCGGATCAGCTACCTTAACGACCATCTGGTGCAGGTTCGTGAGGCAATTGAAGACGGCGTTGAGGTGATGGGCTACACCAGCTGGGGACCTATCGATCTGGTGAGTGCTTCGAAAGCGGAGATGTCCAAACGCTATGGCTTTATCTACGTCGATCGCGATGATGAAGGCAACGGCACCCTGGCGCGCAGCCGCAAGAAGAGCTTCTGGTGGTATAAAGAGGTGATTGCCACTAACGGCGGCAGCTTAAAAGAGTAATGCCCTGAGCACGAAAGTAACATCATCCATATGGCCCGGATAACCTCCGGGCCATTTTGCGTATTACGCCGGCTTGCGCGCGCGCAGCAGAAAAATCATCGGCCGCTCTTTTTCTTCATCCAGCGCTGGCTGGGCGGCAATCTGCTCCGCCGTTGGCCCCCATTCATCCAGATGCTCGATGATAAAACCGGCGGCCACCAGCAGGTTTATCCAGGTGGACAGCTTGCGGTGCTGCTTCTTCACCCCGTCGGCAAACCAGTTGCTGATACGTTCGCCCTCCTGCTGGTAGTGGCTCACCGGCCAGCGCTTCTGTCCGTTCTCATCTTCCAGCCAGCTCTGCTGCGGCGGGGCGGTATAGATGGGATGCTCGGCGGAGAACAGCAGCGTACCGCCGGGCGTCAGCGCCTGGTAAACGGTAGCGAACAGCGGCGCCACATCGGGCAGATAGTGTAGCGCCAGCGAGCTATAGACCAGCTCGCAGCTATTTGCGGGCAGGGTCAGGTTCTCCAGGTTTTCACAGCGGTAGCGGATACCTTCGCCGCGGGTCATTTCGCGGGCGCGCTCCAGCATCCGGCTGGAGAGATCCAGTCCCTCGACCTGCGCGGCGCCCCGATCGCGGGCCCAGCGGCAAAACCAGCCGTAGCCGCAGCCAAGATCGACGACGCGTAAACCGGATAACGGCGGAAGCATTTGCTGTATGGTTGGCCACTCAGGCGCGCCTTCCAGCCCCTTAACTGAACGGTCGAGGGTGGCGTATCCGGCAAAAAAAGCGGGATCGTCATAGATGTTCTGACTCATTTTCACTCCATGAGAAGTTTATTTTTAGCCTGCTAATAGTTACGGCACACGCTTTACTAAACGGCTATGATGCAATTAGCTTAATATACCCGACCTTATTTAATCACCTGACCGATTTCATGAACCTGACTTTGAGCAAACGCGCGTTGGCTGGCCTGCCACTGGCCATCGCGCTGGCGGGCTGCGCGCCATCGCACGATATTGGCAATCCGCTCCAGCAGCAAACCCCGGCATCCCACATCGCAATGGAACTGCCCGCCGCCGTGAAAAACGGCTGGCCGCAAAGCAACTGGTGGCAGGATTATCATGACCCTCAGCTCAATAGCCTGATTCAGCGTGCCTTAGCCAATGCGCCGGACATGCAGATTGCCGGGCAGCGCATCAAACTGGCGGAAGCGCAGGCGCGGATGTCGCAATCCACCCTGGGACCGAATCTGGATTTTTCCGCCGATATTGAACGGCAGAAAATGTCTTCCGAGGGGCTGATGGGACCGTTTGCCACCGATACCGACGGCAATACCGGGCCGTGGTACACCAACGGTACCTTCGGGCTGACCGCCGGATGGGACCTGGATCTGTGGGGTAAAAACCGCGCGCTGTTACAAGCGCGAATCGGTGAAGTCAAAGCTCAGGTCGCTGAAGAAGCCCAGACCCGTGAACTGCTGGCCAGCAGCGTCGCCCGTCTTTACTGGCAGTGGCAGACCGAGGCGGCCATTAAAAACGTGCTGACGCAGATGAAGCGCGAACAGAATAACGTCGTTACCGTGGATACTGCGCTGTATCAACGTGGGATCACCAACTCGGCCGAAGGGGCGGAGAACGACATTAACGTCAGTAAAACCGATCAGCATCTTGCCGACGTTGCCGGCAGTATGAAAGAGATTGAAGCGCGGCTGATGGCGCTGACCAACAATCAGAGCCAGGCGCTGAATCTGCATCCGGCGGATTTGCCTGCCGTCAGCGCGCAAATGCCCAATGAGCTGGGCTATGAGCTGCTGGCGCGACGTCCTGATCTGCAGGTCGCCCACTGGTATATCGAAGCCTCCTTAAGCGAAATTGATGCCGCGAAAGCCGCGTTTTATCCGGATATCAACCTGATGGCCTTCCTGCAACAGGATGCTCTGCATCTCAGCGATCTGTTCCGCCACTCTGCCCAGCAGATGGGCGTCACTGCCGGGCTGACCCTGCCGATCTTTGATAGCGGTCGGCTGAACGCGAATCTGGATATCGCCAGCGCGCAAAATGGCCTGTCGATAGCGAAGTACAACAAAGCGGTGGTCGATGCGGTTAATCAGGTGGCGAAAACCGCCAGCCAGGTTGAGACGCTGATGGCGAAAAATCAGCAGCAGCAGCAGGTTGAAAAGGATGCTCTGCGGATGGTCGCTCTGGCGCAGGCGCGGATGAATGCCGGGATTATTTCCGGTTCGCGCGTCAGCCTGGCGAAGCTGCCCGCTTTGCAGGAGCGCATTACCGCTCTGCGTCTGCGCGGCCAGTGGCTTGATGCCAGCATCCAGCTAACCTCCGCGCTGGGCGGCGGGTATCATCAGGCGGCGAAGTAGTTCGGTTTCCCCGTCTTGCGCTGCGCTTAGCCGGGCTGCAGATCGCATGGTCTGTGGGTCTGTCGCCCGGATAAGGTGTTGATGCCGCCATCCGGGCACTCTCATCACTCTTTCTTCTTTGCCTCGCGGCGCTTTAGCCACCAGTGCGCCGCAACCACCAGCACCACCGCCAGAATCAGCCAGATCCAGTGTTTCAAATGCGCGTCCAGATGGTGCAGCCACGGGCCTATCGCTTCGCCGCCGAGATAGCCGAGCGTGGTAAAAATTAACGCCCAGATAATCGCGCCGAGAATATTCAGCGGCAGAAACACCTTCGGTGGCAGTCGACTGGCGCCAATCAGCAGCGGGCCGATAACCCGGAAGCCGTACATAAAGCGGGTGCCGATGACAAACAGGTAGGGGCGACGCTGGATCATGCGCTGGGCTTTCTGGATCCGCTTCTTCTGCCGGGAAAACCGGCGCAGGATGCGTCCGCCAAAGCGTCTGCCGAGCAAATAAAGCAATTGATCGCCAATCATTCCCCCGAGGGCGACCGAGATAACCACCAGCCAGAACTTCAATAATCCCTGATGTGCCGCCACGCCGCCGAGCAGCGTGATGGTTTCGCCTTCCGCCATGCTGCCAATGACCAGCGCCGCGTAGCCGTACTGGGTAATCAGGTTATTGATATCCATATAAAGATAAACTCCATAAAACGTCAGTCCCTTAATCATACACCCTGATGATAAAAATGCCGGGGAAGCGCATTTTTCTTGCTGTACACAAAATAATCTACAAGGTGAATTATACTTGGATCAGTGCTGTACCACGCCGTGACAAGGGGGACGCTATGAACCATGTCTGGGGGCTCTTCTCGCATCCTAATCAAGAGATGAGCGTTATTAAAAGCGAAAACGAAACCGTTTCGCATCACTACACGCATCATGTGCTGGTTATGGCAGCGGTTCCGGTTATCTGCGCCTTTATCGGCACCACGCAGCTGGGCTGGAACTTCGGCGACGGCACGGTGATAAAACTGTCGCTGATGACCGGCCTGGCGCTGGCGATGCTGTTTTATGCCGTGATGCTCGCCGGGGTCGCGGTGATGGGGCGGGTTATCTGGTGGATGGCACGAAGCTATCCGCAGCGGCCTTCCCTTAAACGCTGTATGGTTTTCGCCGGCTATGTCGCCACGCCGCTATTCCTGAGCGGGATCGTGGCGCTCTATCCGCTGGTGTGGCTGTGCGCGCTGGTGGGAACCGTCGCGCTGCTCTATACCGGCTATCTGCTGTATCTCGGGATCCCGACTTTCCTTGGCATCAATAAAGAAGAGGGGCTAAGTTTCGCCAGCTCGACCCTGGCGATTGGCGTGCTGGTGCTGGAAGTGCTGCTCGCCATCACCGTGATCCTCTGGGGCTACGGCTATCGACTCTTCTGATTAACTCATTGCCGGCATAAATAGTTTTTTATGTCGGCAATGCAGCATTTGTTCACGATTCTTATTAGCCAGCGCGCGTTCTGACAGGGTATGATGATTTTTGCCAGCGGTGTTATCCCCAGCGCCGCGGCGTACGTTCATAACGTGCAAAAATACTTTTCAGAATGTTCACGATGACCAAATTTCGAGTTTCTTTGCTCAGCCTGACGTTGCTGCTGGCTGTGCCTTTTGCGCCCCAGGCGATGGCTAAATCCCCCGCGGCGGTGTCCGCTTCCCAGCCGGATATTGCGTCCGGCAGCGCGATGATCGTCGACCTTGCCAGCAAAAAGATCATTTATGCCAGCCAGCCGGATCTGGTTCGTCCGATGGCGTCGATCACTAAAGTGATGACCGCGATGGTGGTGCTGGATGCCCATCTGCCGCTTGATGAGATGCTGACCGTTGATATCAGCCAGACGCCTGAAATGAAAGGGATCTATTCACGCGTTCGCCTGAACAGCCAAATCAGCCGCCGCAATATGCTGCTGCTGGCGCTCATGTCGTCGGAAAACCGCGCCGCCGCCAGCCTGGCGCACCATTATCCCGGCGGCTATAACGCCTTTATTCGCGCGATGAACGCCAAAGCGCAGGCGCTGGGAATGACCCGCACCCGTTACGTTGAGCCCACTGGCCTGTCGATTCATAACGTTTCCACCGCGCGCGATCTGACTAAGCTGCTGATCGCCAGCGAGCAGTATCCGCTGATTGGCCAGCTGAGCACCACGAAGGAAGATATGGCGACTTTCGCCCATCCCGCCTACACGCTGCCGTTCCGTAACACCAATCATCTGGTCTATCGTGATAACTGGAATATTCAGCTGACCAAAACCGGTTTTACTAATGCTGCGGGCCACTGCCTGATTATGCGTACGGTGATTAATCAGCGCCCGGTAGCGCTGGTGGTGATGGATGCTTTTGGCAAATATACCCACTTTGCCGATGCCAGCCGTCTGAGAACGTGGATTGAAACCGGGAAGGTGATGCCGGTTCCGGCTTCCGCGCTCAGCTATAAAAAACAGCGCGAAGCGCAGATGGCCGATGCGATGCTGAAAGGCGGCGCGCAGACCGCGCAGAACGATTAACCCCCATTTCCCCGGATTACGGCGTAAACGCCTTATCCGGGCTACAGAACCGCGCTGAACCGTAGCCTGGCTAAGCGCAGTGCGAGCCGGGGGATTTTCCCGGAGGCAGCGCTGGCGCGTCTGTCCGGGCTACCGCTTACCCGCGACCCCGAGGGGTTACTCCGGCAGCGTCCAGTCGCCATCGCCGAGCGGGCGCTGCATAATCAAGGTGTCGCGCCAGTCGCCCATCTTATAACCAACGCTGCGCAGCTGGCCCGCCACGCTAAAACCGAACTTTTTATGAATCGCAATCGACGCGGCGTTACTGTGGCCGTCGCCGATAATGGCCAACATCTGTCGCCACGGTCCCTGTTCGCATTTCTCTATTAACCGGGAGAGCAGCGCGCTGCCGATGCCGCGTCCGCCCATTCCCGCCTCCACGTAAATGGACTCTTCGAGAGTGTAGCGGTAGGCCGGGCGAGGGCGATAAAACGTGGCGTAGCAGTAGCCGACGATGGTTCCGCGCCACAGGGCAACCAGCCACGGCAGCCCGCTATCGCGCACGGTTTTAATACGCTTGCGCATCTCGTCGACGGTCGGCGGGATCTCTTCAAAAGAGGCGCGTCCATTGAGCACGTGCCAGACGTACAGCGCGGCGATGGCGTGGGCGTCATCGGGCAGCGCCTCGCGGATCTCTAAGTCAGCGTCGTGTAATTTATCCACTGCGGACATGTTGGGTTCCTTAAGCGGGTTTGCCGGAGAGGAGATTTCTCCGGCGTGCAGCGTAATACAGAAGCCCCGCGGCTGAACAGCCCCTCGTGGGGATTATTGCGGGTCGGTAGTGCTTGCCGCGTTATCCGGCGTTTCTCCCCAGTATTTTTGCTTGCTGGTTTTGCCGATCCCCGGGTTCATACTGTTGGTTGGATCGTTCTCACGATAGAAACGTTTTAAGCTTTCCGGCGCCTCATAGAGATGGCCGACGTTATGCTCGGCGGGATACTGAGCGCCGCGCTCCTTCAGCAGCACCAGCATTTTCTCCTTCAGTTCGTGGGCATCGACGCCTTTTTTCACGATGTAATCCTGATGGAAAACGTGACACATAAAGTGGCCGTAATAGAGCTTATGCACCAGCTGGCTGTCAATATCAGCGGGAAGATGCTCAAACCATTCGGTATCGTTACGGCGCAGGGCGATATCCAGCGCCAGAATATCTTCCACCTCATCGGCGTGAACCGCCTGATAGCGGATCGCCGCACCCGCAGCGGCAAAACGGTGCAGGAAGGCTTTGCTGCCTTCTTCCGCGGTGCAGACGAAGAAATCCCCTTCGGCATTCTGGAAATACTCTCCAAGCCATGCCTGGGCTTCTTCGATGCCATCGCCCGCCATTTTCAGCAGCAGATGGTGTTCATATTTATCGCGCCAGGTTTTCATTCGCTCCGGCAGGTGCGCCGGGAAGACGTGACCCAGCTTCTGCATAAAGCGGTCGGTGAAGTGCGGCTTAAACAGAGAGACTTTCTCAAGCATCGCGTCGGTGCGGCCCTTCATAGTAAAGAAGAACGGCATTTTATCGGTGCCGAGCTTGTCGATCATCAGGAAGGTATCTTTCCCGTACTGCTCGGCGATGTCGTAAATATCGCGGTGCATGTACTCGCCCGCAACCGGCAGATGGCTGAATTCGGCGAGAATATGGCGGCGAATTTCGGTCAGCACTTCCGGCCGGTTGGTGCCGATGTAGAACACCTGCTGGCGTTTTTCCGCCGGGAAAGTATCGAGGCGCACGGCGAACACCGCCAGCTTGCCGGCGCAACCCGAGGATTCAAACAGGCGGTCCGGGTCGGCGTTGTAGCGCGCCGGGGTATCGGCATTCACGTCGCGCACGCGGGTGACGTAATCATGATCGTGAGCGTGGCGGCCATCGTGGCGGACATCTTCATCTTTAACCCGCTCGTCGTCGAGGCGGCTGAGGATCTGCTCCGGCGTGGTGCCGAGGTCGATGCCGAGGTGGTTCACCAGCGTCAGCTTGCCGTTTTCATCAATTTGCGCGTACAGCGACATTTCGGTATACGCCGGGCCACGCTGTACCAGCGAGCCGCCGGAGTTGTTGCAGATCCCGCCGACCACCGATGCCCCGATGCAGGATGAGCCAATGACGGAGTGCGGTTCGCGACCCCGCGGCTTCAGCGCTTTTTCCAGCGAATAGAGCGTTGTGCCGGGATAAGCCAGTACCTGTTCGCCTTTATCCAGCAGGTGCAGTTTATCCAGGCGCAGGGTGCTGATAATGACGATGTCGCGATCGTAATCATTGCCGTTCGGCGTTGAGCCTTCGGTCAGGCCGGTATTTGCCGCCTGCATCAGAATGATTTTATCGGCGTTGACGCAGGCGTTCAGCACGCGCCACAGTTCCAGCAGCGTGCCGGGAAAGACCACCGCCAGCGCTTCCCCCTGGCCGGAGCGGAAGCCTTTGCGATAGCGCTGAGTTTTGGCCGGGTCGGTCAACAGATGGGAGGAGCCAACCAGGCGAGCGAGTTCAGCCAGAAAAGCGTTGTTATGAGTTGTTGCAGATGACATGTTCCACTCCTTGTGGCGGTACAAAATTATCAAAAATAAGAATAGCCCTTTGTATGACAATTTGATGCATCAATGTTTCGAAAAATCAGAGAACAACGCGCGCTTTCTTCAGGCGTCTCGTTTATGTTTATGGCAGACTTCGATTTTTGCTATCTTTTCGCCGATCTGGCCGACTGGAACAATGAGGGATAAAAATGAAATGGCTTTGTACTGTAGGCGTCGCTGTGAGCCTGGCGCTGCAACCCGCGCTGGCGGATGAATTGTTCGGCAATCATCCCTTAACGCCGCAGGCGCGGGATGCGTTTGTGACCGAACTGCTGACGAAAATGACGGTGGACGAAAAAATCGGTCAGCTGCGCTTGATTAGCGTCGGTCCGGATAACCCGAAAGAAGCCATCCGCGAAATGATAAAAGAGGGGCAGGTAGGGGCGATTTTTAACACCGTGACCCGCCATGATATCCGCGCTATGCAGGATCAGGTGATGGCGCTCAGCCGCCTGAAAATCCCGCTATTTTTCGCTTTTGACGTGCTGCACGGCCAGCGCACGGTATTTCCGATATCTCTTGGCCTGGCTTCCTCTTTCAACCTCGATGCGGTGAATACCGTCGGGCGGATTTCAGCTTACGAAGCGGCCGACGATGGCCTGAACATGACCTGGGCGCCGATGGTCGACGTCTCCCGCGACCCGCGCTGGGGCCGCGCCTCGGAAGGCTTTGGCGAAGACACTTATCTCACCACCATCATGGGGGAAGAGATGGTGAAATCCATGCAGGGCAAAAGCCCGGCGGACCGCTACTCGGTGATGACCAGCGTTAAGCACTTTGCCGCCTACGGCGCGGTCGAAGGCGGCAAAGAGTACAACACCGTCGATATGAGCCCGCAGCGCCTGTTTAACGACTATATGCCGCCGTATAAAGCGGGGCTGGACGCAGGCAGCGGCGCGGTAATGGTCGCGCTCAACTCGCTTAACGGTACTCCGGCAACCTCGGATTCCTGGCTGCTGAAGGACGTGCTGCGCGACCAGTGGGGCTTCAAAGGCATCACCGTGTCCGACCATGGGGCCATAAAGGAGTTGATCAAACACGGCGTGGCCGCGGACCCGGAAGACGCGGTGCGCGTGGCGCTGAAGTCAGGCATCAACATGAGCATGAGCGATGAATACTACAGTAAGTATCTGCCCGGGCTGGTGAAGTCCGGCAAGGTGACGATGGCGGAGCTTGATGACGCGACCCGCCACGTGCTGAACGTCAAATACGATATGGGGCTGTTTAACGATCCCTATAGCCACCTGGGGCCGAAAGATTCCGATCCGCAGGATACCAACGCCGAAAGCCGTCTGCATCGTAAAGAAGCGCGTGAAGTGGCGCGCGAAAGCCTGGTGTTGCTGAAAAACCGTCTCGACACGCTGCCGCTGAAAAAATCGGGCACTATCGCGGTAATCGGCGCGCTGGCCGACAGCAAGCGCGACATGATGGGCAGCTGGTCAGCGGCGGGCGTGGCCGATCAGTCGGTCACCGTGCTGGCCGGAATGCAAAAGGCGCTGGGCGATCAGGGCAAAATCATCTATGCCAAAGGCGCCAACGTCACTGATGATAAAGGTATCGTCGACTTCCTTAATCTGTACGAGAAAGCGGTGCAGGTTGATCCACGCTCGCCGCAGGAGATGATTGATGAAGCGGTGGCGGCGGCGAAGCAGTCCGACGTGGTGGTTGCCGTGGCGGGTGAAGCGCAGGGTATGGCGCATGAAGCCTCCAGCCGCACCGACATCACCCTGCCGCAGAGCCAGCGCGCCCTCATTAGCGCGCTGAAAGCGACCGGTAAACCGCTGGTGCTGGTGCTGATGAACGGCCGTCCGCTGGCGCTGGTGAAAGAGGATCAGCAGGCCGATGCGATACTCGAAACCTGGTTCGCCGGTACCGAAGGCGGCAACGCCATTGCCGACGTGCTGTTCGGCGACTACAACCCGTCGGGCAAACTGCCGATGTCCTTCCCGCGTTCGGTCGGACAGATCCCAACCTACTACAGCCATCTCAATACCGGTCGCCCGTACAATGCAGATAAGCCGAACAAGTACACCTCGCGCTACTTTGACGAGGCCAACGGCCCGCTCTATCCCTTTGGCTACGGCCTGAGCTATACCACCTTTAGCGTTTCCGATGTGAAAATGTCGGCGCCGACCTTGCAGCGCGACGGCAGCGTAACCGCCAGCGTGCAGGTGACCAATACCGGCAAGCGTGAAGGGGCGACGGTGATTCAGCTTTATCTGCAGGACGTCACCGCTTCCCTGAGCCGGCCGGTGAAAATGCTGCGCGGCTTTAAGAAGGTGACCCTCAAGCCGGGTGAGACGCAAACCGTCAGCTTCCCGATTGACATTGAGGCGCTGAAGTTCTGGAACCAGCAGATGAAGTACGACGCCGAGCCGGGCAAATTCAACGTCTTTATCGGCGTCGATTCCGCCCGCGTGAAGCAGGGCGAGTTCGAACTGCTGTAATTGCGCTTTGTCGCCCGGGTAAGGCTGTGGCCGCCGCACGGGAACACGCATTCCTTATCCCAAAGGCCGATTTATCGGCCTTTTCTTTTTCCGCTCCGCCCCAAATGAACTACGCTTTTTGCTTAAGCTCCTGTTAATGGAGCGCAAATTAAAGAGGGACGCGAGAATGATAAAGGCAAGTATGTGGTCCGGCACGCTGGCGCTGGCGGCCCTGATAAGTCTGCCGCTGCAGGCGGCGGAGCCGGTTAAAGTCGGCTCAAAAATCGATACCGAAGGGGCGCTGCTCGGCAATATTATTTTGCAGGTGCTGGAAAGCCACGGAGTGAAAACCGTCAATAAAATCCAGCTCGGCACCACGCCGGTGGTGCGCGGAGCGATAACCGCCGGTGAACTGGATATCTATCCGGAATATACCGGTAACGGCGCCTTCTTCTTTAAAGCGGAGAACGACCCGGCGTGGAAAAACGCGCAGCAGGGCTACGAGAAAGTCAAAAAGCTGGACGCGGAAAAGAATAAGCTCGTGTGGCTTACCCCGGCTCCGGCCAACAATACCTGGACCATCGCCGTTCGTCAGGATCTGGCGGAAAAAAATAACCTCGCCTCGTTAAGCGACCTTGCCGGCTATCTGCAAAAGGGCGGTGACTTTAAGCTGGCCGCTTCGGCGGAATTTATTGAACGGCCGGACGCGCTGCCGGCATTTGAAAAAGCCTACGACTTTACGCTCAAACAGAACCAGCTGCTGTCGCTGGCGGGCGGCGATACGGCGGTCACCATTAAAGCGGCGGCGCAGCAGACCTCCGGCGTAAATGCGGCGATGGCCTACGGCACCGATGGCCCGGTCGCCGCGCTGGGCCTGCAAACCCTGAGCGACCCGAAGGGCGTGCAGCCAATTTACGCCCCGGCCCCGGTCGTGCGTGAAGCGGTGCTGAAAGAATACCCGCAGATAGCCGACTGGCTACAGCCGGTCTTTGCCAGCCTGGATGAAAAGACCCTGCAAAAGCTGAACGCCAGTATTGCGGTAGAGGGCCTGGATGCGAAGAAAGTCGCCGCCGACTATCTGCAACAAAAAGGGCTGCTGAAGTAGAGTTCGCGTGACGATTCGTTGCTGTAACCGCGTTGCGCTGCTGCTGGCATTATTACTGCTGCTGGCGATGGCGCTGCCGTTTATCAATTATGCGCCTAACCGGCTGTTATCCGGCGAGGGCCGTTGGCTATGGCAGGTCTGGCCATGGCTGGCGGGCGTGCAGGCGGGGGCGGCGCTGTTAATCGCGCTGCTGTGCTGGCGGCCGGGGCGCTTCCCGCTGCTGGTCATCTTCCTGCTGGCGGATCTGCTGCTGCCTGCGCTGCTTTGGGGGGCCGGCGGGGCGGCGGGGCAGCTGGCGCAGAACGGTTCGTCGCTGGCCCGTACCTCGCCGGGCAGCGGCCTGTGGCTGGCGCTGGCGCTCTGTCTGCTTATCGCCAGCGATGCCGTTCGCCGTCTGACTTCCCGTGCCCTGTGGCGCTGGTTGCTCAATGCGCAAATCTGGCTGCTGCCCGCGCTGCTGCTGGGACTGGGGAGCCTCGATGAACTCTCTCTGCTGAAAGAGTATTTCAATCGCCGGGAAGTGTTTGACGATGCGCTGTCGCAGCATGTGACTCTGCTGCTCGGTACCCTGCTGCCGGGGCTGCTGATTGGGCTGCCCATTGGCGTTTGGCTCTGGCGCTTCCCACGCTGGCAATCGCCGGTTTTTGCGGTTCTCAATGTGATTCAGACCGTTCCCTCCGTGGCGCTGTTCGGCCTGCTTATTGCGCCGCTGGCGGGGCTGGCGCGCCAGTTTCCTTCGCTTGCCCAGCTCGGCGTTTCCGGAACCGGCATTACGCCTGCGCTGATTGCGCTGGTGCTGTATGCGCTGTTGCCGCTGGTACGCGGGGTGACGGTCGGCCTGCAGCAGGTTCCGCGTGAAGCGCTGGAGAGCGCGGTGGCGATGGGGATGAGCGGCGGACAGCGGTTTCGTCAGGTACAGCTGCCGCTGGCATTGCCCGTATTGTTGCGCAGCCTGCGGGTGGTTAGCGTACAAACCGTCGGTATGGCGGTCGTCGCAGCGCTGATTGGCGCAGGCGGCTTTGGCGCGCTGGTTTTCCAGGGGCTACTCAGCAGCGCGCTGGATCTGGTGCTGCTTGGGGTGATCCCGACCATCGCGCTGGCGGTGGTGGTGGATGCGCTATTCGCGCTGTGGGGCGCATTACTCAAAGGAGAGGTCCGTGATTGAGTTCGACGGCGTCAATAAAGCCTTTGCCGGACAGCCTGCGGTGAAAAACCTCAATCTGCATCTGCGCGAGGGGGCATTTTCGGTGCTGATTGGCACCTCAGGTTCGGGGAAATCGACCACGCTGAAGATGATCAATCGCCTGGTGGAGCATGATAGCGGGACGATCCGTTTCGCCGGGCAGGATATCCGCCAGCAGCCGGTGCTCGAACTGCGCCGCAGAATGGGCTACGCCATCCAGTCCATCGGTTTGTTTCCCCACTGGACGGTGGCGCAAAACATTGCCACCGTTCCGCAGCTGCAAAAGTGGTCGCGGCAAAAAACGCAGGCGCGGGTTGATGAATTGATGGCCTTGCTGGGGCTCGAGCCGGTGCTGCGCGAACGTTATCCCCATCAGCTTTCCGGCGGCCAGCAGCAGCGCGTCGGCGTGGCGCGCGCGCTGGCGGCGAATCCGCAGGTGTTGCTCATGGACGAACCCTTTGGCGCGCTCGATCCGGTGACGCGGGAAGCTCTGCAACAGGAGATGATCCGCATTCATCGCCTGCTGGGACGCACGATTGTGCTGGTGACCCACGATATCGATGAGGCGCTGCGGCTGGCGGATCATCTGGTGTTGATGGACGGCGGCGAAGTAGTGCAGCAGGGCGAGCCGCTGCAGATGTTGCTGGAGCCAAAAAATACCTTTGTGCAGACCTTCTTTGGCCGCAGCGAACTGGGCGTGCGCCTGCTGTCGCTGCGCGGCGTGAGTGATTATCTGCGCCGCGATGAGCGCCTGGCGGGAGATGCGTTAAACGTGGCGATGACCCTGCGCGAGGCGCTATCGCAGTTTATTGCTCATCGCTGCGAGGTATTGCCGGTAGTGGATGAGCGGGGAGAGTCCTGCGGGACGTTGCATTTTGCCGACCTGCTGCGCGAGGAGGCCCGGCGTGAAGGTGCTACGTGATCCGCTGCTGTGGCTGAGCGCAATGTTTGTCGCGCTGCTGCTGGCGTTGCCCTACAGCGCGCCGCTATTCAGCGCGCTGTTTCCCGAGCTGCCGCGCCCGGTTTATCAGCAGGAGAGTTTTATTTCGCTGACCCTGGCGCACTGTTGGCTGGTGGCACTCTCCAGCCTCGCGGCTACGGTGGTGGGCGTCGGGGCAGGGATTGCGGTCACCCGGCCTTCCGGCCATGAGTTTCGCCCCCTGGTAGAGACGATCGCCGCGATGGGACAGACGTTTCCACCGGTTGCGGTGCTGGCGATTGCGGTTCCGGTGATGGGATTCGGCTGGCAGCCCGCGCTGATCGCGCTGGCGCTGTACGGCATATTGCCGGTTTTACAGGGTACGCTGGCGGGATTGGGGGCGGTACCGTCCGGCGTATTATCTATCGCTCAGGGGATGGGAATGACCGGCTGGCAGAGATTGATAAAGGTGGAGCTGCCGCTGGCGGCGCCGGTGATGCTCGCTGGCATTCGTACCTCGACCATCGTGAATATGGGGACGGCGACCATTGCGTCAACCGTCGGCGCGAATACGCTCGGCACGCCGATTGTTATCGGCCTGAGCGGATTTAATACCGCTTATGTCATTCAGGGGGCGCTGCTGGTGGCGCTGGCAGCGATTATCGTCGATCGCGGCTTTGAACGGCTGACCCGGCTAATCAGCCGACACCGCCGCGAACAATAAATGAATAGCCAGCCAGCATCACGCCGCCGATGCCGCTGATGGCCATAAATAAGAACAGAGTAATAACCGCAATTTTCGCTGGCTTCATAATAGGCTCCTGATGTTAACGCAAGGATTATACGGTGAAGCGCAGGTGTTAATGAAACATTAATTGCGGTTTAGCTACGACAGCCCTCCCGGCTTGCGCTGCGCTTAGCCGGGCTACGGTTCATCACCGTCTGCGGGCCGGTAGCCCGGGCAGGCGCCTCAGGCGCCGCCTCCGGGAGACGTTGCGGTGGTGTGATTCAGCCAGATAATCTGGCCCTGCTGCTCCCATTGACGCATTTGATTCACCTGGGCGCTACAGGGCGCCTCTCCGCACCAGACCATTAGCGTACTGTCGGGGAAAAGCTCCGGTCGGATCTGGTTCAGCGAATGGGCGAGAATATCCACCCGCCAGCCCTGTTCGCTGGCTATCCAGCCCTCCAGCCATAGCCGGGTGATATCGTTCACATTCCAGCCCATAATCAGCGCATGGTCGCCGGGATATTTTGCCGTCGAGGACAGGCATCGGGCGATATGATTAATCAGAATGCCGTCCAGGATGCCCCGCATTGCCAGCAACGTTGGCTGCGGGCTGAGCAGGCGCTGGCGTAAGGGGTTAACCAGGTGCTTCACCAGGGTTTGCGCAGAGTCGGTGTGGTTACGCTCCTTCAGCCACATCCGCAGGCGATGATAACTTCCGTTTTGCAGATAGCCGAGCAGCATTTCCTGCCGATCGCGCCAGCCGTCGACCCTCTCCTGCTCATTATCCATCAGCAGCGTTTTCACTTTCCCGACCTGCACGCCGGAGTCAATCCAGCGTTTGATTTCGCGAATACGGTCTATCTCATATTCATTAAACAGGCGGTGGCCGCCGTCGGTACGCTGAGGTTTCAGTAATCCGTAGCGCCGCTGCCAGGCGCGTAACGTCACGGGATTGATATCGCAAAGCTGGGCAACTTCGCCAATTGTATAAAGCGCCATTTTCTCCTCCCGCTGTGTTCTCCTCTATTAACTGTAGAAGCTGTTTGCCGAAGCGGGGAGGTTTGTCTGTTTTTTGTACAAAAACGGATCGTCGAGGCGCTAAGAAGTGTGATCCTGAACATGAATTATCATTTTCATGTATTGCTTCAAAGAAAGTTATAAGCAAGCAGTGTATGTTACGCGCTTTCAAATGAAGTGTGGTCTGCGGGTATGTACGAGTTTGATCTGGTGTTGCTGCTGCTTCAGCAGATGTGCGTGTTTTTGGTCATCGCGTGGCTGATGAGCAAAACGCGTCTGTTCATCCCGTTAATGCAGGTCACCGTCCGTTTGCCGCATAAGCTCTTGTGCTACGTAACCTTCTCTATTTTCTGCATCCTCGGCACCTACTTTGGCCTGCATATCGAAGATTCGATCGCCAATACGCGAGCCATCGGCGCGGTGATGGGCGGCCTGCTGGGCGGGCCGGTGGTCGGCGGCCTGGTGGGACTGACCGGCGGCCTTCATCGCTACTCGCTGGGCGGCATGACCGCGCTGAGCTGTATGGTTTCCACCATCGTTGAAGGACTGCTCGGCGGGCTGGTGCACAGCATTCTGGTTAAACGCGGGCGACCGGATAAAGTCTTCAGCCCGCTCACGGCCGGTGCGATTACCTTTTTTGCTGAAATGGTGCAGATGTTGATCATTTTGCTGATCGCTCGCCCGTTCGAAGATGCCCTGCATCTGGTACAAAGCATCGCTGCCCCCATGATGGTGACTAATACCGTCGGGGCGGCGCTGTTTATGCGTATCCTGCTGGATAAGCGGGCGATGTTTGAAAAATATACCTCGGCTTTCTCGGCCACCGCGCTGAAGGTGGCGGCGTCGACGGAGGGGATCCTGCGCCAGGGGTTTAACGAAGAGAACAGCATGAAGGTCGCGCAGGTACTGATCCAGGAGCTGGATATCGGCGCGGTGGCGATCACCGATCGCGACAAGCTGCTGGCGTTTACCGGGATCGGTGACGATCACCATCTGCCCGGTAAGCCTATTTCTTCGCTCTATACCCAAAAGGCGATCGATACCGGCGAGGTGGTCTATGCCGACGGTAACGAGGTGCCCTACCGCTGCTCGATTCATCCTAACTGTAAGCTGGGCTCCACGCTGGTTATTCCGCTGCGCGGCGAGAATCAGCGGGTGATTGGCACGATAAAACTTTATGAAGCGAAAAACCGCCTGTTCAGCTCCATCAACCGCACGCTGGGGGAGGGGATTGCCCAGCTGTTATCCGCGCAGATCCTGGCCGGACAGTATGAGCGGCAAAAGGCGTTGCTAACGCAGTCGGAAATCAAGCTGCTGCACGCCCAGGTGAATCCGCACTTCCTGTTCAACGCGCTGAATACCCTGAAAGCGGTGATTCGCCGCGATAGCGACCAGGCGGGGCAACTGGTGCAGTATCTGTCGACCTTTTTCCGCAAAAACCTGAAACGGCCAGCGGAGATCGTGACCCTGGCGGATGAGATCGAACATGTAAACGCCTATTTGCAGATTGAGAAAGCGCGCTTTCAGGCCAACCTACAGATCCACATGCTGGTGCCGGAAGCGCTGGCCCAGCATCAACTGCCGGCTTTTACCCTACAGCCGATAGTCGAAAACGCCATTAAGCACGGGACTTCGCAGCACCTTGGGGTGGGGGAAATCACCATTCGCGCCAGCCAGTACCAGCGCTGGCTGCAGCTGGATATTGAAGATAACGCCGGGTTATATCAGGACAAACCCAGCGCCAGCGGACTGGGCATGAATCTGGTTGATCGCCGTCTGCGGGCGCGCTTCGGCGCCGATTGCGGGATCACCGTCACCTGCGAGCCGGAATGTTTTACCCGCGTCACGCTGAGACTGCCTCTGGAGGAAAACGCATGTTAAAAGTATTAATTGTCGACGACGAGCCGCTGGCGCGTGAAAACCTGCGTATTTTGCTGGAGACCCAGCCGGATATCGAGATCGTGGGCGAATGCGGAAATGCCGTAGAGGCGATTGGCGCGGTACACAAGCTGCACCCGGACGTGCTGTTTCTGGATATCCAGATGCCGCGTATCAGCGGTCTTGAGATGGTTGGCATGCTTGACCCGGAGCATCGGCCCTATATCGTCTTTCTCACCGCATTTGACGAGTACGCGGTGAAAGCCTTTGAAGAGCACGCGTTTGATTATTTGCTGAAGCCAATAGAGTCCGCCAGGCTGGAAAAAACGCTGGCTCGACTGCGCCAGGAGCGCAGCCTGCAGGATATGACCGCCCTCGACGATACCCAGCAGGCGCTAAAATATATTCCCTGCACCGGCCACAGCCGCATCTGGCTACTGCAGATGGAAGACGTGGCCTTCGTCAGCAGCCGGATGAGCGGGATTTACGTGACCGACCGCGAAGGAAAGGAGGGTTTTACCGAGCTCACCTTACGCACCCTTGAGAGCCGAACGCCGCTGCTGCGCTGCCATCGCCAGTACCTGGTTAACATGTCCCATCTCAAGGAGATCCGCTTTGAGGAAAACGGCCAGGCGGAGCTGCTGATGCGTGCCGGGCAAACGGTGCCGGTGAGCCGCCGCTATCTGAAAAGCCTGAAAGAGGCGATTGGTCTGTAAAACGGCGGAATCGTGATAAACTGTGCGGCAGAATTTTTCATCATGAAGGCAATATGATCAGTAACGATATTCTCCGTAGCCTGCGCTACACCCTGAAAACCAATAACAGCGGCCTGGTACGTATTTTTGCGCTAGCGGATGCGCCGGTCAGCGCCGAACAGCTGGTACCCTGGCTGAAAAAAGAAGACGAAGAGGGGTTTGTGCGCTGCCCGGATGTCGTGCTGTCGAATTTTCTCAACGGCCTGATTTACGACAAACGCGGTAAAGATGCGTCGGCGCCGCCGCTGGCGGTCGAACGCCGGGTGAATAATAATATCGTGCTGAAAAAACTGCGTATTGCCTTTTCCCTGAAGACGGATGACATTCTCGCTATCCTCACTCAGCAGAAATTCCGCGTCTCGATGCCGGAAATCACCGCCATGATGCGCGCCCCGGAGCATAAAAACTTCCGCGAATGCGGCGACCAGTTTCTGCGCTACTTCCTGCGCGGGCTGACCGAGCGCGAACACGCGAAATCCTGATATGCCTCCCCGGCTTGCGGCGTTAACGCCAGAGCCGGGCTCCCCGAATGTATGGCCCTGTAGCCTGACCGGGGTAGCCCGGCTAAGCGTAGCGTAAGCCGGGAGTTCTCCGCACCAGTCTGGGTTATTTCACTTCTTTAAATCCCTGTGATTTCAACATTTTTTCCGACTCGCTCAGCGAAATAAACTTTTGCGAACAGTCTGTAAAGCTGGCCCCGGGTAATTGACACAGCTCGCTGATTTTAGCCTGATTAAAGTCGATGGAGAGGTGTTCCTGCGCGGCGCTCTCTTTATAGTCGACGCTGTGGGTGACGCCTTTGATTTTGCTGTAGGCCACGCCGATAGGATCGATGATCTTGCGCGCCTGCTCTTCGTTACTCACCCCGAGTGATGTATAGGGAATAGTATTCTCCGCGTCCTGGCGGGTAACGACATCGTCTTTGTAGTGATAGGTGTAGGTCAGGTCTACGCCGTTCATCGTGTTGTGAAACGTCTTGATCTCATCTTTGTTGTTATCGCAGCCGACGAGCGCGGCCATCATTAACGTTGCGCCCAGAGCGGCGGTAATCCTGCGGTTAAATTTCATTATCATTCCTTGTTAATCAATCATCATCTCTAATTGTATACAGAGTTGGGCGATAGCGCTGAGCGTATCCTCGGAAGTCGCCGTTTCGCGCTCGGCCAACTGGTGGAGCAGGCGCGCGAGATGATTAAATCCGCCGTTGGTTAAATCGTCGCTCAGCGTCATCGCTTCGCGAAAAAGGCCCTTTTGCTGATAGCGCAGGCCGTTGTGCATAATCTGGATCAGCAGCGCCCGGGTGCGCTGCAACAGCGTCAGGGCCAGCGACCGCGGCGGCAGGATATCGCCGGCAGGCAGTGGCCCAACGGGAAGCGGTTCCGCGTTCAGCGCCCAGCCGCGGGTGCGGGTCATCATTACCAGCGGCTCCAGGCTAAGCTGCCCGCGGCTAAAGGTGACCATCCCGGACACCATCACTACCGGATCGTCCGCCTGGCTGAGCAGCGCCGCCATTCGCTCAACGGCATAGGGCGCGCTGGCGGCGGCGGGAAGGGACAGCTGCAAAACGTTGTCTTGCCCTTCGCCGCTGAGAACCTGCGCATCCAGCGTTTGCCGGGCGGCGTCCCATCCGACGGCAAGACAGGCATCCACCGGCAAAATAAACAGATTATCCACCTGATTAAGCGGACGCACCCACGCCGGAGGGCGCTGGCGCAGATACTCACGCAGCGCCGCAACCCCCGGCTGGCGCAGCGGCGCGCTGAGCAAAAGCCAGGCCTCTTCACTGAGCGGAATGTTGCTGCTCAGGCGGTGGCGCGCGCTCAGCAGCAGTTCGCCGCTGGCGTTGCGGCTCGCTGATTGAGTAATTATCTGCCCGCCCGCCAGCGCGCCGGCCTGGAAGCTAAACAGGCGGCGCTGCCACAGCGGGCTTTGCGCCCGTTCCGCCAGCGGCCAGCTGCGCGACAGATGCATAATGCTGCCGGTATCCGGGTCGCTAAACCAGATGCGTAAACCGTAGCGGTGATTATCCTGCCAGCTGCGCATTCCCAGGGAGATAAGTCGCAAATGATCGAGCTGCGCTTCGCCGGCGATACCCTGGCCCACCACGGTGCGCCACGGCAGGGGCGGCGTCTGGTCGGCATCGGCAAGCTGCGCCATTCTGTCGGCGCTCTCAAGGCGGGCGTTAAGTCCTGCCAGCTGGCTGAGAAGCTGTTCAGGATGGTAATGGCTGGCGCGCTGCTGAAGGGCCTCGACGCCTTCGCGAAGCTGAGCAAGTGCGCCGACGACCCAGCGCCAGTTTACCGTCTGCGCCGCGCGCTGCGCCCGGGTGAACGCAGCCTCGAAGCCAATAGGCGGCTGGCTGACGCCGCTTTGCCACAGCAGTTGGCTGAGCTGGCGGAGGCTTTGTCGACAGGCCTCGCCGTCAGGGGTATCAAAGGGCCCTCCGCGGGCGGCGGCCTTGCGGCTGCGCGTTTGCCAGACCAGGTGCGTAAAGCCAGGCTGCTGGGCTTCGGCATCGGTAAAAGCCTGAACCGCCAGCGCCACGTGTTCGCACAGCGAGCCGTCGACGCAGTCGCAGCGGGCAAAACGGATGCTGCTGCGGGAATAAAAACGCACATCGCTCATCGGCAGCTTTGCCGAAGGCGTTTCGTTAGGTCGGCAGAATAGCTCCACCGCGACGCCTTTATCCGCCAGCTGCTGCGCCCGCTTCAGAACGGACTCGGGGAGAGCGGCCAGCTCCGCTTGCCACAGTCCCGGATGCCAGCGTTCGCCGCTCTCCGGTTCCCCTTCGGGACGCTCATCACCGGTATTGGCGCGCTGGTAGCTGAGGATCAGCATCACGCGATGACGACACATGCCGCTGGCGCCGCAGGTACAGCTGGATTCTTTGAGCGCCTGGCCTTTTGCCAGCCGGGTGCGGGTGCCGTCGTGAAATACGGCGGTCAGGGTGCCGTCTTCATCCTGCGCAAGCTCGGGGATATTGCCGTTATCCAGCTCTTTCTGGCTGCGTTTTACGAATCCGGCGTTGCTTAGCGCCATGAGCGCCTGCGGGGTGAGTTCCAGTAATTCGGGGCGTAAAGGCATCATGATTGTAAATTCTCCGCCAGCCAGGAGGCCAGTTCGCCGGGCGTCATGGCGGCGATTTGCGCCCCGACGTTAACCAGCGCCTGGGCCATATCGTGGTCATAACAGGGGGATGCCGAACTGTCTAACGCCGCCAGCCCGAGGACTTTAGCGCCGCTTTGCACGCTCAGCTTGACCTGATTAATCAGTAGCGAGTTCGCCCCGCCTTCGAAAAAGTCGCTCACCAGCACGATGACGCTTTTTTGCGGTTGTTCAATCAGCTGTCGCGCATATTCAACGGCCTGGGCGATATTGGTCCCGCCGCCGAGCTGAACTTTCAGCAGCAGCTCTACCGGGTCGGCAACGTCGTCCGTGAGATCCACCACGCTGGTATCAAACGCCACGAGGTGCGTACGAATGCCGGGCAGCTGCCATAAGCAGGCCGCCATAACCGCCGAATGGATAACGGAATCCACCATCGAACCGCTCTGATCGACCAGCAAAATCAGCTGCCATTTTTCGCTGTGGCGTTTAATACGGCTGATAAACTTAGGCGATTCAATGTACAGCTTGCTGCGCTGCGGGTCCCAGTGCTTGAGGTTGGCGCGCAGGGTATTCTTGAAGTCGAAGTTGCGCGCCAGCGGGATACGCGAGGGGCGGCGCCGATCGCGCGCGCCGGAAAAAGCCTGGCGCACCTCTGTCGCCAGCCGGGCCATAATTTGCTCTACCACCTGGCGCACCAGCTTGCGGGCGGCGTTCAGCACGTCTGGATTCATCAGATGTTTAGTATGCAGTACCGCTCGCAGCAGGCTTTCGGAAGGCTCGATACGTTCAAGCACTTCCAGATTGGTCACCACCTCATCGATGCCGTAGCGCAGTACCGCATCGCTCTCCAGCCGCTCGATAACCGGCTGCGGAAAAAGCGAGTGGATAGCGTTGATCCATTCCGGCGTCGTCAGGCTGGAATCCTCCAGTCCACCCTGGCGCTCGCCTCGCCGTAGTCGCTCCGGATCGCGGCCGTAGAGCCACTCCAGCGCATGGTCTACCTGACGGGCATGCTCATCGAGGCCGCCGAGGCTGTTTTCGGCGGCCTCGCCCAGAATCAGCCGCCAGCGCTGGAGCTCCTGGGTTGCCAGAATATCGGATAACCTGTTCATTAGCGTACTCCCCAATGGCGTAGCGCGGCCAGCGCCTGCTGTTCCAGCTGCTGATGATAGAGTAACTGCTCCGGCGAGCAGGCAACCGGCGCCTGTAGCGCAGAGGTCGGTAGCATGGACATGTGATAGTGATCAAGCACCTGGCGGGCCAGCTCGCCGCGTTCCCGAGGCGGCAGCCACGCCATCGCCGCCCGCAGATCCGGCAGCGCGAGAATAAACTCATCGTCCGCCAGCCGGGCGAGCAGCGCGCTGAATCCCGTGATAAAAGCGGGCTGACAGGCGAGCTGATGGCGCGCCAGCGCCAGCATACCGTGGACCGCCTCTCCCAGACGCTGCGGAGAGAGCTGCGTCAGCAGGGTCATCGCTGCTTCAGCGGTCGCCGCGGGATGCTCAAGGCGAATCAGCGCGCCGAGCGCCGCGCCGCGGTCGAGCGGTGCGGCATCTGCGGCGTGAATTCGCCGTTCAAGCAGCGCCAGGGCGGCGCTGAGCGAAACTCCCGGTAAAACGCTGCCGCTGTGGAGATCGCGCAGGATGTGGCACAGGGTGCGCCAGCTATGCAGATGGGCGTGAAACTGCTGCTCGTCGGCAACGCCGCTGGATTCGCAAAGCCACAGCGTCCGGTCAAGCGCCGCGCAAAGCGTGATTTCCAGCACCGCGGCGTTTTGCATACCGCTGCTCTCATCTTGCTGCCAGAGGGCGTAAAGCACCTCCAGCGCTGGCCCCATTTCGGCAAACTGGCTCTCTTCGGCAATTAGCTGCGCCAGCTGTTCCAGCATCTGCTGGCTGAATGTGGAGAGCCCCGCCAGCGCGGCCTGATTCAGGCTGGCGGCCAGGCTTTTGATCCCCCCGGAGGCCAGAATAGCCGCTTCCAGCCGCTGGCGCGCGGCCTCCGCCAGGGAAGCGCCGTAGCGGGAGGTCTCGATCAGGACCGCGTGCTGCTCCAGGGTTGGAAACAGTCGCCAGCGCTCTTCGCCATCGCCGGAAAGCGTCACCGCGCTGCCCGTTTGCTGCTGGAAACCGGGAATGTCGAGGATGGCCAACCGGTGTAAGACCTGACTTTTTGCTAATCCCTCGGGCGTATAGCGATTGATGTTCAGGTTTGCCGGTATGGCGATCCCGACGCGCGCCAGCTCGCGATCGACGTCCTGCGGCAGCGGCGGCAGCGGCGTTCCCTGAGCGAGCTTGCCGAAACCGGCTCCCGCCAGCGCATCCACGATGGTCAGCAGAATCGGATCGGTTTGCGGATGAATCACGCCGCGATAGCTCCACGGTAGCGGGGCATTGAGCGCTTCTTTGATTAACGAGCCCGCCAGCGCGTCAAGCCAGTCGCAGCGCAGCGGCTGGGTATGGCCGCGTATCTGCGCCAGCGCCATTGCGCGCAGGTGGGCGGCAGCGAAATCGGCCGTTGAGGCGGGAAGGCGATGCTGGCGCAGGCGGGCGAGGATAGTTTTCAGCAGCCGTTCCCCGGCCTGACGCAGGCCCAACTGCCAGCACCAATTTTGCCAGACCGGCGCCGGCATCCCGGAAAGATAGCCCGCCAGAACGTCCAGCCGCTTTTCGCTGTAGGGGGTGAGGTAGCAGCCGGTGACGGCGTCGGGCGTCGGTGGCGGCGGGGATTCAGGTTCCTGCGCTGGCGCCCGGCAATTCCGCCACAGGGCTGCCAGCGCCGGGGCGTGCCAGCCGCCGCAGACCACCACGACCGGGCCGTCATTTTGCTGCATGGCCCATGCCACCCAGCGGGCCATCCAGGCTTCCCGCTGCCGGCTGTTTTCTCCGCCGCTGCTATCGCCGCGCAGCTGGATAAAGTACGTTTTCAGCGCCTGCTCCAGACCGGCGCGCTGGGTTTCATCTTCGAACAGATGGTCCCACAGCGCGTCGGTATTCTCCATTCCGCTGGCGACAAACAGACGCTGCTGGTCATCGACGCGGCGAGCGTCAGAGGCATCGCTGTCATCCTCTCTTTGCGCCCAGACCGGTAAATCGATAAAGCGAATATGCGCGCCCGTCGCCCGGGCGCTCAGCAGCGCCTGCCACTCGGGGGAGAATTCGGCAAACGGCGTCCAGGCACCGCGTCCCGCCGCGCCGCCCTCCTGAGACTGGCAGTAGCTGTAGATGGCGATGGGCAATTGATGGGGTAAAAACAGCTCATCCAGGCGCTGATTAAAGTCCACCGGACCTTCAATCAGAACGTAGCGCGGACGCGTTTGTTCGATGCGTTCTTTTACCAGCCTGGCGCAGGCCGGGCTGTGGTGTCGAACGCCGATAATTAACGGCTGCTCTGGCATGCGTGTTCCCTCACGGCAGGCGGTGGCGGGCCTGATAATAGGCCTGCCAGTGGGCTTCTTTATGCGTACCGACGCGCTGCTCAAAATAGCGGCGCAGGCGGGCGCGGTCGTCCTCGTTATCTTTGACAATTGTACCGGCGATGCAGTCTACCAGGTCGGCGGGCTCTCCGGCGCGAGCGGCCAGAAACCAGGCACGCACGCCGACGGCATGGGCGACGTTAACCGCTTCGGCGGTGGACATAATTGCGTTGAGAGTATCCATTGAGGTTTTCTTTCCGCCCTCGGCGCGCAGATCGCGGAAGGTCTGGACCAGCAGTTCCAGTACGGCATCGGGCACTTTATGCGGAATGCCGCTATGCGCCAGCAGGCGTGCCGACGCGTTAGCCACCAGCACCAGCTCCTGCTGAAAATCCATGATTGGAAAGACGGTTTCGAAGTCGAAGCGACGTTTAAGCGCCGCGCTCATTTCGTTGACCCCGCGATCGCGGGTATTGGCGGTCGCAATGATATTAAACCCGACGCGGGCATAGAGCAGGCTATCCTCACCGCTTAGCTCCGGGATCGCCATTACCCGGTCGGAAAGCATCCCCAGCAGGCAGTCCTGAACCTCCAGCGGCGTGCGGGTTATCTCTTCGAAGCGGACGATTTTCCCGTCGCGCATGCCTTGATACAGCGGGGCGGGCACCAGCGCCTGGGTCGAGGGTCCCTGGTTGATCAACAGCGCATAGTTCCAGGCGTACTTGATTTGATCTTCGGTAATCGACGCGCCGCCCTGAATGGTGAGCCCGGCATCGCCGCAGACGGCGGTGGCCAGCAGCTCTGAGAGCAGCGATTTTGCCGTGCCCGGCTCACCGACCAACATCAGGCCGCGTCCGGTCGCCAGCGTGACCAGCATCCGCTCGACGGCGGCGGGGCTGATAACCACTTTACGGCTGATGTCGCGAGCGCTATCGCCGAGGATAAACGCGCGCGCCGCAGGCAGGCTTAACTGCCAGCCGGGCGGGCAGGGGAAAGGGTCATTCTGTTGCAGCCGCGCGAGTTCATCGGCGTAGAGCACGGCGGCTGGGGGGCGCTGAAGATGTTTTTCCTGTTGTATCATCGTTTCTTCCTTAAAGAGACAGCGGTAATCGTTAGACCTTATTTATGCGCAGCAGATTGCGTGAGGTGCTTTATTTCTGAGCTTGATATATCGGATTATATTTAACGCAACATCTTCCTGCGTATCTTGTAGTTAAAAAGGCACATTAGGTTCGTGGGGCTAAAAAGCCAATATTCGACTCATGCGGTGAGTCGAATATTGTTGCTAATTGACTCACCTCGTTTGTCGCACTAGCGGGAAATAATCTCTATTGTGCTTAGCGCTTCGCTGAGATCCTGAGGATCGAGCCGGGAAAACGCAACGGGTTGTTCGCCGTAATAGAGCGTTATCGCGCCAAACTGCTGAGGAGCTTTAGCGTCTATGCTGTAGTGAACAAATCCCGGCGTGATTTCCAGTATCAGCCGATGCTGAGCAACATCGTAACAGAAATAGCTTTCGCTACCTTGCCACCAGCCCCGGCCGCGGATGCCCAGCAGCTGCCCGCAGGTCGTCGACCTTCCCTGCCAGCGCGTTAGCTTGCTGACTGAAGTTTCTTCCGGCAGCAGCAGGAGAGTATGGCGGGTCAGCTGACGGAACGGCGGCAATAGCTGGTAATCGGCAAAGAGTTGTTCAAACGCCGCCCGCGTCAGGTCGTCCATTTCCAGCGGATGAACGATGCCGAATAGTGCATCTTCCGGCAGCGTGATGGGCTCATCCTGGCCGTCGCAGAACTCTCCCTCGGCCGCGATGCGAAAAGCGGCGAGCAGGCGACGAGGCTCATTAGCGGCGTATACTCCCCATACCAGGCGGCGGGTCACATTGTGGGTCAGCGGGTGGTCGACGAACAGCGACTGAAACTCCGCGCGCGTCCAGCGCCGCGCCAGCCGCAGGGCATTTTCCAGATGCGGTAGCAGGCGTTTCGCCACGCGAGCGGCATCTTTTTTCAATCCTTTCAGCCGGAGCAGCGCTTCCGCGGCTTTTGTCTGGTCATCTTCGGCGCGCAGGCGCGGGAGGCTCTTTTGCCGCGCTCCCTGCTGGTCATAAATTACCGGCTGCAGATTTTCATCAAAGCGCACGCTAAAGCTGCGGGTACCGAAATCAAAGGTCAGCGCACCGGGATTATCCAGCCCCAGCGTCGGCGTAAGCCGATCCTGCAGCTGCTCTTCGCTCAAATCGCGCGCTTCGGCAATCTCTTGCAGACAACGTTCCGCGCTCTCGCGCAGCGGGCGGGATTTTGCCCGTTGCGAAATATGGTCCAGCTGCAGCAGCGACATATCGCTGCCGATGCGGGTCAGAAGATGCAGGCCGCTGGCGGCGCGGGCAGATTTCCCTTCCTGCGGCCAGGCGAGAATAAGTTGGGTTAAATCACGCACCGTACTCTCATCGCCAAAGATCCCCAGCGTCTGAAAAGCCCAGTTCTCTTTGCCGGGCGCACCGGCATTCTGCCAGGCTTTGAAGAGATCCCAGGCGAAAGCGGCCAGCGATTGAGGCTGACAGGCGGCTTTGACTAAATCCAGCCCGCAGTAAAAGTGGCCGCCCTGGGCGAAGCGCAGCATATCGCCGAGAATTTCCAGCGCATCGTCGGTCAGCGGCTGGTCGTTGCTGAGAAGCCGCGGCCTGCGCCAGAGCGCGGGCTGCCAGAAATCCGGCGCTTTCGGCGTGCGGGCCGGATAATTATCCAGCGGATCTTGCGTCAGCAACTGCTCCAGCGCTGGCCATAGCCTCGGTTCGTGCCAGCGTTGCGCCACCGTTTGCAGCTGCGCGTGATGGCCTTCCTGATACAGCAGACGCAGGGCGTTAATGGCCGCTTCGCGGCTATCGCCTGCTTTATCGAACGCCAGCGGAATTAACGCGGCGGCGGCGTGTTCCGGCCATTGCAGTAGCCACTGGCGGGCGAGATGGCTCTGCGCCTGAAAGCGCCGCCAGACGCGGGCCACCGGCAGCGCCAGCTCCGTTGCGCCGAGATGCATCAGCAGCGGAAAGATCACTTTTGGCCGATGCCGGAGCGCCAGCAGCAGGCCGGGCAGGGCGTCAGTCCCGAGGATGCTCAACAGGTATTCAGCGCCGACAAATTTGAAATTTTCTTCATTAATGCGCTGCCAGAGGGTGATGACCCGTTCGCGAGGCAGCTGGGCCAGCAAATAGAGGTTCCAGCAGTCATTCGGCTTGTAGCCCGCCGTCAAATGGCTTTGCCAGGCTTGCAGTAAGATATTGCAATCACCATGATGCAATGCCTGCATGGCAGCTTCGTTCCACACCGGCTTCTCACTGTAGCGATGATACTGCGGCTCAAAATGAATTTGTTGTCCGTTCAGCGTGTATTGATGGAACAGGTAATACATGTCCTCAAAACCCAGCTCCCGTAATACGATCCCTCCTTTGCGGCGAATGCGTTCCCGCAGCGGAAGATCGTTGAAAAAGCAGGCCGGTTTGCCGGCGGCCAGCGCCTCCCGCTCTCCAGGCTGCCAGTACTCCTGCGGCGCAAGCTTCAGCGGCGATAGCGCAAAACGCGGCGCGGCGGCTTTTTTCTTTTTACTGCGCCACGGCGGCGAGAGCAGAATTTCCGGCAGGCCGGGGTTATCGACGGCCACCGTGACGCCTGCAGGCAGCGATTGTTGGAACGTCGCCAGAAGTTCCCGCGCCTGCGCGCTTAGCCAGGGACTAACCTGTTCGGCCAGCGGCGGATGCGTATTCAGCAGCGTCCGGAGCAGCATTCGCCAGCCCTCTGCGCGTTTTTTCTGCTGCTGCGGGAGCTTTTTCGCTTCAATATGCGGATAGCCCGGACGCGCGGGCGGCTCCGGTAGCGCCAGCAGCTCTGCCAGCGCCGCCAGCGTCGAGGCGGGAAATTGTCTGGCATATTTTGCCACGCGCAGCTGGCTGGGCTTGTTTTTATCCGCCACCAGCAGCAGCAGGCGAATAACCTGCGGATGGTTGATTTGCGCCAGCAGGCTACCGCAGTCGTCTTTATGCGCGTAAATCGCCAGCCTGGCGACTGCCGCCAGCCCCTGTTCACGCAAAAGCGCGGCGCAAGCGACATAGCCGTAGCGGTTTGCAAAATAGCCATCGCTGTCCTGGCGATCGGTAAAAATATCACTCGACCAGGTTTCCTCAAGCTTCGCCAGCACGGCGGGGTCGGTGGCGACGGCTTTAAGCCACTCTTTTGACGACCGCCAGGAGTTGTCAATGCAACGTCCGGCTATTTGATTGGCGATATCCGGCCTTTCCGGCAGCAGCAGGGCGATAAACGGCTGGCGATAAAACGGCGTTTCGACCAGGCCGGCAATAAGCTTTTCGGCGCAGCGTTGCCAGACGACCTCTTCCGCCAGCGACAGATGTTTGCGCAGACGTAGATCGAACTCGCTATAGGTTTCAGAGTGGAGGCCGTAAACGTTCTCTTTCTGCGGATGACTGAACACCCATTTGCGCGGCGGGTATTTACTATGGCCCGCCGCGATATTCTGCCGGGCAATCACCACCTCGGTCGCGTACTCGACGCCGTGCAGCTGGACGATTTCATCCAAAAGCGCCGGGCTATCCTCTTCAGCCAGACGAGTCAGCACCGCCAGCGCGCGGGCGGGCATTGCCGCTCTGGCCTCGCCCACGCAGCGCATCGCCTGCGCAATCGCCTGTTGCCACTCAGCAGTACATTGTTCAGCCTCCCAGGCGAGGGGCTGACTGCGGGAGGCAATATCGTTCGCCAGCCGTTGAAGTCGTTCCACTTTGACCAGCGGCACCGGCTCGCCCGGCCAGCGGCGATGGCTTAACGGCGTCTTACCTTTTTTAAAGGTCAGCTCCAGCTGCGCGTCATCCGCCAGCCAGGGTGGGGTTAGTGCGTTGTGCATAAACGTTCCTTGTTCTATTCAAATAGCCCTTCAATATCGTTGATCAGTTCGCTGAGGGCGACTTTATCCAGCTCCGAAAATCGAGCCTGCTGCGGAGCGTTGCCGCCCCAGCCGTACTGCCGGGCATTTCCGGCGTACAGCCAGACTTTGCTTAATAGCTGCTCGGTGCTGAGCTCATCCGGCAGCATGCCCACGGCGAAGCCTTCGTCTATTTCCATTACCAGCGCCCGCTGTCCCAGCGGTTTTAGCATCCAGCCGATCCAGCCAGCGTCCTGCGGCTCGCCGCGTAGCCAGCCTTTGTTGGCCAGCCCGATGACCCGGCCGCTCGGGCACTTGCGTCCGGCCCAGCGGGTCAGCTCAGTGGCTGCAAGCTCGGCAGGTGTTAGTGTGTAGCAGTTGCGGTCGAGCTGACGGAACGGCGGCAGCAGTTCGTAATCGGCAAATAGCTGACCAAAAGCGGCGGCATCCTGCGGCGTCATTTCCAGCAGATGCGGAAGGCCGATACGAATGTCGCCGTCCGGCAGAGGAAAGAGATCGTCATCGGCATTGCTGTAGCTGTTGTCTTCCGCCACGCGGAAACAGGCCTGCAGGCGGTTGTCCTCACCGTATACGCCCCATACCAGGCGACGGGTGAGATGGCGTACCAGCGGATGGTTGACCAGGAACAGGCGGAAGTTCTCCGGCGTCCAGCGGCGGCGCTGGCACATGGCCGACTCCATCCGCGCGATTTGCTGGGCGGCAATCGTGCGGGCATCTTTTTTCAGGGCCTTGTAGCGATTGACAGCCTCGGCGGCGAGCGCGTTATCGTCGCTTTTATTCGGCTTCGGCAGATCTTTCAGACGGCTGCCGTTTTCATCCCGGACGTACGGCTTGAGCGCTTCATCAAAGCTCACGATAAAGCGCCGTGGGCCAAAATCGAGGGTGAGCTTACCATCCTCATTCAGACCCAGATCGGGCGCCAGGCGGTCTTCCAGTTCTTCCACGGTCAGCCCGCGGCTTTCAGCGATATTGCCGATTTTCTCTCTGGCGCGTTCCTGCAGGGCTTTGAATTTTAGCTTCTGGGCGATGCCGTTAAGCTGCATCAGGGCGATATCCGTGCCGATGGCGGCGAGAATATCTAATCCGACGGTGGCGCGCTTATGCTGAGATTCGCCGGGCCAGGCGCGGATCAGCGGCGTCAGGGCCCGGGCGGTATCATCGTTGCCGAAAATCCCGAGCGCGGTAAACGCCCAGCTCTCTTTCGATGGCGCTCCGGCGGTTTGCCAGGCGCTGAACAGATCCCAGGCAAAGGCGGCAAGTGATTCGGCAGTACAGAGATCTTTAACCTGCTGCAGGCCGGGATAAATCCCCTCCTCTGACGGGAAGCGCAGCATTTCGCCGAGCGCTTTTATGGGGCCATCCGGCAGAGCCAGGCCATTTTCCCGCAGCAGCGGACGCGTCCACAGCGCAGGCTGGTAAAATGCGGGCAGCGGCGGAATTTTGGTCGGATGGTTATCCAGCGGATCGAGGGCGAGCAGGGCGGTAACGGCCTCCGTTACCGCCGGCTGATTGTAGCGCCGGGCGACCTCTTCAAGCAGCGGCTGATGGCCGTTATCCACCAGCATACGTATCGCCAGGCGCGCACTGTCCTGCGCTTCGCCCGCTTTGCCGAGGGCGGCGGGCAGCAGGCCGGTAATCGCATGTTCAGGATAGGCCAGCAGCCATTCGCGCGCGCCTTCACGCAGCGATTTAAGCTTGTTAAAAGCGCGGGCGATGATGGGGGCCAGTTCGCTGGCGGCAAACCAGATCGCAACCGACAGGTTTTCCTGCGGATAGCGTGAGAAGGAGTGGATAAAGCCCGGCAAGCCGGCGAGACGCAGGTGCGCCATCACAAAGTCTGCGCCGGTGTGGGGCTCCTGGCTGAGCGCGTTCCAGGCCTGGAGCGCCCGTCCGGCGGGCAGGGCGGCGAGCATGTACAGCTTCCACTCTTCCTGGCGATAGGTATGGGTATTCTTAAATTCCGCAATCAGCGCCGGATAATCTTGTCGTTGCCAGGCATCGATAGCGGCATCGGAGACATCTTCATAGCGATTTTGGCTCCTGTTCCAGCTGTGGAAACCTAAGCAGGACAGGAGCTCCTTTTCATCTTTTTCTTTGCCATTATCGACCAGGCGGGCATACCAGCTACGCTGTTCGAGAAGCTGTTTGCTTGCCTCTTCCGTCAGCATACAGACCGGCTCTAATGGGAGCGGCGGCAGATTCAGCTGTGCAATGGGGGATTTTTTCTTTTTCGCCGCCCAGGGTGGGGTCACCAGCACCGGCGGGAGCATATCGTCGCGGGCGCACTCGGCCTGCTGGCTTAACTGCTGCTGGCAGGCTTCCAGTAGCGTCGCGGCCTGTGCAGAGAGCCACGGCACAATTTCTCCGACCAGCCCCGGCTGCCCGCTGAGCAGGGTCATCAGCATAATGCGCCAGCGTTTCTCTTCTTTCTGCGTCAGCAGTTCAGCCAGCGCCGCCAGCGCGGCGTGCGGGAAGCGCGCGCTGGCCTGGGTCATCCGTTCGTGACAACGCTTACCCTGCTCGCTTGCGAGGATTAGCTGGCTCAGCGCCTGCGGATGGTTAATTTGGCTGACCAGCTTACCGCACAGATCGTCATGAACGTAGGGTGCGAAGCGGGCGATGCCGGCAACGCCCTGCTCGCGCATCACCGTCGCGTTCCAGACGCTGCCGTGGTAGTAGTCGTTAAACAGGTTCTCCGCCCGATAAGGCTCCAGCGCTTTGACGAGCTGCGGGTCGCGAACCACCACCTTCAGCCATTCCGCCGTTCTGATAGTTTTATGCGCCAGCACCCGGCGGGCGATTTCGTGGACGATATCCGGGCGATCGGGCAGCAATAGCGCCACCAGCGGCTGCTGCCCGATGGGCATATCCGCCAGCGCGGCGATCAGTTTATTCACGCAGCGCTGCCAGAGCGGTTCATCGGCCTTAGCCAGATGCGCGCGCAGGCGCACGTCGAGCATCCCGGGCCCGCGCGCGCTGGTGGGTTCTGAAAGGAAGGTCACCTGCAGGGTCTGGTAATTGTAATCAAAAGTAATGTGCTGCAGGGCAATAAACGTCTCGACGGCGTATTCCAGTCCGTAGACGTAAACAATTTCGTCCATCAGGTCGGCATTGTCGCTGCTGCGCCAGCCGCGACGCGTGGCGAGGGCGAGCTGCACCGCCAGCGCAGCAGGGGAGAGCGGGCCATCGCTAAGGGCTTCGTTGATGGTTTGCTGCCAGTAGGCGGAACAGTCGGCATAGTCAAAGGTCACGGCTTTCCCGGACTGCTGGTGGATCTCTTTGCCGAGACTCATCAGTTCGCTATCTGCAGGCGCGGCGATCGGTGGACCGGGAAAGCGGCGTGAAGGGAGCACATCTTGCAGCAGCTCATCTGACAAAGCCAGTTCGGCATCGTCCGCCAGCCACGGACGATCTATGTCTGCAGGTACGGTGGCGCATGCGGGCGGCGGCGCAGCTGGGGTAGATGCCGGTTCCTCCGGCAGGCTGGCTGCCGCAGACGGCGTGGTTTCGCCTTGCTCAACGTAGCCTTTGCGGTTTTTTTCATTGATCAGCTTCTGCCCGGCCTTACTGGCCGCTGCCGCGTCGGCAAAGGTTTTAATCTGGTTCTGGCCGCTGGTACCCACCTTCCCCCAGCTCAGATGCAGTTCGTTATCCTGCTGCTCAACCGCCCAGAACTTATGTGATTTTTCATCCTGATAAATAAACGTTTTCATGGTTAAATCCTTTTAATCGAATAGCGATTCGATATCGTTAATCAGTTCGCTGGCGGCGATAGCGTCGAGCGTTGCGAAAGCAAAGGTCGGTTTGCCGTAGTCAATATCGCCTTTGGTAACGATTTTCACTGTCTCGAACGGGATGAGTTCGTCGTAGGTGGTTTCTCCATACAGCAGCGAAAAAGGTTCCACTTCCAGCACCATGTCGCCGCTGGCGGCGGGTTTGAACATGCCGCAGATGCTGCCGCCATCTTCTATTCGCTGCCAGCCTTTGCGCTCCAGTCCGACGATGCGCCCGGCCTGGCGCTGGCGTCCGCGCCAGCGCGTTAATTCTGTGGCCCGGTTTTCGCTTTCCGTCAGGCGATAGTGGTTGCGATCGAGCTGGCGGAACGGCGGCAGTAGTTCATAGTCGGCATACAGCTGGCCGAAGGCGGCGGCGTCTTCCGCGGAGATTTCCAGCACGTGCGGAAGGCCGATTTGCCCTTCAGGCAGGCTGAACAGGTTATCTTCTGCATCGCTGTAGCTGTTATCTTCGGCGACGCGGAAGCAGGCCAGCAGGACGTTTTCCTGGCTATAGACTCCCCAGATCAGGCGACGGGTGAGATGGCGCACCAGCGGATGGTCGACGAGGAACAGGCGGAACTGTTCGGCGGTCCAGCGGCGGCGCAGGCACATCGCTGATTCAAGCCGCATGATCTGCTGGCTGGCTACCGTGCGGACGTCTTTTTTCAACTGTCTGTAACGACTGACGGCCTCCGCAGCCCGCGGTTCATCGTCGCTTTTGCCGGGCTTCGGCAAATCTTTCAGGCGGCGACCGCTTTCATCGCACACAAAGGGTTTCAGAGCTTCATCGAAGCTGACTGTAAAGCGGCGGGGGCCGAAGTCGAGAACCAGAGTGCCGTTGTCGTCCAGTCCGAGATCCGGGGCGAGGCGGTCTTCCAGCTCGGCAATGGTCAGTTCACGCTGTTCGGCAATTTGCTTGATTTTGTTCTGTGCATTCTCCTGTAGCGCCGCAAATTTGATTTTTTTCGCAATGCCGTTTAGCAACATCAAAGCGATGTCGCTGCCGATTTCTGCCAGAATGTCCAACCCAAGCGCTGCGCGTTGATGTTGTGATTCTCCAGGCCAGGCACGGATGAGCGGCGTCAGCGCTCGCGCGGTATCGTCATTACCGAAAAAGGCTAATGTTGTGAAGGCCCAGTTCGCTTTTGAAGGGCCTCCGGCTTCAATCCAGGCGTTAAAAAGATCCCAGGCAAAGTTAGCCAGAGATGTTGGAGTGCAGATGCTTTTTACGGTATTCAGTCCGGCGTAAAGTTTCACTTCGCGTGGGAAATTCAACATATCGCCGAGGTAACGCATGGCGTTATCCGGCAACGGCAACCCCGAGCTTTTGAGCTGTGGTCTGCGCCACAGTGCAAATTGATAAAATTCAGGCAAAGGCTGAATTTTCGTCGGGAAATCGTGAAAGTCTCCTGCGTCGAGAAAGGCTCCCAGTGCAGCGATAATCTCCGGTTGTTGATAGCGCTGTGCTATTTGGGTTATCAGAGAACGGTGATTATTTTCGGCCAGTAATCGCAAAGCTTGTTGAGCGTCGTCCCTGTCTTTGCACGCTTTTCCTAGCGCTACGGGCAATAACCCGGCAATGGCATGTTCGGGATACTCAAGTAACCAGCTTCGGGCGTCTTCGCGCAGCGTTTTTTTGCGGCTGAAGTTTTGTGCCATCGGCAGTGCCAAATCGGTTGTGCCGCAATAGGGGGTAAACGGCCACAGCGACTGGCGATCGTGTTTAAGATAACGGACAAATATCGGCAGGGCATCGATGCCAAAAATGGGTAAGATCCCCTCTTCGCCTTTGTGAGGTTCATCAGCCAGAGCATCCAGCAGGGCTAATGCTTGCTCGCGCGGCATCCAGGCCAGCAGATACAGCTTCCATTGCGAATACTGCTTACCCGTATACTGATGGAACTCATTTATCAAGGTGGCATAGTCTGCACATTGCAGGGCTGTGACGGCGCTTTGCGGAATGGGGACTTTTTGCGATGTGCCAGGGGTTAACTGTTGCCACTTTTCAAACCCCAGACGCCACAGAAAGTTTTGTTCCGGGGTGAAAGGCTCCGTCACTTTTTCCCAATGATAGCTTTCAAATGGCGGCAGGTCCGCGTACCTGAATTGGCAGTGGTAATCACTGTAATCGTAGCCAGTTAGCTCTTCCGTTATTGCCGGCGTCAGGCTTAGCGTAGAAGTGACGGGGAGTATGGATAGTTTGAATACTGGTGATGCGCTTTTTTGATTTTGCTTTAGCCACGGCGGGGATACCAGTATTTCTGGTAGGGTCTCCGGGCTGGCATATTCTGCTGATGAGTCGCTATGCGGCCGCGTCGCGGTTAACGTTTCTGCGGCGTGTGCGTCAATCCATGGCAGAACTTGCTCTACCCGAGCTGGTTCAGCGCTGATGAGTACCGTTAGCGCTTTGCGCCAGATCGGATCTTCATAGCTCGTCAGCAGCGACGCATAAGCGGCAATGGCTGCATGAGGATATTTTTGACTGGCCTTACTTAAATATCCCAGGCGCTTATTTTTGTTGCCGGCACCAAGAATTAATATCTTAAGCGCATCCGGATGGTTCGTTTTAGCTAACCACTTAGTGAAATAGTCAGTAGCTTCAAGCTCAGGTAATTGGGTGCTTGCTTCCTTTTCGTCCAAATCGTTGACGAGTTGACTTACCCCGATCATGCCTTGGTTGGCTATCAATGTGGCAACATAGGGGAGAAAGTGAGAGTAAAGTGGAGGCAACGGATATTTTTCTAGCGTAATCAGTGCAGAAGGGGCATTGACAACCATTTTCAACCACGCCATTGCCGGAATCTCTTCTGCGGCGAAACGTAATGCTATCTCATTGGCGATATCCGGACGCTCTGGCAACATCAGTGCGACAAACGGCTGCATAGCGGGAGAAAGCTCAGGAATAGCAGCAATCAGTTTTTTGACACAGCGTAGCCACTCTTCCTCTGGCGCTAATGAAAGATGATGACACAAGCGCGGGAGCCAGTCGGGCAGATATTCTGTTTCGTTAACAGGAAAGTCGCTACGTACGACAATTTTCTTAAGATCATCATCGTACTTGCATGCCACTTGTAGGGTATGACAGGCGATCTCAACCGTGGTTTCAAGCCCGTATTGCGTCACAAAGAGGTCGATTAAATCACCAGAATAATAGCCCATTTGCCCGAGAAGAGCCGCTTCGGAAAGCAGGCTTCCGGTGGATTGATTATGCTTAATCCGTTGGTGTAGTTCAGCGTAGGCCTGTTCCCAGGCCGGTGACGTGAAATGATAGTCGGATGGCCTGAATTCGGCTTTATCATTCCTGGTAATGCGTTGCCAAATCTGATTGCCGTCCGGTGTGGTATTAAACGGTCTGGAACGGTTACGGTGAGGGAAAGCAAACCAGCCGATCTCCTCTGTTAGCGGTATATGGGCATCATCAGCGAGCCAGGGTCGGTTATTAGATTGGCTAGCGACAGCCTGGGGCGGGCTTTTTTCCGCCGCGGTATTTTCTGCGTAGCCTTTTCTTGTCTTCTCACCAATCAGTTTCTGTTTGGCTTTTGCAGCAGTGGCGCTATCGGCAAAGGTTTTAATCTGGCTCTGGCCGCTGGTGCCGACCTTGCCCCAGCTCAGATGCAGCTCGTTATCTTGCTGCTCCACCGCCCAGAATTTATGTGATTTTTCGTCCTGATAAATAAAAGATTTCATTTTCTTCCCTGTGTTTTTATCCAGTTTGGATTTTATGCTAGCAGTTATTACTAAGAACACAGAGGGGGAGGACGACAAGAATGCGATTTTCAGAATTTATAAAAAAAGCGCTGCCGGAGCAGCGCTTTATGCGGTATTACTTGACCTGCTGGCCTGGCTGGGCGCCGCTGTCCGGGCTTAACAGGAAGATATCTTTCCCGCCAGGGCCTGCGGCCATCACCATGCCTTCCGAGATGCCGAAGCGCATTTTACGCGGCGCCAGGTTGGCGACCATAACCGTCAGGCGGCCAATCAGCGCCTGCGGATCCGGGTAGGCGGAGCGGATGCCGGAGAAGACGTTGCGCTTCTCGCCGCCGAGATCCAGCGTCAGGCGCAGCAGCTTGTCGGAACCGTCCACGAACTCGGCGTTTTCAATCAGCGCGATGCGCATATCGACTTTGGCGAAATCGTCAAAGGTGATGGTGTCCTGAATCGGATCGTCCGCCAGCGGTCCGGTGACCGGCGCTGACAGCGCTTTCACTTCTTCTTTCGACGCTTCGACCAGCGCTTCCACCTGCTTCATTTCGATGCGGTTATACAGCGCTTTAAAGGCGTTAACCTTGTGACCGAGCAGCGGCTGCTGAATGGCCTCCCAGCTCAGTTCGCTGTTGAGGAACGCTTCGGCGCGGGCGGCCAGCTGCGGCAGAACCGGCTTGAGCCAGGTCATCAGCACGCGGAACATATTCAGGCCCATGGTGCAGATGGCCTGCAGATCGGCATCGCGGCCTTCCTGTTTGGCAACCACCCACGGCGCCTGCTCGTCAACGTAGCGGTTCGCCACGTCGGCCAGCGCCATGATTTCACGGATGGCTTTACCGAACTCGCGGCTATCCCACGCTTCGCCAATGCTTGCTGCGGCATCGGTGAAGGTTTTGTACAGCGCCGGATCGGCCAACTCGGCGGACAGCATGCCGTCGAAACGCTTATTGATAAAACCGGCGTTGCGCGAGGCGAGGTTCACCACTTTGTTGACGATATCGGCATTAACGCGCTGCACGAAATCTTCCAGGTTCAGATCGATATCATCGATACGCGAAGAGAGCTTGGCGGTGTAGTAGTAGCGCAGGCTGTCGGCGTCAAAGTGGTTCAGCCAGGTGCTGGCCTTAATAAAGGTTCCGCGCGACTTGGACATCTTCGCGCCGTTGACCGTCACGTAGCCGTGAACGAACAGATTGGTTGGTTTGCGGAAGTTGCTGCCCTCCAGCATGGCCGGCCAGAACAGGCTGTGGAAGTAAACGATGTCTTTACCGATAAAATGATACAGCTCGGCGGTGGAGTCTTTCTTCCAGTACTCATCGAAGCTGGCGGCGTCGCCGCGCTTGTCGCACAGGTTCTTAAAGGAACCCATGTAGCCGATCGGCGCGTCCAGCCAGACGTAGAAATATTTACCCGGCGCGTTCGGGATTTCAAAGCCGAAGTACGGCGCATCGCGGGAAATATCCCACTGCTGCAGGCCGGACTCAAACCACTCCTGCATTTTATTCGCTACCTGCTCCTGCAGCGCGCCGCTGCGGGTCCACGCCTGCAGCATTTCGCTGAACGACGGCAGGTCGAAGAAGAAGTGTTCGGACTCGCGCATCACCGGCGTCGCGCCGGAGACGACCGATTTCGGTTCAATAAGCTCGGTTGGGCTGTAGGTCGCGCCGCATACTTCGCAGTTATCGCCGTATTGATCCGGTGATTTACACTTCGGACAGGTGCCTTTCACAAAACGGTCCGGCAGGAACATGCCTTTTTCCGGATCGTAGAGCTGGGAGATTGTGCGGTTTTTGATAAAACCGTTCTCTTTCAGACGCGTATAGATAAGCTCCGACAACTCGCGGTTTTCGTCGCTGTGCGTGGAGTGATAGTTGTCGTAGCTGATGTCGAAGCCAGCAAAATCGGTCTGATGCTCCTGACTCATTTCGCCAATCATCTGTTCCGGGGTGATACCGAGCTGCTGCGCTTTCAGCATGATCGGGGTTCCGTGGGCGTCGTCGGCGCAGATGAAGTTGACTTCGTGGCCGCGCATTCGCTGGTAACGGACCCAGACATCAGCCTGGATGTGCTCCAGCATGTGGCCGAGGTGGATTGAGCCGTTTGCGTACGGCAGTGCGCACGTTACCAGTATTTTCTTCGCGACTTGAGTCATAGTGGGCATTACATCTTCTATTGTAAAAAGGGGGTTTGATGTTACCGCAAAGGCAATAATTTGGTAAGCCCAAAGCTTATGGTGGGGGAATTATTCCCTTTAAGGTAAACTTAACGCACAAGATTCAACTCACAATAACAAAGGAGTCGGGATGAGTTCGCAATCCCAGGCCAAATCCCCCGAACGTCTACGCGCGATGGTCGCCGGGACCCTGGCTAATTTCCAGCACCCAACCCTGAAACATAACCTCACTACGCTGAAGGCGCTGCATCACGTCGCCTGGCTGGACGAAACCGTGCATATTGAAATTCAGATGCCGTTCGTCTGGAACAGCGCCTTTGAAGCTCTGAAGGAGCAGTGCAGCGCCGAGCTGCTGCGCATTACCGGTGCCAAAGCTATCGACTGGAAGCTGACGCACAGCATCGCCACGCTTCAGCGGGTAAAAAATCAGCCCGGTATCAACGGCGTGAAAAATATTATCGCTATCAGCTCCGGTAAGGGCGGGGTGGGTAAATCATCGACGGCGGTCAACCTGGCGCTGGCGCTGGCGGCGGAAGGGGCGAAAGTCGGCATTCTGGATGCCGATATTTACGGCCCGTCGATTCCGACCATGCTCGGCGCGGAAGATCAGCGTCCGACCTCGCCAGATGGGACCCATATGGCGCCGATTATGAAGTTCGGTCTTGCCACCAACTCCATCGGTTATCTGGTGACCGACGATAACGCTATGGTGTGGCGCGGGCCGATGGCCAGCAAGGCGCTGATGCAGATGCTGCAGGAAACCCTGTGGCCGGATCTCGATTATCTGGTGCTGGATATGCCGCCGGGTACCGGTGATATTCAGCTGACGCTGGCGCAAAATATCCCGGTTACCGGCGCGGTAGTGGTGACCACGCCGCAGGATATTGCCCTGATCGACGCCAAAAAAGGCATCGTGATGTTTGAAAAAGTCGAGGTACCGGTGCTGGGTATCGTGGAAAACATGAGCATGCATATTTGCAGCAACTGCGGGCACCACGAGCCTATCTTCGGTACCGGCGGCGCGCAAAAGCTGGCGGAGAAATACCACACCCAGCTGCTGGGCCAGCTGCCGCTGCACATCACTCTGCGCGAAGACCTCGACAAAGGGACCCCGACGGTAGTGGCGCGTCCGGAAAGCGAATTTACCGAGACCTATCGTCAGCTGGCAGACCGCGTCGCGGCGCAGCTGTACTGGCAGGGGGAAGTTATCCCCGGTGAGATCGCCTTCCGCGCGGTATAGTCCACTCACTATCCTGAACCGTGCGGCGCAAAGCGCCGTGCGGTTTTTTTACCTCCGCCGAACGCCGTTTTCTTTCGCTAAAATAATCACTGCGCGAATGATAGTGGTGTTAAATATTACTTATTTTTATTCACATTTGCTGATGTTGAGATTAATCAACAAAACATACTCTTAACATTGTTTTCCCTCCGCGCTTGTGCGAGCTTAATTAGCATAGCAGTGACCTATTTTAATTCGCCGAAAGGAATTTTATTTGGCTTTATTATTTGGCGGAATGTGGTAGTCATCAGTCATACGTCAATAAAAACGATGGAAGGAAAATATCGCCGTACTACATTTCCGGAGTGCATGATGAATAATATTGCTCTAATCGTTAAGTTGCGGGAACTTCTGGTCATCTTTATGCATTCGCGCACGCTGCCGGAGAAAGCCGCTGACGCGCTGCGTTATTGTCAGGAAAATATCCCGCTGGCTGACCTTCCGATTGGCGCTTATGGCGAATATTGTGAAATTTATGAACAAATAGTTTTTTTATCGGATGATAAAAGTCGCACTGCGCCGGATGATTTACTGCGCAGCGGCGGGGATCTGATACTCAGTATTTTAATGCTCTACGAACAGGTCGCTGCCTATATTGCCGTCGAGGAGTTTATGCACAAACAAAACCGCTTTAACGAATAGCGCTTTAGCAACGATAAAAGATATGCCAGCGGCAGAATTTGTCCGCTGGCGTTTCGTTTTTAGCGATGATAGAAAATTTCGCCATCGTAGATTTTGAGGATTTTCCCCTCGGTTTCGGTAATCAGGACGTAGCTCCCGCCCATGTAGGTCCAACGCGTGCCGGCATCCGGCGCCGGCAGATTGCGCTGCTGCCACTGTTTGATATTGTATTCTGGCGTCAGGTACAGCGGCGGAACGGTATCGCCGATGTGGAATTGTTTAAAGTCTGCGGTCACTCCGTCCAGCTCATATTTCTGAATGCCGTCGCCGGTCGCCGCCCACGCTCCGCTGGTGCATGCCAACAGTACGCCCAGAAGCATCATTTTTGTTTTACGCATAGTTTCCTCATTATTATCCTGGACACTCAATCGCAGCCTCGTATGATTCCTGATACCTCAAGGAAATGGCAAGCGTTGGTTTCGTTAAAAGTGTAAGCAAACGGTGAGGCAACGATGTTTTTCGCCTGGTTGCGCCAGTTTTGAGAATAATCCGGGTTCGGGAGTGTCTATGTTAAGGCTGGAAGATCTGGCTCTGTTTGTCCGCGCTGCGGCGCTAAGCAGCTTCAGCGATGCGGCGCGAGAGGCCGGGCTGCAGCCGGCGCAGGTTAGTGCGGCGATCAAGCGTCTGGAAACGACGTTGAATATTCGTCTTTTTGCCCGTTCAACGCGGAGCCTGCGCCTGACGCCGGAAGGCGAGGCCTGGCTGCCCTACGCCACGCAGATGCTCGATACGCTGCACGCCGGGCTGCAAAAAATCCGCACGCCGGATGACGAAGTTCGCGGTACGTTACAAATTGCCGTGCCGTCCGATCTCGGGCGCAACCTGCTTCTGCGCGTTTTTCGCGGCTTTCGCCAGCGTCATCCTGCGCTGCGTCTGCGGATCCTGTTTTCCGATCATCGGACCGACGTGTTTAAAGATCCGGTGGACGTGGCCTTTCGCTACGGCGATAACGACGATGCTTCGTTTATCTCCCTGCCCGTCGCGCCCGATAACCGACGAGTGCTGGTGGCTTCGCCCGGCTGGATAGCTGAAAACGGCGAGCCGCAAACGCTGGAAGAGCTGGCGCGACATAATGCGCTCACCTACGTGCTGCGCGGCAGGGCGTTTGACCGCTGGCCGTTGAGCCGGGAAGAGAAAGTACACCACGTGCAGGTTTCCGGCACTATCGTGAGCGATGATGCGGAGGTGATTCGCCGCCTGGCGATTGCCGGTGAGGGGATTGCGTACAAATCTGAACTCGACGTCGGCGACGATATTCGTGCAGGGCGACTCCAGGTGCTGCTGCCGCACTACCAGGGCGACGTGGTGCCGCTGAATATGATTTGCCCGCACCGCAAACAGCTTTCGCCTGCGGTACGGCTGCTGTATGAGGCGGTGAAAGAGGCGTGCGAAGCGCTTAATTCCAGCGCGCTCTCTGCGGGCCGGTAGCCCGGATAAGGCGCGCCAGCGCCGCCTCCGGGAACGGTGTCGGGGTGAAGCATCGGCGTGGCTTTTCCCCGGTGGCGCTGCGCTGACCGGGCTACGAGTTCACAGCAATCTGCGGGCCGGTAGCCCGGACAAGGCGCGTCAGCGCCGCCTCCGGGAGAATGATCGGCGCGTAGCTTAATGCTTCACCAGCGTGGCAAAGTAGTAGACCAGCGGAATCGCAAGGATCCACAGGCCGATGGGGATTTCCCGCCATTTGCCGGCGATGGTTTTGATCACGACATAAAACAGCAGCCCGCCGGCAATCCCGGTACCGAAGCTATTGGCAATCAGCGTAATCATTACCATCATCAGCACCGGCAGGCCGTCGGTGAAGTTTGCCAGATCCACTTTGCGCAGGCCGCTGAACATATTCAGGCCGATGAGGATCAGCGCAGGTGCGGTCGCCTCTTTCGGGATCATCAGCGCCACCGGCGTAAACAGCAGCATCAGGAGAAACATTACCGCCGCCGATAGCGCGGTTAACCCGGTTTTACCGCCGGCTTCCGCTGCCGCCGAGGATTCAATCAGCGCGGTCGCCGCCGGAATACCCAGCCAGGGACCTATAGCCGCAGCGATCGAGTCGACCATAAACGGGCGATTGATATGCGGCATATTGCCTTCTTCATCCAGCAGACCCGCTTCGCCGCCCACGGCCAGAGTGGTGCCCATCGTGGAAAAGAACTCTGAGGCGAAAAAGACGAACAGGAACGGCAGAAAGGCGATATTCAGCGCGCCCAGCATATCGATTTGCCCCAGCACCGGCGTCAGCGAATGCGGCATATCGATAAAACTGCCCGGGAGTCTGGTAACGCCCATCGGAATACCGACCAGGGTTGCAAAGAGAATCGCCCACAGAATCGAGCCGGGGATTTTTCTTGCCTGCAGGGCAATGGCCAGAAACAGCCCGCAGAGCGCAACCAGCGCCCCCGGCGAAAGGAAATCCCCGAGCATCAGGGCGTTGGTTTTGGCGTTAGCCAGCACCAGTCCGGCGTTACGGAAGCCCAATACCGCGACGAACAGCCCAATGGACGCCGTCAGACCGAGCTTGATCGACTGCGGCACCGAACGGGTTACCACTTCACGCAGGCCGAATTTGGTCAGCAGGAAAAACAGAATCCCCGACCAGCAGGCGATACCAAGCCCGATCTGCCAGCCAATGCCTTCGCTGCCCGCCAGCGTGACGCCGACCAGCACCGAACCGCCGATGCCCGGCCCGACGATAAACGGCAGGTTGGCATAAAACGCCATCAGCAGCGTGCCGCCGACGAACACCAGAATCGTGCCGGTGGTTGCCGCGCCTTTATCCATCCCGCCCACCGCCAGCAGGCCGGGGATAACCACCAGTAGATAGGCGGCGGCGAGAAAACCGGTGATGCCCGCGAGGCATTCGGTGCGCAGCGTGCTGCCGCGGGAATACAAGGCAAAACGGCGCTCCAGCCAGCTTCCCTGCGCGGATGAGTTAAGGGTATTGTCGGCCATGCTCAGGCTCCCTGATGTTTATTGTTGTGTTCTGTGTGTTCCGGGATTTCCCGGCAGTCTATCAGCGGCTCGACTATCTGGCGGGTGCTGCCGTCGGTCAAACCTAAATCTGTTAAATGCGGCCCGGCGTTACAGGCAAGGCAGGTACCCTCGATAGCCTTAAACACGCGATAGGGCGGCTCCCAGTCGGCGACTTCCGCGCTCAGGTCGCGAAGCTGGCGGAACTCTCTGGCCAGCTCCGGGGCGGGTAAGTCAGAAAGCATCCCGGCGATCGGCATCGCCACGTGGGCAAGGATTTTTCCCTGCTGCGACAGCGCCATGCCGCCGCCGGATTCGATCAGGCGGTTCGCCGCCAGCGCCATCTCGTCGGCATCGCGTCCGAGCACGACCAGGTTGTGAGAATCGTGAGAGTAGCTGGTGGCGATGGCGCCGCGCAGTTCGCCCCAGCCTTCCAGCAGCGCAATTTGCGGCGTCGCCTGGTGACGACCGTGGCGGTGCTTAACCCAAATCAGGCTAAATCCTTCCGGGATTTGCACCCGGCCATCGCGGACCTGCACCTCAGCTTCTCCCCACTGGGTAAAGCGCGCGCCGCGAATATGCCTAAGACGGGCGACGCCGTGGCGAATGGCACCAACGCGGAGGATAAAATCGTCAGGGCTGAGCGGCAGCATCTGCAGGGTATCGCGCGGCGGGGTAACGCCCGCCGCCGACGGAATGGGTTGAAGCAGGGCGCCATCGCGGGCAATCAGCTTACCGGCGACGTAAACTTCCTGCGCGTTGAGTCGGGATAAAGAATCGAAAACCACCAGATCGGCGCGGCGTCCGGCAGCAATCAGCCCCAAATCGTTACGCTGCAGACGGATCGCCGCGTTTAAGGTGGCGAAGCGCAGGACGTCGGTAGCCGGCAGTCCGTGCTCAATCAGCAGGTTGAGCAGGGCGATAATGCCGCCTTTTTCCAGCAGCATATCCGGCGGCACATCGTCGGTGCAGACGGTGATTTGCGAGGAGAGATGCGGCAGCGTTTTCAGCGCGTTAACGATATCCGGCAGCAGGTAAGGGTGCGAGCCGCGAATTTCGATAGTCAGCCCGGCGCGCAGTTTTTCCAGCGCATCGGCCGCCGAGGTGAGCTCATGATCGGAGGTGACCCCGGCGGCAAGATAGGCTTGCAGATCCGCGCCGCTCAAACCGCGCGCGTGGCCTTCGATCAGCTTGCCGCTGTTCAACCCGGCCTGAACGATCTCCTGCATCCGCTCGCTGCCGTGCAGCACGCCGTGCATATCCATTACTTCAGCAACGCCGCAGACTTCCGGCCAGGCCAGCATGGTTTCCATCTCCGCGCCGGCGAAATCGGCGCCGGACATCTCCAGTCCCGGCGTCGACGGCACGCTGGAAGGCGCCGCAACCATCACCTGCAGCGGCAGATGGCGGCTGGCAGCGACCGCGTAGCGCACGCCTTCGACGCCCAGTACGTTGGCCAGCTCGTGCGGGTCCCAGAATACTGCCGTGGTGCCTTGAGCCAGCACGATTTCGGCATAGCGTTCAGGCGGCAGGTGAGAGCTTTCAAGGTGAACGTGCGTATCCATCAGCCCCGGCGACAGGAAACATCCCGCCAGCGAGCGGCGTTCGAGGGCATCGGAGCGGCTGCCGCGCGGATGCACGCTGGCGATCGTTTCACCGACGATCCCGACGTCGGCCTCGCGGATTTCTCCGGTGGCCATGTCGACAATCTGCGCGTCGGTTAATAATAAATCGAACGGGGATTCTCCGCGCGCGGCCTGGACGGCGCGGCGGCGGGTTTCAGCACTGCTGGACATAACAACTCCGGCACAAGGATAATGGGGATACTCTAGGGGCAGAGCAAACGTTTGCCCAGATGAATAAATTTATCGCCCGATAACTTCGGGTTATTCTGCATGCTCACCGTTGACGAAAACATGATGACCGAACCCTGGCAGCGGCTGCCCGCGCTCTCTCTCAAGCAGATTCAGTACTTTGTGACCCTGGCCCAGCTGCGTCACTTCACCGACACCGCTAACCGGCTGGCTATCAGCCAGCCGGCGCTAAGCAGCGCGCTGCGGCAAATCGAGACGGTGCTCGGCGGCAAGCTGGTCAACCGTACCGCTTCGGCGGTGACCTTAACCGAGCTGGGGGCGGCGATTTTGCCCCACGCCCGGCGAGTGTTGAGCGTGGCGCAGCTGGCTTTTCAGGATATGCAGCAGATAGTCGAAGCCGGCGGCGACGGAACGGTGCGTATTGGCTTAGTGCCTTCGGTGAGTTCGCTGCTATTTCCGCTGCTGCCGCAAACGCTGGCCCAGGCGTTTCCGCGCCTGAGGGTGGAGTTTCACGATCAGACCAACGACGCCCTGTTTTGCGAGCTGCAGTCGGGAAAGATAGATTTTGCCGTTGGCGCAATAGACAGTTCGTTACCGCCTGAGCTGCAGGTTTATCCTCTGCGCGAAGATCCGTTTGTGGCGGTGCTGCACGGCGACGATCCGCTGGCCGGGCAGCCGCATCTGCCGTGGAAGCTGCTCGCGGGGCGCGATATCGCGGTGTTTTCAAAGGGCAATATTCAGCGTCTGGTCGGCGCGCTGGCCGAGAGCCATCGCCTCACGCTGAATACGCGTTATCAGGTTGACTATATCGAGACGCTTTACGGCCTGGTGCGCTCGCGGCTGGCGGTGGCGATTCTGCCTGAGCTTTATACTACCCACCTTCAGGATCCGGCGTTAAAGGTGGCGCAGCTTCAGCAGCCCGCGCTGACGCGAACCGTGGCGCTGATGCGCGGACCGCAGCCTCTGCCGCCGCTGATCGAGGAATGTTTTGCACTATTACTGAGTTCGCTGCGGGAAGTGAATCTATAGCGGGCGTTGCTCTCTCTAAGGCTTGTGGTGAAATGCGAGAGAGGCAACGAAATAGTTTTTGTACCCTTTAAAATCAAAGGGTTATGCCTCTTTAAAAAATTAATTTGTTGCAGAAATGTCAGTAGATTATTCCGTGCGAATAAAGTTGATATAAAACAATAGGATACATTTAGAGAGTTCCCCGCGCGAGCGGGGATAAACCGGGCGCGCCAGGCCCTGGAAAATCTCAGACAGAGAGTTCCCCGCGCGAGCGGGGATAGTCCTTCCCCATGCATGTTGGAACAAATCTTGCCGAGCCGGGCCAGCTTGCGTTGTCCGGCGACTTACCGTAACCTGCCCGCTGAGAACGTTTTTATCTCTCAATGACTCGGGGTGCCCTTCCTTGTGAAAGCTGAGAAAAACCCGTACCACCTGATCTGGATAATGCCAGCGTAGGGAAGTCAGAGACCGCAGGGTCGTCGCTTCTTCATCGCCTGGCGGGAGCAAACGATGTCTGACCTGCTGAACCCCGCGCATATTGCCCATCTGCGGCACCTTTTTCACCGCCATTCTCCCCTTGTTCACTGCATGACCAACGACGTGGTGCAGACCTTTACCGCCAACGTCCTGTTAGCGATTGGCGCATCGCCGGCGATGGTTATCGATCCGGACGAAGCCAGCCAGTTTGCCGCCATTGCCGATGCGCTGCTGATTAATGTCGGCACGCTGACCGTTGAGCGTGCGGAGGCGATGCGCGCGGCGGCGCGTAGCGCAACGCAGGCGGGCAAACCCTGGACGCTGGACCCGGTAGCGGTCGGCGCGCTGACCTTACGGACAGAATTTTGTCTGGAGCTGCTGGCGCTGCAGCCTGCCGCCGTTCGCGGTAATGCGTCGGAAATCATGGCGCTGGCCGGAATGAGCGGCGGCGGGCGCGGCGTCGATACGACCGATACCGCCGCCGCAGCGCTGCCCGCAGCCCAGGCGTTAGCCCGCCAGCTGAATACCGTGGTCGCGGTGACCGGGGAGGTTGATTACGTCACCGACGGCCAGCGCATTCGCATGGTCACCGGCGGCGATCCGCTGATGACCCGGGTGGTCGGCACCGGCTGCGCGCTGTCGGCGGTGGTTGCCGCCGCTGCGGCGATGCCCGGCGATCGGCTGGAGAACGTGGCCGCGGCCTGCGGGCTGATGAAGCTCGCGGGGGGGAAAGCGGCGCAGCAGGGCGGCCCCGGCAGCTTTACTCCCGCCTTCCTCGATGCGCTCTATGCGGGAGGCGATCTGTGAAACGAATTAATGCGCTAACCATCGCCGGCACTGACCCGAGCGGCGGTGCGGGGATCCAGGCGGATCTCAAAACCTTCTCGGCGCTGGGGGCATACGGCTGCTCGGTCATCACCGCGCTGGTGGCGCAAAACACCCGTGGCGTCCAGTCGGTTTATCGTATAGAGCCTGATTTTGTCGCCGCGCAGCTCGATTCCGTCTTCAGCGATGTGCGCATCGATACCACCAAAATCGGGATGCTGGCGGAAACTGATATCGTTGAAGCGGTGGCGGAACGGCTGGCGCGTTATCAGATTAAAAATGTGGTGCTGGATACGGTCATGTTGGCGAAAAGCGGCGATCCGCTGCTCTCGGCGTCGGCGGTGGAAACGCTGCGCCAGCGCCTGCTGCCGCAGGTCTCGCTGATCACTCCGAACCTGCCGGAAGCGGCGGCGCTGCTGGATGCGCCGCATGCCAGAACGGAACAGGAGATGCTGGAGCAGGGCAGAGCGCTGCTGGGCATGGGCTGTGGAGCGGTATTAATGAAAGGCGGCCATCTCGATGATGCGGAAAGCCCGGACTGGCTGTTTACCCGCGAAGAGGAGCGGCGTTTTACCGCGCCGAGAGTCCAGACTAAAAATACCCACGGTACCGGCTGTACGCTATCGGCGGCGCTGGCGGCCCTGCGTCCGCGTTACGAGGATTGGGGGCGAACCGTGGCGGAAGCTAAGGGCTGGCTCTCGGCGGCGCTGGCGCAGGCGGATTCGCTGGAAGTGGGACACGGCATCGGCCCGGTACACCATTTTCACGCCTGGTGGTAAACGGCAAGACAACGGGTCAGCAGACTATGCTGAAAAAATAGGCTCCCGGCTGGAAAATCTGCTGAGTCGGTACCAGGCTTAACCTGCCCAAAATAATTGGGTTGGGAAAACGCATGCCGGTTTCGACCGGCACTTACGGGAGATAGCTATGACTGATATTACGCAGTTGCTTGGCAAAGATGCCGACACGCTTTTACAGCACCGCTGTATGACAATTCCAGCCGACCAGCTCTATTTACCGGGGGCGGATTACGTCGATCGGGTGATGGTTGATAACAACCGTCCGCCGGCGGTGCTGCGTAATATGCAAACCCTGTATAACACCGGCCGCCTGGCGGGAACCGGCTATCTGTCGATCCTGCCGGTCGACCAGGGCGTAGAGCATTCTGCTGGCGCCTCTTTTGCCGCCAACCCGCTGTACTTTGATCCGAAAAATATCGTCGAACTGGCCATTGAGGCCGGTTGTAACTGCGTGGCCTCCACCTATGGCGTGCTGGCCTCGGTGTCGCGCCGCTATGCGCACCGCATTCCCTTCCTGGTCAAGCTGAACCATAACGAAACGCTGAGCTACCCGACCGAATATGACCAGACGCTGTATGCCAGCGTCGAGCAGGCGTTCAATATGGGGGCCGTGGCGGTCGGGGCGACGATCTATTTCGGTTCCGAACAGTCCCGTCGGCAAATCGAAGAGATTTCCGCCGCTTTTGAGCGCGCGCACGAGCTTGGCCTGGTGACCGTGCTGTGGGCCTATTTGCGTAATTCGGCGTTTAAGAAAGATGGCGTCGACTACCACGTTTCCGCTGACTTAACCGGTCAGGCCAACCACCTGGCGGCGACCATCGGCGCGGATATCGTGAAGCAGAAAATGGCGGAAAACAACGGCGGCTATAAAGCGGTGAACTTCGGCTATACCGATGACCGGGTTTATAGCAAGCTCACCAGCGATAATCCGATCGACCTGGTGCGTTACCAGCTGGCGAACTGCTATATGGGCCGCGCCGGGCTGATTAACTCCGGCGGCGCGGCGGGCGGGGAAACCGATCTGTCCGACGCCGTGCGCACCGCGGTTATCAATAAGCGCGCGGGCGGCATGGGGCTGATTCTGGGCCGTAAAGCGTTTAAAAAATCAATGGCTGACGGCGTGAAGCTGATCAATGCCGTACAGGATGTTTATCTGGACGGCAAAGTCACCATCGCTTAACAGGCTATATAACCCTGTAAAGCAACAGCGTCGTCTGCCTTCCCCGGCGGCGCTACGCCTGGCCGGGCTACCGGCTCACCGCCGTCTGCGGCCCGGAGGCCCCATCGAGAGCAGGGTGCGGGTTCACAGCTATCTGCGGGCCGCTAGCCCGGACAGGCGCGTCAAGCGCCGCTTCCGGGTTCCTGCTTACTCGCGAATCAGCCGCGCCGTGTGCTGTAGCATTTTATACGCCTCATAGCGCCGCTGATGATCGGCGCTAAATTGTTCTACGCAGCGGTAGGTTTTATCCACCCGGGTAAACTGCTTCATCGCTTCTGGCAGGGAAGGCGCGATATGACCGGCCACCGCGCCAAGAATCGCCGAACCTAATAGCACTGGTTCACTGGATTCGGTACTCACCACGTTCACTCCGCAGGCGTCTGCCAGCAGCTGGCGCACCAGCGGATGCTGACCGGCCCCGCCGCTGATGACGATATTCTCGCTGCGGATGCCGCACGCCTTCTGGGCGTCAATAATCTGCCGCAGACCGTAGCCGATGCCGCACAATCCGGCGACGTAGAGCGCCATCAGATTGTCCAGATCCCGCTCCATCCCCAGCCCGGCGATAATCGCTTTCGCCTGCGGATCGGCCAGCGGCGCCCGGTTACCTAAAAACTCGGGCACCACGTGCAGGCCGTCGGCAAGTTTGACCGCCGCTGACGGATTATCTACCTTCGCCAGCACGCTATCGGCAAGATAAACCGGTAGCGGGACGCCGCGCGCTTTGGCCAGCGACTTAGCTTCTGCGGCGGCGGGGTGGAAGCTCAGCAGCTGGTCGATGGCCGCTCCGGCCGCGCTCTGACCACCTTCACTCAGCCAGAACCCTGGCACCATCGCCGAGTAATACGGCCCCCAGACGCCGGGCACGAATACCGCTTCCTGAGTAGTGGTCATGGTGCAGGAGGAGGTACCGAAGACGTAGGCCATATTGTTAACCGCGCCGTTAAGCACGCCGACGGTGCCGATGCCGCCCGCGTGGGCGTCAATCATACCGACCGCTACCGGCGTACCGATCGGCAGCCCCATCTCCTCTGCCGCCGTGGCGCAAAGGCCGTCGCCGCAGGGGGTTCCCGGATCGACAATCCGCTGGCCGATGCGGACAAAATCTTCATCCGCCAGCTCTTCGAGGCCAATCTGGCGGAAGTAGCTGGCATCCCAGCGTTGTTCATGCGCCAGGTAGGTCCATTTACAGGTCACAGTACAGACTGAGCGGGCTAAATCGCCGGTCGAGCGCCAGGTGAGATAATCGGCGAGGTCGAAGAAGTGGCGCGCCTGCTGATAAATGTGCGGGCGGTTCTCCTTCAGCCAGAGAATTTTCGGCGTTTCCATCTCCGGCGAGATTTTGCCGCCAACGTATTGCAGCACCGCGTGGCCCGTGGCGTTAATCTTTTCCGCCTGGCCGGTGGCGCGATGATCCATCCAGACAATAATGTTACGGTCCGCATCTTCCGAAGGCCCGACCGCCAGCGGCGCGTCGTTATCGCCAATCACTACCAGCGAGCAGGTGGCATCGAAGCCGATCCCGGCAATCGACGATGGAGGGACCCCGGCGCTGGCCACCGCCGTTTTAATGCAGTAGCACACCGCCTGCCAGATCTCGCGGCTTGACTGTTCGACCACGCTTCCGGCGCTGCGAAACAGGGTAATTTCCCGGGTTGCGTGGGCAAGAAGTTCGCCACGCAGGTCGAACACGCCGGCGCGAACGCTGCCTGAGCCAACATCGACGCCAATAATATGTTGCGTATCGCTTTGCATAATATCCTCTCACACAGTCTGGTTGAACGGTCAGAGATCCACGCTGTTCGGCAGGATCACAATGTCGCGTACGGTGACGTTTTTCGACCGCGTCACCATAAACAGCACCGACTCGGCCACTTCGATCGGTTGCATCAGGCTGCCGTTGGCCAGCGCTTCGTCCATTTTGGCTTTCGGCCAGTCATCCAGCAGGGCGGTGACTACCGGGCCAGGCAGCACGGCGCCGACGCGCACGCCGTACTGTGAAACCTGGCGACGGGTGGTATGAACAAACGCCTGGACAGCAAATTTCGACGCGGTATAGATAGGCTCCCAGATCACCGGCACCACGCCCGCGATAGAGCTGGTGAAGATAATGTCCCCGGACTTTTGCGCGATAAGATGCGGCAGGACGCTACGCACGCAGCGGAAGGCGGCGTTGGTATTGAGATGCAGCACGCGATCCCAGACGTCCGGATCGCCCTCGGCCACCGGTCCGCCGATATAAGCTCCGGCGTTGGCGTGGAAAATATCAAGACGCCCGGTGAGCTGCAAAATTCCCTGCACAAGGTTATCAACCTGATCCGCCTGCATCAGGTCAACCTGCAGGGCGAAGGCGTTTTCACCGAGTTCGGCAACAAGTTTATTGAGCTTTTCCCCTTCACGGTCGATAAGCACCACTTTTGCGCCGGCGCCCAGCAGGGTTCTGGCGCATTCGAGGCCAATACCGGACGCCGCGCCGGTAATAGCGGCAACTTTACCGCTAAGGGAAGTATTCATAGAGGAGACACAGTGGTTCATTTTATAATCCTTTACAGAGTCTGGTTGGCACTGTCGAGCGCGAGGGCATCGCGTTCGACGTTAGAGACGAAAACTTGTTAAGGTATTGAATATGAGCGTCATTTCTGCAGGTTTTCTGGAATATTAATGCTGAATGCGTTAATACTTCGGAAAGTAAAATGGAAGCTCAATCGATGAAGCTCATGTTGCGCTAGCTTCATCGATTGAGCAAGTGGGGAAATTAACAGCGAAATGATTTTGTGACGCAAGTTGGGAAAATGAAGAAAATCACGATTTACGACCTGGCGGAACTTTCCGGCGTTTCGGCGAGTGCGGTGAGCGCTATCCTCAACGGCAACTGGAAAAAGCGCCGCATCAGCGCAAAGCTTGCCGAAAAGGTGACGCGGATTGCCGAGGAGCAGGGCTACGCGATTAACCGCCAGGCCAGCATGCTGCGCAGCAAAAAATCGCGCGTCATCGGCATGATTATCCCCAAATACGATAACCGCTATTTCGGTTCGGTCGCCGAACGCTTTGAGGAGATGGCTCGCGAACGGGGCCTGCTGCCGATTATCACCTGTACGCGCCGAAGCCCCGAGCTGGAGCTCGAAGCGGTGAAAGCGATGCTCTCCTGGCAGGTTGACTGGGTGGTGGCGACCGGGGCGACCAATCCGGATAAAATTTCCGCTCTATGCCAGCAGGCGGGCGTGCCAACGGTCAATCTCGATCTACCGGGGACTATCGCACCGTCGGTGATTTCGGATAACTACGGCGGCGCGAAAGCGCTGACCCATAAGATCCTGGCGAATAGCGCTCGCCGCCGGGGAGAGATGGCGCCGCTGACGTTCATTGGCGGGCGCAGCAGCGACCATAACACCAGCGAACGTTTACGCGGCTTCCACGACGCGCATCGCGAGCAGGGGCTGAGCGTGCCGCAGGGGAACATTCTGGCTCCCGGCTATTCGAAAGGCAAAGTCGAAGCCTGCCTGCAGGAGCGGTTTGGCAACGCGAAGGTTCCGTTGCAGGGCATATTTGTCAACTCAACGATATCGCTGGAGGGGGTCGTACGTTGGCTGTCGCAGGCAGGACTCACCGGCAGCGAGCAGCCGCCGATGGGCTGCTTCGACTGGGACCCGTTTGTCTATCTGCTGGGGCACGATATCGACATGGTGCAGCAGGACGTGCCGGCGATGCTGGAAGCGGTGTTTACGATTATCGACTCCGGCGATGCCGGCCAGCAGCGGATTGAAATTCCGCCGCTACTGATGAGCAGCAGCTGAGTCGCTATCTGGCTGTTTGACCTTAGCGCGTCAGCAGCCAGCGGGCGGTGTGCTCGTCGGTCACCAGACCGTTGATCCAGCCGCCTTTAAGCGCCGCCAGAATCGCCGGGCGTTTGTACTCGCCGCATGCCACCGCGATGCGCGGACACTGATTCTGGCGGATATCGTAGCTGGTGATCATTCTGTTGATTTCGCTATCCACCACTCCGCCTTCGGCATCGATAAAGCGCCCCATAATCTCGCCGATACCGCCTTGCGCCGTCACTTCATCCATCTGGGCCTGATTGATAAAGCCGTCTTTAAAAATAGGGCTTTGGGTGCCTAATGGCCCAATGCCGACAAAAATAACGTCCGCCTGGCGGGCGACGGCGGAGACGCTGCGGAACAGCCGGCTGGTACACCACATGTCGTACTCTTCCTGCGTCTGCGCGTAGCGCGGCGCGGGCCACTGATAGTACTTCGCCTTAATTTTGCTGGTCAGCAGCAGCGGGACATCATCGTAATAGTTGCACTGGCCGTCGGCGTCCATGGCGCTGATCAGCGCGACGCAGCGGGTATTCTGACTGTCGAAATCGATACGCTGCAGCGCTTTTTTCAGGGTCAGGCCGGAACCCAGACCGATGATTTTCTCTTTATCGTCCTGCAGGTAGCGGGCCATCAGCTGATAGCAACCGAAGGAGACGCTATCCAGGGTGCTTTCTTCACTAAAGGCGGGCACGATATTGCACTCGATAAGCCGGTACTTTTCCTGTAGTAACAGCGCATAATCGAGGCAGTTGGCCACCGGATGATGCAGCCCGATCGACACAATCCCTTCTTCTTTCGCGGCGGCGATCAGCCGCTGTACCACCGGCCTCGACGTGCCAAGCTGGCTGGCGATCTCGCTCTGGTTCTGCCCGGCAATGTAGTACATCCACGCGGCGCGGACCTTTTGATCCAGCCGAATATCATCTTCTTTGCTCATGGTTTCCTGCCCTAAGTTTCTGGCCGCGGCGATAATTTCGCCCGGCGAATAACCGCATTCTCGCCGTGGTTGGTAAAACTGGCAAGCTTTTGCTCTTTTCTGGTCAATTGTAATTTTAATGGGTAATTGTTCTTTTGTGATCCGTGGCTCTTATTTTGGTCAAATGATCATTTACAGTGACGCCATCAACTCAAGGAGAGCAGAACATGAACAATCAATTCACATGGCTTCACATTGGTCTGGGTTCTTTTCATCGCGCCCATCAGGCGTGGTATCTGCATCGTTTGATTGCTTCCGGAGATAAGCGCTGGCACATTGCGGCGGGGAATATCCGCAACGACGCCGAGCAGGTGGTCCAGGCGCTGGCAGCTCAGGGTGGGCGCTACGTGCTGGAAACCGTCAGCCCTGAAGGGGAACGTGAATATGAAGAGATCACCTCAATTCAGAAACTGCTGCCGTGGCAGGCCGGGCTCAAGCCGCTGATTAACGAAGGGGCAAACCCGCAGACCAAAGTCATCGCCTTCACCGTGACGGAAGGCGGCTACTACCTGAATACCCGTCATAAGCTGGAAACCAGCAACCCCGACTTGCAGGCCGATCTGGCAGGGGAGTGCAAAACGATTTACGGCACTATCGCGCGGATCCTGGAAAAGCGTATGGCGGACAACGCCGGGCCGCTGACTCTGCTGAACTGCGATAACGTGCGCCATAATGGCGAGCGCTTCCACGACGGCATGGTTGAGTTCCTGCAGCTAACCGGCAAGCAGGCGGTGATTGACTGGATGGCCGCCAACACGACCTGCCCGAACACCATGGTCGACCGTATCACTCCGCGTCCGGCGTCAGACCTGCCCGCGCGCATCAAAGCGCAAACCGGCATTGACGACAGCGCGCCGGTGATGGGTGAGACCTTCATCCAGTGGGTGGTGGAAAACCATTTCCGCGATGAGCGCCCGAATCTGGAAGCGGTTGGCGTGGAGATGGTTGCATCGGTTATTCCTTATGAAGAGGCGAAAATTCGCATTCTGAACTCGTCGCATAGCTGCATTGCGTGGGCGGGGACGTTAATCGGCCAGCAGTATATTCATGAAAGTACGCTAACGGATTTCATCTACGCCATTGCCGACCGCTACGTTACGGAAGATGTGATCCCCTGCCTTGGCGATAACGGCATTGATTTACCAACCTATCGCGACGTGGTGCTTAAGCGCTTTACCAACCCGTATATCCAGGACACGAACCAGCGCGTTGCCGCCGACGGTTTCTCGAAAATTCCGGCGATGATCGCCCCAACCCTGCAGGAGTGCTACCAGCGCGGCGCCCGCCCGGAAGCGACCGCGATGCTGCCCGCGCTGTTCTTCGTCTTTATGGAACAGTGGCATAAGGGAAGTCTGCCGTATGAATACCAGGACGGCATTCTTGACGCGCAGGCGGTGCATCAGATGTTCGAAGCCAGCGATCCGCTGGCGCTGTATGCCCGCGATAAAGCGCTGTTTGGCGAACTCGCTGAAAACGCCGATTTCCTCGCGCTGATGCGCGAAAAAGTCGCGGCAGTTTATACGCTGATTAACTAAGAGGTGGCTATGTATCTGGGTATCGATCTCGGCACATCGGAAGTGAAAGCGCTGGTCATTGATGAGAACAATGAGGTTATTGCCAGCCATAGCGCGCCGCTGAGCATTCAGCGGCCTCACCCGCACTGGTCAGAACAGTCTCCGCAGTCATGGTGGGAGGCGACAGAGTATCTGATGACCACGCTGCGGGAAAAATGCGCCCAGCACTGGCCAGCCATTAAGGCCATTGGCCTTTCCGGGCAGATGCACGGCGCGGTCCTGCTGGATGCCGGCGGGGAGGTCATTCGCCCGGCAATCTTGTGGAACGACACCCGCTGCGCCGCGGAGTGTGCGGAGCTGGAGGAGATGGCGCCGGAGCTGCATCAGGTGGCGGGAAACCTGGCGATGCCCGGCTTTACCGCACCGAAGCTGCTGTGGGTACGCCGTCATGAGCCGGAACACTTTCAGCGCACCGCCACGGTACTGCTGCCGAAAGATTATCTGCGCTACCGGATGACCGGGAAGAAAGTCTCCGATATGTCCGACGCCGCCGGGACGCTGTGGCTGGATGTGGCGAAGCGCGACTGGTCCGACTCGCTGCTGAATAAATGCGGCCTGTCGCGCAGCCAGATGCCGACGCTGGTCGAAGGCTGCGAGGTTTCCGCGACCCTTGACCCGCAGGTGGCTGAACGCTGGGGGCTGAATGCCTCGGTAGCGGTTGCCGGCGGCGGTGGCGATAACGCGGTCAGCGCCATCGGCGTCGGGGCGGTTTCACCGGGGGATGCGTTTATTTCGCTCGGTACCTCCGGCGTGCTGTTTGTGGTAACCGACGCCTATCGTCCGGCTCCGCAGTCGGCGGTCCATGCGTTTTGTCACGTTCTGCCGAATCTGTGGCATCAGATGAGCGTGATGCTCAGCGCCGCCAGCTGTTTGCAGTGGTTCTGCCGCCTGACCGGCACCACGGAAGTGGCGCTGCTGGAGGAGATTGCCGAGCTTAGCGAAGAGGAAAAGGCCCATGCGCCGTTCTTCTTACCCTATCTCTCCGGCGAACGTACGCCGCACAACGATCCTGACGCGCGCGGCATGTTCTGGGGCATGACCCACTCCAGCCTGCGCGCCCAGCTCGGCTATGCGGTGCTGGAAGGGGTGAGCTTTGGGATCAGCGATGGTCTGCAGGTGTTGAAAGAGAGCGGTACGCAGATCGAACAATGTTCGCTGGTTGGCGGCGGCGCCCGCAGCCCGTTCTGGGCGCAGCTGTTGGCCGATATCCTCGATATGCCGGTGGTGACCCACAAAGGCGGAGAGACCGGCGGCGCGCTGGGCGCGGCGCGGCTGGCCTGTCTGGCGGCGGGCAAACCAATTACCGCGGTATGTGAAAAACCGGAGATCTGGCAGACCTGGCGTGCGGACCCGGTACGCCATCAAACCCTGATGCGGCGCTATGCGCAGTTCAAGGCCCTGTATTTAAACGATCTGAACTATCGGCAGCACTAATTTTTATCACCATAACCGCTCCGGCGATCTGACCGGAGCGGCCTCCTGTACCCTAAAAACGAGGTCATTATGTCCATCAATAATAAACAGTGGCTCGGTTTACCCCTGAACCTGCTCTGGGGATACATCGCCATTGCCGTGTTTATGACCGGCGACGGTTTTGAACTGGCATTCCTGTCGCACTACATTAAAGAGCTCGGGTTCTCCCCGGCGCAGGCATCGTTCGCCTTCACCCTCTACGGCCTGGCCGCCGCGCTGTCGGCATGGATCTCCGGCGTGGTGGCGGAAATCATCACGCCGCTGAAGACCATGATGATTGGCTTTGTGCTATGGTGCGTGTTCCACGTGCTGTTCCTGGTCTTCGGTCTCGGTCATGCCAACTATGCGCTGATCTTAATTTTCTACGGCATCCGCGGCTTCGCGTATCCGCTGTTCCTTTACTCGTTTATCGTCGCCATTATCCACAACGTGAAAAGCGATAACGCCAGCTCGGCGATCGGCTGGTTCTGGGCGGTCTATTCCATCGGCATCGGCGTATTCGGCAGCTATATTCCGAGCTTTACCATCCCGCATATCGGCGAGCTGGGGACATTGTGGCTGGCGCTCGCTTTCTGCGTCACCGGCGGCATCATTGCGCTGGCTTCCCTGCGCCATATTAAAACGCCGCACCATATGCAGAACCTGACCACCCGCGAGAAGTTTGCCGAACTGGGCCGCGCGGCGACGCTGCTCTATACCAACCGCAATATTCTGCTGTCGAGCATGGTGCGAATTATCAATACGCTCTCGCTGTTCGGCTTTGCGGTGATTATGCCGATGATGTTCGTCGATGAGCTGGGCTTCACCACCTCAGAATGGCTGCAGGTGTGGGCGGTCTTCTTCTTTACCACCATTTTCTCTAACGTGCTGTGGGGCATTCTGGGCGAAAAACTGGGCTGGATGAAGGTGGTGCGCTGGTTCGGCTGCATCGGTATGGCGGTCTCCAGCCTGGCGTTTTATTACATTCCGCAGCACTTCGGACATAACTTCGCGATGGCGCTGCTTCCGGCTATCGCCCTGGGGATCTTTGTCGCCGCGTTTGTTCCGCTGGCGGCGGTTTTCCCGGCGCTGGAGCCGAAGCACAAAGGCGCGGCCATTTCGGTCTACAACCTGTCGGCGGGGATGTCGAACTTTCTCGCACCGGCTATTGCGGTGATTTTGCTGCCGTTCTTCAGCACCATCGGAGTGGTGATCGCCTATACCGCGCTGTACGTGGCGGCCTTTTTCCTCTGTGCGTTTATCCGCGTCGAGCAGCCGGGATTTTCCCACAAGGAAGCGCCGGCCAGCGAGCAGGTGGAGTTCTCTTAAGGTGATGCGGCTGGCATGCCAGGCATGCCAGCCTTAATGAGGTGAATGATGAGTATTCAGGCAGTGATTTTTGACATGGATGGCGTGATTATTGATTCCGAAAGCCTGTGGCGGCAGGCGCAAATCGACGCCCTCGCGCAGTGGGGGGCAACGGCGAGCGTCGAGGAGTGCGAAACGCTGACCAAAGGCAAACGCCTCGACGAAATTGCCCGCACCTGGTGCCGCCATTGCCAGCTTGAGCTTGTTCCGCAGCGGCTTGAAGCCGCGATATTGCAGCGTATTACCGGCCTGATCGCCGCCGAAGGCGAGCCGATGCGCGGGGTGCATGAGGCGTTACGCTATTTTCGCCATGCCGGTTATAAAATTGCGCTCGCGACCTCCTCGTCCCGGCAGGTTATCGCCGCCGTGCTGAACAAGCTCTCGCTCTGGCACTATTTTGATGTGATTTGCAGCGCGGATGATGAAGCGCAGGGCAAGCCGCATCCGGCGGTTTATCTGACGACGTTGGATAAGCTTAATCTCGACGCCAGCCGTTGCCTGGTGATCGAAGACAGCTTCAACGGCTTTAGCGCGGCCCGGGCGGCGGGGATTGCCACGATAGTGATTGCCGAAGATAGCCAGCACGCGCGTTTTCAGGCCGCCGCTGGCCGCTACCGGGCGCTGCCTGAACTGCTGGAAGCCCTCACCGCCGAGCCAGAGGCGGTCGCATAACTCACGCTTTCGTGAGCGCAGAAAATCCCGGGATGTACACGGTCGGTCACTCTCTCTTCTGCGCTCACGCCCTTTTTTCTCCATGCCGATCCGCCTCACATTTCACTCATCTTTTGTGAAAACAGTCACGTCTTGTTGTGCCAATGCCCAAATTTATTGCCTTGCTTAGCGGTGTTTGTCCGAGGCACTGCTACGTAATTGTGCTTAGATTAGATATTGAAACGTATTTTCAATAATGTGAAACCACTTTGCCGATTTGCTTCTATCGATCGGATTTGGCCGTGATAAGGATTGAGCATGAAAATTGAATCTGTGAATGTCACCGTTTTCCAGTATCCCACACGTCGGGTTTCCGACAGCGCCGGGCACTCCCATCCGGGGGCTGAAAGCATGGCTAAAATGGCGATGCTGACCATCACCGCTGATGATGGGGCGCAGGGTTTTTCGTTTGCGCCTCCGGAAGTCGTGCGCCCGTTCGTGGTGAATACTTTTTTCCGCAAAGTGCTGGTGGGGCAGGACCCGTTTAACCGCGAGCGTATCTGGCAGGATCTTAACCACTGGCAGCGCGGTAGTGCACATCAGCTAACGGAGCGCGCGCTGTCGTTTATTGAACAGGCGCTGTGGGACCTGATAGGCCGCAGCCTTAAGATGCCGGTTTACAAGCTGCTCGGCGGCTATCGCGACACCGTCCCGGCTTACGGCAGCACGATGTGCGGCGACGATCTGCCGGGTGGTCTGTCGACTCCGGAAGAGTATGCCGCCTTTGCCGAAAAGCTGGTCGCCCGCGGCTACAAGGCCATCAAGCTGCACACCTGGATGCCGCCAATCTCTTTTGCGCCCAATCCCAAAATGGACATTAAAGCCTGCGCGGCGGTGCGTGAAGCGGTGGGGCCGGATATTGACCTGATGATTGACGGCTATCACTGGTACAGCCGCGCCGAGGCGCTGTGGATCGGCAAAGAGCTGGAAAAACTCAATTTCGCCTGGTTTGAAGAACCGATGGAGGAGGATTCAATGTCCTCCTACGCGTGGCTGGCGGAAAACCTGTCGATCCCCATCGTCGGGCCGGAGAGCTTCGGCGGCAAGCACCACATGCGCGCCGAATGGGTGAAAGCCGGAGCCTGCGACATTCTGCGCGCCGGCGCTAACGGCGTGGGCGGTATTACCCCGACCATGAAGGTCGCGGCGCTGGCGGAATCTTTCGGCATGGATTGCGAAGTCCACGGCAACGGCGCGGCAAGCCTGGCGGTGGTCGGCGCGATCCGCAACTGCCGCTGGTACGAGCGCGGCCTGCTGCATCCGTTCCTCGACTACGATGAACCGGCGGCTTATCTCAATAGCATTGTTGACCCGATGGATGACCAGGGATTTGTGCATTTGTCACAACGTCCGGGCCTCGGCGAAGACATCAATTTTGCGTATATCGAAGCCAATACCGTTAGCCACGACTGATTCAAAAAAATAAATGCCCGATGGCGCTGCGCTTATCGGGTCTGCGGCCCGGTAGGCCGGATAAGGCGAAAATGCCGCCATCCGGCAACATGTACCCTACAGTACAGGCAAACAGAGATATGAAAAAAACCTCCCTACTGGCAGCGTGCTTATTCACGCTCGCCGTGTCGATGGGAAGCGGGGCGGCGGTGGCGAAAACGCCGCCCGATCAGCTCATCATCGGCATGAATATGAATAACCTGCTCACCCTTGACCCGGCGGCGATGACCGGTAACGAAGTGGTGGGTATCGTGGTCAACCTCTACGACTCGCTGGTGGAGCTTGACCCTGAACAGCTCACCGACGTTAGGCCCGCGCTGGCGAAATCCTGGGATATCAGCCCCGACGGCAAAACCCTGACCTTTCATCTGCGCGACGACGTTAAGTTTCACTCCGGCAACCCGCTGACCGCCGCTGACGTGGTGTGGTCAATGCGGCGCATCCTGCACCTCAACCTGGCTCAGGCCTCGGTATGGAAATCCTATGGCTTCAGTAAGAAAAATATCGACAGCCAGGTCAGCGCGCCGGACCGCTTCACGGTGCAAATCGAGTTACCCAAAGATAACGATCCGCAGCTGGTGATTTACTCGCTGGCGGCGCTGGGCAACCTCGGGGTGCTGGACAGTAAAACGGTGCAAAGCCACCAGCAGGATAACGACTGGGGTAACCGCTGGCTGACCACCCATGAAGCCGGTTCCGGGCCGTTTACGCTGGAAACCTGGCAGGCAAAAGATGTGCTGCGCATGAAGCGCAATCCTGACTACTGGCGCGGCGAGGCGAAAATGAGCCGCGTGGTGCTGCGCCATTTCCAGGAGTCGCAAACCCTGCGTCTGATGATCGAAAAAGGCGACCTCGATATTGCCAACAATATGGCGGTTTCCGACATTAACGCCCTGCGCAGCGACCCGCAGCTGACCGTCGATGCGGTGCAGCGCGGCACCATGTACTACGTGGCGATGAGCATGAAAGAGGCGCACTTCGCCCAACCGAAAGTGCGCGAAGCGGTGCGCTATCTGATTGATTACCAGGGTATCAATAAAGCGCTGATGCCGGGCTACGGCGTGCTGCACCAGCGACCGATTAAGGCGGGCATGCCGTCTACGCTGCCTGACCCTGGCTATAAGCTGGACGTGGCGCGGGCGAAAAAGCTGCTGGCGGAAGCGGGTTATCCCAACGGCTTTGATACCACGCTGCGGGTCCTCTCCGATCAGCCATTTCTTAACATCGCTATCGCCGTGCAGTCGACGCTGATGCAGGCGGGGATTAACGCCAAAATCATCACCGGCACCGGTAACCAGATCTACGGCGCGATGCGCGAGCGTAAATTTGACCTGCTGGTAGGACGCGGCGGCAGCGGAATGGAGCCGCATCCGCACTCCAGCCTGCGCGCGCTGGTCTATAACCCGGATAACAGCGATGAGGCGCGTCTGACCAACTTTCAGGGCTGGCGTACCGGTTTTTACGACCCGCAGCTCAATACGATGATTGACCAGGCCCTGCTGGAACGCGATCCGCAAAAACAGGTGGCTGACTACCAGGCCATCCAGGCGCGCTACGACCAGCTGGTTCCGGCTTTAATTCCGCTTTCGCAGATGGTCGATTCCGTGGTGGTGCGCAACGAGGTACGAGAGTATCAGCCGCACCCCTCCGCCACCACTTTTCTGCGTGACGTCTATAAAGTCCGCGAAGGAGAGAAAGGATGAGTACCGCAATCCTTGCGCCCGGCTCACGCGGCCGGCGCTTATCCAAACGGCTGCTGCAGGTGGTGATTACGCTGTTCGGCCTGCTGCTGCTGACCTTTACCATTGGCCGCGTCATGCCTATCGACCCGGTGCTGGCGATCGTCGGTCCGGATGCTGACCAGAGTACCTATCAGCAGGTTTACCAGCAGCTGGGGTTTGATAAATCGCTGGCCACCCAGTTTGGCATCTATTTCGTCAACCTGCTGCACGGCGATCTGGGCAATGCGCTGCTAACCGGGAAACCGGTGGTGGACGATATTATCCGCGTCTTCCCGGCCACCATGGAGCTGGCGACGATGGCGATTCTCGTCGGCGCGGGTCTCGGAATTCCGCTGGGCGTGCTGGCGGCGGCGCGGCGCAATAGCGTCTCCGATTATGTGGTACGCATTATCAGCCTGGCGGGCTACTCGACGCCGATTTTCTGGGTCGGAATGATGGGGCTGCTGGTGTTCTATGCCTGGCTCGGCTGGGTGGGCGGCGCCGGGCGGGTAGACCTCGGTCTGGACGGCATTGTGCCGCGCCGTACCGGCCTGATGACCGTTGATGCGCTGCTGGCAGGAAACGGACAGGTGTTCTGGAACGCCATTAATCATCTGATTCTTCCCGCCTCGCTGCTGGGTTTTCACTCGCTGGCTTATATCAGCCGTATGACCCGCAGCTTTATGCTGGCCCAGCTGTCGCAGGAGTTCATTATTACCGCGAGGGTGAAAGGGCTGACCGAGCGTCAGGTCATCTGGAACCATGCGTTTCGTAACATCCTCGTGCAGCTGCTGACGGTGGTGGCGCTGGCCTACGGCGCGCTGCTGGAAGGCGCGGTGCTGATTGAAACCGTCTTCTCATGGCCGGGTTTCGGCTCCTATCTTACCGGTAGCCTGCTGCTGGGCGATATGAATGCGGTGATGGGCTGCGTGCTGCTGGTGGGAGTGATCTTCGTGATGCTCAACCTGCTCTCCGACATGCTGTATCAATTCTTTGACCCGAGGACAAAATCATGACCGTTTCTCTGGATTCGCCGCTTTCGGGCGGTGCGGGCGAAGGCCGTCAGCGGCTGCAACGCGCGGCGGCGCGGGGCGTCGGGTTTATCGGCAAAATGGCGCGCAACCCGCTAACGGCCATCGGCGGAGGAATTATCTTTCTGCTGCTGGTGGTGGCGATTTTCGCGCCGCTGATTGCGCCTTATAACCCGCTGGTGCAGGACCTGAACAGCGCGCTGGTCGCGCCGAATGCGCAGCACTGGTTCGGCACCGATGAGTTTGGCCGGGATATCTTTAGTCGCCTGGTGTACGGCTCGCGCATCACGCTCTATATCGTGCTGCTGGTCTCGGTGACCGTCGGTCCGCTCGGGCTGCTGCTGGGCGTCAGCGCCGGCTATTTCGGCGGTAAAGTCGATATGGTGCTGATGCGCGTCACCGATATTTTTATCTCCTTCCCGAGTCTGGTTCTGGCGCTGGCGTTTGTCGCCGCCTTAGGGCCGGGGCTGGAGCATGTGGTTATCGCCATCACGCTTACCGCCTGGCCGCCGATAGCCCGTCTGGCGCGCGCCGAAACGCTCTCTCTGCGCCAGGCCGATTTTATCTCCGCCGTGCGTCTGCAGGGCGCTTCATCGTCCCGCGTCCTCTGGCGCCATATCGTGCCGCTGTGTCTGCCCTCGGTCATTATCCGTATCACCATGAATATGGCCGGGATCATTCTGACCGCGGCCGGTCTCGGCTTTCTCGGGCTCGGCGCGCAGCCGCCGGAGCCGGAGTGGGGAGCGATGATCTCCAGCGGGCGCACTTATATGATGGAGTGCTGGTGGGTCGTAACAATTCCGGGGCTGGCGATTCTGATCAACAGCTTAGCGTTCAACTTCTTAGGAGATGGCCTACGTGACATCCTCGATCCCCGCAGTGAATAATGCTCCGCTGCTCGACGTGCGCGATCTGTGCGTCGACTTTGTTAACGGCAGCGCGGTGACCCATGCCGTGCGCGGCGTCTCCTTCCAGCTGGGGCGCGAAAAGCTGGCGATTGTCGGCGAGTCCGGTTCGGGTAAGTCCACCGTTGGGCGCGCGCTGCTGCAGCTGCATCCGAAAAAGGCCCGCGTCAGCGCCAGCCGGATGCAGTTTGCCGACCTCGATCTGCAGCATCTTAGCGAAGCGCAGATGCGCGGCGTACGCGGCAAACGTATCTCTATGATTATGCAGGACCCGAAATATTCGCTTAATCCGGTGGTCTGCGTGGGTAAGCAAATCGCCGAGGCCTGGCTTACTCATCATCCCGGGCGCAAAGATGAGGCGAAAGCCAGGGCGCTGGAGATGCTGGAGGTGGTGCGTATTCGCCAGCCGGAGCGCGTTTATCAGCTTTATCCGCATGAAATATCCGGCGGACAGGGGCAGCGCATCATGATCGCCATGATGCTGATTACCGACCCGGAACTGATCATTGCTGATGAGCCCACCTCCGCGCTGGATGTGTCGGTGCGCCTGCAGGTGCTGGGCCTGCTGGATGACCTGGTTCAGTCGCGCGGGCTGGGGCTGATTTTTATCAGCCACGATATCAACCTGGTGCGCAGCTTCTGCGACCGCGTACTGGTGATGTACGCCGGACGGGTAGTGGAGTCCATCGCTGCTAAAGATCTCGATAACGCCCGTCATCCCTATACTCAGGGATTGATTAACTCGCTGCCGGATATGCAGCATCGTCGCCCGATACTGCCGGTGCTGCAGCGTCAGGCCAGCTGGTTAACGGAATAAGGAGCGGATGATGATTGAAGTTCAACATCTCAACCTCGCGTTTGGCGAGGGGGAGAAGCGTAACCAGGTGCTGTATGACGTCAGTTTCCACGTTAAGCCCGGCGAGATCTACGGTCTGGTAGGCGAGTCCGGTTCCGGTAAAACGACGGTGCTCAAATGCCTGGCGGGGCTGTTTACCCACTGGCAGGGGGAGCTGGCCATCGATGGTCAGCGCTTAGGGCATGAAATTAGCCGCAAGCGCTGCCGTCAGGTGCAAATGGTATTTCAGGACCCCTACGGATCGCTGCATCCTCGTCACACCATTGGCGATATCCTCGAAGAGCCGCTGCAGATCCATCGTATCAACGACCGCGACCGGCGGATCAATGCGCTGCTGGACAAAGTTGGCCTCAACCGTGCCTTTCGCGAGCGCTATCCGCATCAGCTCTCCGGCGGGCAGCGGCAGCGCGTGGCGATAGCCAGAGCGCTGATTCTTGAGCCTCAGGTACTGCTGCTGGATGAGCCGACGTCGGCGCTGGATGTGTCGGTGCAGGCGGAGATCCTCAATCTGCTGGCAGAATTGCAGCAGGAGGCTAAGCTCACTTACCTGATGGTTACCCACGATCTCGGGGTTATTGCCCATTTATGCCAGACCGTGGCGGTGATGCAGTACGGGAAGATCCTTGAAACCCTGACGGTCGATGCGCTGGTCAGCGGCGAGGCGCGGACGGCCTATACGCAGATGCTGGTCAACGCCAGTCGGCAATATACGCGCGAAATGGCGCGCGAGGTGGCAGCATACTAAGCTTAATGGCGCATTGTCTCGCGGGAAATGCGCCCATTTTATAGATAAAACTTTGAAACGATATGTAGTTATAGTTATAAATATCGTCTATTAATGTAAATGTGGTGTTTAGATCTAAAATGAAAGTATCTGTTGTGTGAATGCATGTTTTACGAATTATAACTGGTGTTTATTATTTTTTTTGAAATAAATAGCCAATTTCAATTCGAAGTACAAAATATTCCGTTCTGTAAATTCATTTAAACCTTGCTAATAACAAGGAAAAACTGCGTATTACGCCTCCAGATCTGCTGAGTAATAGAGTAAACTCGCCTGCGAATAATCTTAAGATGTCATCAACGTCATGGCGGATTACCCTATTTATAGTAGGGTACCCCCTGCCGCTCATCCACGTGATTACTATTCTCAGAGAACAGGATGGAAAAAATATATACGATTAATGGAAGAATTGCCTTTTTTCCTCAGCGTAGCGCTCTAATACTTATTGCTGACGAGACGAAAACGGTTTCCTTAAATATGCCGGCCAGCCGCTGTTTATTACTGCTTATTCAGCATGATGGCAATACTGTTGCCCGCGAAACCTTTTTTGAGGAAGTGTGGATAAAGCATGGCGCCCAGGTAACCAGCAACGGTTTTTACCAGAATATTTCCCTGTTACGTCGGGCATTTAAGGAGCTGGGGGTAGACGAGGATATTATTATTACGGTGCCGAGGGTAGGCGTCAGGCTGGATGCAACATTAACGGTTACGGAATCTCAGCCGCGCGATGTAGAGAAGGCACCGACGGCGGAGGAGCCACAAGCGCCCGTTGACGAGCCTGTTCATAAGGAGGTCGCAGCTGCGAGTTTGCCCGAAAAAAAGCGGTTAAGGCCGCGACGCTCTCTTTTGTGGGGGCTTGCGGCGCTGCTGAGTTGTCTGGTTTGTGGATTTGTTGCGTGGCAAACAGAATTCGAATCTTATTTGCAAAGTTATTCGCCCATAATTGCTAAATTTTCGCAACAATGTCACTTCTTTGCCAATAATGACGTAGTTGACCATGTTCGTCATGTCAATTTTATCAAGCGCAGTAAATTTGAATGCGAAGAATATCCATGGATTTATTTGACGCTTTATCCCGGGCAAGCGCGGGTGTCGGTGATTCGCTGCCGTCAGCCATTTAGTCAATGGCGTGATAATCAATGCCTCACCAAATATTACATTAAGGAGGTAGTCAATGCGCCGGCGTGAAATTAAATGGTTAATCGCTATCGTATTTATCGGAGTATTAAGCGGTATGACGATAAAATCCTGGCAATACTGGCAGCGCAATCATTTCCAGTGCAGCGGTGAGATGCGGCTATTAAACTCAGGTTATCAGGGCGATATTTCATTACGCTTCGTATTTGATAGCACCCGTGGGCTGGTGATTGTCCGGGGAGAGATTACGCCGCCGCAGGGTGAATCGTTTACCATCAACCAGAACATCTGGTTTAGCTTTACCCGCGACGGCCAGCACTACTTCCTGCGATCGGAAACCGTCTCTGCCAGCATCGGCGAAACCGAGCAGGAGAAGCATATTAACAACATCCTGCCCAAGTTTTTCCTGCAGCCGCAGGTGCCGTTTTACCTTAATATTCAGCGGCTCAATCAACGAACCCGGCTGCTGTATACCAGCCGGGCGCCGTCTTTGCTTTGCGAAACCTGATCAACGTAGCAGCGGACAGTCGGGAGGAAGCCGGCAGCGTAGCGCGGCCGGTAAAAGCTCCATGCGGAAGGTTTTACCGGTCAGCGGTTCGCCGTCGAGGTTAAACGTCATCTCATGAGGGGCAGTTATCTCAAACCACGATGAGACGCCGTCGATGATATTCGGCGAGGTTTGCGGATTTGCCAGGGTGCTGAACAGCGCAGGGATCAGCTCTTCGCCGGTGAAAATGCGCAGATGCAGCAGGCCGTCGTTGATTAATGCTTCCGGGCACAGCTGCTGGCCGCCGCCGGCCTGACGCCCGTTGCCGATGCCGATGACCAGCGCATCGCCATGCCAGTGAAAGTTCTCGCCGCGGATTTCGCAGCGGTCCGGCTTGAGCGTATCCATGCGCATCAGGCCGTGGATCAAATACGAGACGCCGCCGAGCGCGGCCTTGAGTTTCTCCGGGGTTTCGGTCGTAATGCGGGTGCCGAAACCGCCGGTGGCCATATTAATAAAACCGGTCTTATCGTTAACTCGCGCAATATCTATCGCCACTTCGCGGCCAACGATGGCCAGCTTCAGCGCGCTGGCCAGATCCTGCGGGATGCCGACGCTGGTGGCGAAGTCGTTCGCCGTGCCCAGCGGCAAAATCCCCAGCGCCATTTTACCGTCGCGCTCGACCAGCGCCGTCGCCACCTCATTGATGGTGCCATCACCGCCGCCGGCAATCACCGTTTCGACATTCAGCTGCAGAGCTTCATCGACAAAGCGAACGGCATCGCCTTTTTCCCAGGTGACGCGGACGTGAATATCGATTCCTTCGTCGCGTAACAGTTTAACCGCCTCGCGTAGCTGCGGTTCATTGGCGCCTTTGCCATTCAGAATCAGTAAGCTGGCTGGAAACGTGGACATTATCAGGGGACCTTTATTGCTCAGTAATGCATAAAGTGTACCGCATGAAGAAAGCGAAGGCGGGGGGAGAGATAAAAAATAAGCCCGCGTAAGGGAGATTACGCAGGCTAAGGAGGTGGTTCCTGGTACAGCTAGCATTTATGGGTTATGTTTTTCAGCGAAATGGATGATATCTGCTTTGAACGAAACGGTATGTGATCCGTTTCTAATATCTTTACATCGTGAAAAAATAACCCAAATTAACTAGTTACTGTGCGGGTTTCGGGTTGTCTGACCAGTAAAGTTGCGCATCAGCAGAGCATATTGCAGCACCATATCTTCCGGGACAGGCAACCATACTGTGTGCCCGTCGCCCGGCGCTACCGACACTCGCTCGCCTTTGCCGTTTTCCATATGTTCGAGAGTAAAGTTGACGTTGCCCTGCGGGGTCATCAGCTCAAGGCTGTCGCCGACGGAAAATTTATTTTTCACCGCCACCGCCGCCAGCTGGCCGTTGCGCTCGCCGGTAAATTCGCCGACGAACTGCTGGCGTTCGGAAACAGAGTAGCCGTGCTCATAGTTCTGGTAGTCATCGTGCGTATGGCGACGCAGAAAACCTTCGGTATAGCCGCGATGCGCGAGGTTTTCCAGGGTATCCAGCAGGGAAGTATCGAACGGTTTGCCTGCGGCGGCGTCGTCAATGGCCTTGCGGTAGACCTGAGCGGTACGGGCACAATAGTAATGTGATTTCGTGCGGCCTTCGATTTTCAGCGAATGAACGCCCATCTGGGTCAGCCGCTCGACGTGAGCGATAGCGCGCAGATCTTTCGAGTTCATGATATAGGTGCCGTGTTCGTCTTCAAACGCGGTCATGTATTCGCCCGGACGTTTGGCCTCTTCAATCATAAACACCTGGTCAGTCGGCGCGCCGATGCCCAGCGTCGGCTCGACGTTCTGCACCGGGATCGGTTCGTGCTTATGCACGATATTACCGACGTCGTCTTCTTTACCTTCCTGCACGTTGTACTCCCAGCGGCAGGCATTGGTGCAGGTGCCCTGGTTCGGATCGCGTTTGTTGATATAGCCCGAGAGCAGGCAGCGGCCAGAGTAGGCCATGCACAGCGCGCCGTGAACGAAGATTTCAATTTCCATCTCCGGCACCTGGCTGCGAATTTCGGCGATTTCATCCAGCGACAGCTCGCGGGAGAGAATGACGCGGGTCAGCCCCATTTGCTGCCAGAACTTGACTGTCGCCCAGTTCACGGCGTTGGCCTGCACCGACAGATGAATATCCATGTCGGGAAAATGTTCGCGCACCAGCATAATTAAGCCCGGATCGGACATGATCAGCGCATCCGGCCCCATTTCCACCACCGGCTTCAGATCGCGAATAAACGTTTTCAGCTTGGCGTTATGCGGGGCAATGTTAACCACCACATAGAATTTTTTACCCAACGCGTGGGCTTCGTTAATGCCGAGCTGCAGATTTTCGTGATTGAATTCGTTGTTACGCACGCGCAGGGAGTAGCGGGGTTGGCCCGCATAAACGGCATCTGCGCCATAGGCGAAAGCGTAACGCATATTTTTCAGCGTTCCCGCCGGGGAAAGGAGTTCCGGTTTAAACATGATTTTCTCGTTCTGATGACAGGTCAGATTCGCCGCACCCGGTGCGGCGAGTTGGGGAGTGCCCCCACATTAAGGGCGGGCATTGTAGCGCTGTGGGGCAGGGGAGTAAACCACCTTACACCATGGAGTTGACCTGCCCCGGCAGCTCGGAATCCGGGATACGTGAGGTATACCAGGCAAAGCGCCAGCGTTTCCAGAAAGAATCGAAATGGAGAGCATCCAGATCCATGAATAATTCATGTTCAGGGTACAAGGTGATGAAAAAATGCGCCCAGCGCGCGCTCTGTTTCATATTATAAAGCGCTTTATCCCGTTTGTTACCGTACAGCTGCGACAGCGCCACCATGGCCTCCGGCGAACCTTTATTTGCCGCTTCCTGCACCTGTTGCAAATGTGAGTGCGCCAGCGCTAAATCTTTTACGCCGGCGATATTAAGCAGAAAGAGTTCCCAGGCCCGCTTATCGCCATAGCGGGAGGCCAGATAGAGATTATCGAGAAGGTTTTTTTCGTAAGCAGCGCGCTTTTCCGCCGGCGGAGCCTGGTTGATCAGACGTTCGCAGCAGTTGGCCATGCGGAAATGGATCTCCTGCAGGTCCTGTTCATAGCCGTCATCGCCGCCGTTAGCGATCAAGCGATACTTATCTGCGTCGCGCTGCGCGACGTGCTGGCGTAAAATCTCTGCCGCTTGCTGGCAGTAACCGAAGGCGATGGCGGGATCGTACGGCAACAAGCCTCCGTTATCTCTGGCATGAGATTCCACCCCGAGCTGATTAAGCGCGCTGGGGATGTTTCTCCGGGCGCCAAGGTGGGCCAGAGGCAGGAGATATTCGGGGTAACCGAGCCAGCGAAAATCTTTTATCGCCGCCCGCCAGTTATGGTCGTATTCAATGTCGGCGACGCTATCGAGCCAGACGGCACCCTGCGCTTCATCTTTTTCAAAGCCAAATAACCCCGCGTACTGGAAGTAGCCGCGATAGATTTTCGGCACGCCGTATTCGGTTTGTTGCGCATTCGGGCAGATGAAATTGTAAATCCACTCGCTGTCCGAGAAATCGCGCAGCGCAAACTTTAACGCCCACGCGGTGTAGTAATTGTTGAGCTTCACTTTTTCCATGACCGAACGCTGCAGGGTGAGCCAGAGCGCGTCTTTATCGTCTAAATCGCTATAGCAGAGCAGCAGCCACTCCAGCGCATGGTGGCGAGACTGCGCCATGTGCGCCCGTCGGGCAATCTCTTCTGCTTTGGCGATAATACGCTCCCGCTCGGTCGGTGAATCCACTTCATTGATGCGCAGATCGCGATGGTCATCCCACCAGATTAAAAGTTCCAGATGCTCCCGCTCGGCGGCGGTAAGATGATCGCATACCGGTGATGCCAGAAATTCGCTGATCTCCTGATGCGATCCTCCCCAGCGCGGCATACGAAACGGAATATACTCATCCAGCGCGTAAAATGCCGTCGGGAAAATCGCCAGACAAACGGCGAGCCAGTAGCGTTGCCCGGCGTCGCCATCGCACGCAGGCAGTACCTGCGGACGCGGAAGATTCGGGCATACCGCGTCGGCAAACGACAGGCCGGAATAGGCCATCAGCGCCTCCACTTCCTGCGGTGAGCGGCGGTGATACTCAGCCAGTTCCTGCATCAGCGGTCGTCCCGCAACCTCAGCGCCGGCAAGGAACTCAGCCAGCCAGTCGGGCTGGCCGAAGACCTTAGAGTTAGTGCTGGTCAGGGACGCCGCCATCCACTGGCGTGGTTCGAGGTCGATGGCGTAGAGAGCGGCAATGACCATCCGCTAATTGCAGGCGCTGGCGCAGATCCACATGGCGCGGGTGGTATCCTGCGCCCAGCCGTAGCTGCGATAGAGCCACGCGCGGTGGTTCCAGTACTGGGCCTCAGCAAGCCAGGCATAGCTGGAGCGCGGGCGGGCGCGCTGCCAGTTTTTGATCAGCGCTAACCCAGCAGGCCCGGCCTCGACCAGCGCATCCATATCGTAAAAATGGTTGCACATCTGCGTCCAGGCGAGGAAGTAACGTTTTTCCGCCTCGCGGCTGGTCAGGCTTTCCGCCAGCGCCCGGCTATAGCGCGCCTCGAGCTCGTCATAACATCCTTCGCGCAACAGGCCGGGAAGATCCGCGATAGACCACTCGCGCTGTCTGTCATTGAGGGGATTTTTACGGTTGCACATCTCAAACATGGCGGTGAGCAGTGGGTCATCCTTTTCCATATATACTCCTTTTAAACCGGGTCGAAAATTTTGAAGTCATTCCACGGCAGCGTTTTCCAGCGGCTGAAGGAGGCTTTCAGATAACAGGCCACCTCCTGCACATCGCGTCCGGCAACCGCCGTTGGCGTATCCATTAATGCCAGCCGTACCCGGCGGGCGCGGACGTAGGCGGTGGCGTAATCTTCCCACGAAGCAAAACAATCCTGCGCCCGCTGGGCGTTTAACAGGAGAACCAGCCAGGCCTGATTTTCGTCGCACCAGCCGAGTCCGGCGATACAGCGCGTCAGAAAGGCGGTGCGCATGCAGTCGAACGCCAGCGCGTCGCGAACCCGGCCCTGGGCCGCCAGGTGGTGGTAAAACGTGCGCGGCGAGTTGCCCATGCCCGCCGGCCAGCAGCGCAGGATCTCGGCGATCTGCTGGCGTAACGCCGCGCCGTCGAGGTGCTGATGCAAGCCCAGTTCTTTTTTTACCTGCTGCGTCAGGTGGCGGCGCTGGTCATCATCAAGTTTCAACGCCAGCTGTACGCCTTTTGTCGGCAGGCCATTGCGGTGCGAGAGGAGATCGGCTAACGCCAGCGCCCACTGGCGTCTTCGGCTATCGCGGCGCAGATCGTTAAGACGGTCCTTTTCTTTTTCCTCGGCGATGCGGGCGGCAACCAGCTGTTTATTCTTTTTTTTGGCGCGTAAGCGCAGGTAATAAGCGGTGGTAAACAAGGCTATCAGCAGCATCAAGGACTCTCTCCGGTGTGGGGTCGGTAGCGCGTGGTTTGTAGCGTCAGGCTCTCAATTTCAAAAGGCTGGCTGCAGGTGTTTTTCCCGGCAAGCGTAGGGTGCCATTCATGCTGTGGGAACAGCATTTCCGCCGCGGTCGCCACGTTGGGATCGATCGTCCGAAGATAGCGCAATGCCTCCGGAGCGCTGTGCAGAAGCAGCCACTGTAGCGCCACCGGTGGGTGAGGGAAGTGCGTCATTAAATGAAAATTGTTATGCAGAACGTTGAGTAAAAAATCAAAATCAACCACATCGGTGATAAATTTCCAGCCAGCAAATTGCGGCGTCGCTTCATAGACGATCCCCATACCTTCACAATCGGCGTGGCGCTCGGGACGTGGTTGCAGATAATGTAATAAAGCCAAAACGTCGGCGGCATATTTTTTAACAGGATGCTGGTTCTGCTTACCTTTAATTTGATCGATACTCATGCTGTCATTATTTATCCTCAGGCTCAGGGTGACGTGGGGAATATTATTTTCGTCGCGCAGGCTCAGAAGGCGAAATGCGCCTTGTTCAATTTGCCGGGCGTAGTGCTCGCCGTAGCCGCCGGAGAGTGACCCTTTATCCTCGAACTGGCCGACGCAGTGCTGCATATGCCAGGATTCATAGGCCATTTCACTACGCAAGGCCGGGCTGGCGGCATCGAAGGCGACCCACTGCCCAGCAGTGACCTTCATCAGCGGCTTAATGGCGTCGTCGCTGGAGGGGTACCAGCCTCGTTCGCGCAGGCGCTGCATTTTCTGGTGCTCGGCCTCGCGCATGTCCAGGACGGTGAAACAGTTAATGCGCTGAAGTTTGCTTTCCAGCCGCGTGCCTTCCAGCCGCGACAGGAACTCCAGTAACTCCCTTTCCGTCGCCAGCAGCTGCGGATGCTGTGGATTAAGATAGTAAAAGGCGCCGCCGCCGCCCAGCCCGGATATCAACCACGCGGGGATCGCCTTCTCCGCGCCAAAGTAAACCGCATAATCGGCGGCGGAGCGTACGGGGTAAACGTGGGGAAAATTACCGATAGCCCAGCGAAAAAAATGGTTGCTTAGCCAGCGTTGAATACTACTACCGTCGTCACGCTGTTCGCTGCGAGAAATAATGGCCGATTTTACATCAGGAGCGTTAATTATATTTCGTGGACTATATTTTCTATGAATATTACTCATGACATTCCTTGCGCAGTTGAATATTAGAGAATATCCGCCTGCAATATATCATGCCGGTGACGTATTTCTTATTATTGCCGGTATTCTCAGATTATGACCCGAAGGGCGCAGTTTTTTCCTGAAGCGCCGCTGAGGGGCTTATTTGGGGGAGCGGATAACAGAAAATGCCAGCCCCGGCGCTGAGCCGGGGCTGTGCGGTTACGCCAGGCGGCAGGCGTCGGCTTCCCAGCGATATCCAACGCCGTAAACGGCGCGGATAAACGACTGCTCGGCGTCCAGCGATTCCAGCTTGCGGCGCAGGTTTTTGATATGGCTGTCAATGGTGCGATCGGTGACCACGCGGTAATCGTCGTACAGATGATTGAGCAGCTGTTCACGGGAGAAGACTTTACCCGGCTCCTGAGAGAGGGTCTTCAGCAGCCGGAACTCGGCGGGCGTGAGGTCCAGCAGCTTGTTGCGCCAGGAAGCCTGGAAGCGGCCCTCGTCGACAATCAGCGGGCTTTCGGCATCCAGCGCCTGCAGATCGCGCTGCGGCTTGCAGCGGCGAAGAATGGTCTTCACGCGGGCCACCACTTCACGCGGGCTATAGGGCTTACAGATATAGTCATCGGCGCCGATTTCTAACCCCAGCAGGCGGTCGATCTCCTCGATTTTGGCGGTTACCATCACCACCGGAACTTCAGAGAAACGGCGGATTTCCCGGCACAGAGTGAGTCCGTCGGTACCGGGCAGCATCAGATCCAGCAGGATCAGATGCGGCGGCGTCTGGCGAACGTACGGTAGAACCCGATCGCCGTGATTGATCAGCGTCGGCGCGTAACCCGCCGCCTGAAGATAATCGATCAGCAATTGGCCCAGTTTGGGCTCATCTTCCACGATAAGAATGCGCGGCGTGTTTTCATCAACAGGTAATTCAGTCATACGTCTCTCGATAAATTACGTTCCAGAGGTAACTCTACTTTAATGCTAACCCCGCCCAAAGGCGAATGGCCGGCACGTAAAGTGCCGCCGTGGGCAGCCACGATGTTAAGGCAAATCGCCAGCCCCAGACCAGAGCCGCCGCTGGCACGATTACGCGACCCTTCGGTACGATAAAAGCGCTCAACCAGCCGCTCCAGCTGTTCGTCGGTGACGCCGGGCGCGCTATCGGCAAAGTCGAGAATCAGCATCTGGCCGCTCTGGCTGGCGCTAATCTGCAGGCCGCCGCCGCTATCGGTATAGCGCAGGCTGTTTTCCAGCAGGTTGTTGAACAGCTGCATCAGGCGATCCCGGTCGCCGAAAATCGCCGCGCTTTCCGGCAGCGAAACGCCAATCGACAGTCCACGGCTGGCGAAGCGCTCGCGAAACGCGCCGGCGGCGACCTCCAGCAGATTAATAATATCCACCGAGCTTTTCTGGTAGGTGAGGGCGCCTTCATCGGACATGGAAAGCTGGTGCAAATCCTCGACCAGTTTGGTGAGGGTGGCGACCTCCGCCTGTAGGGAGGCGATGGAATCCGGGGTAAATTTCCTGATGCCATCCTGAATCGCCTCCAGCTCGCCGCGCAGCACCGCCAGCGGCGTGCGCAGTTCATGAGAAATATCGGCCATCAGGTCGCGGCGCATTTGCTGATTGCGTTCAAGGGTACTGGCTAGCTGGTTGAAATCTTTCGCCAGGCGCCCCAGTTCATCGCTGCTGGTGGCGGTGACCCGGGTGGAGAAATCGCCGGCCGCCAGACGATGAGTCCCCTCAACCAGCCGTTTAACCGGGGCGAGCAGACCGCGCGCCAGCGGGAAGGTGGCCAGCGCCGCCAGCAGCGTAGCGAGGGCGACAATCAGCCAGCTGGTGCGTTTCTGCTGACGGTCGAAGTTGATATCGGTGTTGCGCGTCAGGCGCTCAACCGGCGAGGCAATGACCGCGCCAACCTCGACGCCGTTAACCATAATGCTGCGCCGGGTACCGTCTGTCGGGACGCGCTCGCGCGGGCCCACTAGTACGCGCCCTTTCTGATCGACCACCCAGAACATCGTGCGCCAGCCGTGCGGAGGCATATCAGGACCGGGACCGCGATCGCCACGATCGCCGCGCGGGCCCTCAAGGGGGCGGTCCGGCGCGGCATCCGGCGGCATCTCTCCGGGGCCGGGGCCCGGACGCGGTTCGTCCATCGGACCCATGCCGCGACCCGGCGGCGAGCGATCGTCATTGTCGCGCTCAAAGGTTTTCAGCAGCTGGAAAATAAAGCGGTCGTTGTTGCGCAGGAACTTCCAGCTGCCGTGCTGGGCATACTGTTCGCTCAGGGCATCGCCGAGCATGGTCAGGCGCTGTTCGTTGCCGCGCTTGATATAGTCGATAAAGCCGCGTTCAAAGCTAATACGCACCGCCCAGTGCATGCTGATTAGCAGCACGATGCAGGTGGCAAGAATCGCGATAAACAGCTTGCCGGTAATGCCGGGACGCCAGAACTTCAAGACTCACTCCTTTTACGGCGACGAAGCACGGTATTCATCGTGGTGTCGTCCGGTACGCGGGAAAAAATGAGTGCCGGCAGCGCAATAACCACCGCCATGCTTAAGTAGGTATAAAGAAACACCTGATGAGCGGTCGCCGCATCGACGCCGATATGCTGCTGGCCGTAGAGACCGAGTAGCATCCCGGCGATAGTGACGCCGATACTCATCGACAGCTGCATGACCATCGATAGCATGCTGTTGCCGCTGCTGGCCAGATCGTCGGGCAGGTCCTTCAGGGTCAGGGTATTCATTGAGGAGAAGCGGCTGGAGTTAATCATTCCCTGCAGAAACAGGACCACCGGCAGCAGCCAGTACCAGCCCGCGAGCGCGACGGCCATAAATAGCAGGCTGACCAGCGCGAGGCCGATCGTTGAAGTCACCAGCACCCGACGATAGCCGAAGCGGTTGACCACCTGAACCACAATGCGCTTCATTCCCATGCTGCCAAGCACCATCGGGATCATCATCAGCCCGGCGTGGAACGGCGAAAAGCCGAGGCCAATCTGTAAAAACACCGGGGTCATGAACGGCAGCATACCGCTGCCGATGCGCCCGGCGAAGCTGCCGCCAAGGCCGAGAGAAAAGGTGCGGTTGTTAAACAGCTTCAGGCTGAACAGCGCGTTGCGGTTGCCGCGCGCGTGCCACAGATAGCACAGAATTGACGCCGCGCCGATGGCCACCAGCGCCGTCAGCCACAGGGGGGAGATTCCGAGCCCCTTTTTGCCGTCGAGCGCCAGGGTGAGCGTCGCCATGCCAGCGGCCAGCAAAATAAAGCCGAGGATATCAAAGCGCCGGGTTTGCAGAGTGTAGTTGGGCATCAGCCACAGCGTGGCGATGGCGCCGATGATGCCAACCGGAATATTGATCAGAAAGATCCAGTGCCAGGAGGCGTACTCCACCAGCATCCCGCCGAGCGCCGGGCCGAGCAGCGGCCCCACCTGGCCGGGCAGGGTGACGAAGGTCATCGCCGCCATATATTGGCTGCGCGGGACAATTTTCATTACCGTCAGGCGGCCTACGGGAACCATCATTGCGCCGCCGACGCCCTGCAGCACCCGGGCCAGAATCAGCTGATCGAGCGTGGCGGCCTGCGCGCAGAACAGGGAGCCGGCGGTGAACAGCACGATGGCGCTAAAAAAGATATTTCTTACTCCGACACGATCCGCCAGCCAGCCGCTGGCGGGCAGCATCACCGCCACCGTCAGCACGTAGGAGACGATAACCATATGCATATGCAGCGGGCTCTCCCCAAGACTTTGCGCCATTGAGGGGAGGGCGGTGTTAACGATGGTGGTATCCAGCGCCTGCATAAAAAAGCCAAAGGCCACTATCCACAGCTGCCAGCGTACGCTGGAAGGAAGATCTGTCATGTTATTCGCTTACCGGTTGATGGACTTTTCGCGAAAAACGCAGCCGCAGACGGTCGAAGAACAGATAGACCACCGGCGTGGTATACAGGGTCAACAGCTGACTCATTACCAGACCGCCGACAATGGTGATCCCCAAGGGCTGGCGCAGCTCGGCGCCATCGCCGCCAGAGATAACCAGCGGCAGCGCGCCGAACAGCGCTGCCAGGGTGGTCATCATTATCGGCCGGAAACGCAGCAGACAGGCCTGGAAGATTGCCTCTTCCGGCGGCAGGTTGCCGTTGCGCTGCGCTTCCAGGGCAAAGTCGACCATCATGATGGCGTTTTTCTTCACAATGCCAATTAATAGCATAATCCCGATAAGCGCGATTAGGCTGAACGGGGCATCGAAAAGCTCCAGCGCCAGCAGCGCGCCGACGCCCGCGGACGGAATAGTCGACAGAATGGTTAGCGGATGAACGTAGCTCTCATAGAGGATCCCCAGCACGATATAGACCGTGGCGATAGCCGCCAGAATCAGGATCACCTGCGAGTTCATGGTCTCCTGGAACACCTGCGCGGTCCCGGCGAACGACCCGCGGACGCTGGACGGTACGCCAAGCTGGGTCATCGCCCGGTTAATGGCGTCGCTGGCTTCTGACAGCGATTTGCCGGTAGGCAGGTTAAACGACACGGTCGATGCCGCCGACAGCCCCTGATGGTTCACCGACAGCGGGGCGTTGGCCGGCTGCCATTTGGCGAAATAGGATAGCGGGATCGGCTTGTCTTCGCTGTTGATCACAAACATTTTATCGAGGGCGCTGACGTCCTGGGTGTAGACCGGGTCGACCTGCATCACCACTTTATACTGGTTCAGCGGCTGGTAGATGGTTGAGATCTGCCGCTGACCGAAGGCGTTATTTAGCAGATTATTGGCGTCCTGCACGCTGATGCCGAGTCGCGACATGGTATCGCGGTCGTAGATCAGGTCCATCTCGGCGCCGTTATTCTGGCTGTCGGAGTTGACGTCCGCCAGCTCCGGCAGCGCCGCCAGCGTTTTGCGGATTTTGGGTTCCCACTCCCGCAGCGCCGCAAGGTCGTCCGACAGCAGCGTGTACTGGTAGCTGGCGTTGGCCTGACGGCCGCCGACGCGGATATCCTGTACCGCCATCAGGAACAGGTTGGCCCCCGGCTCTTTGGCCAGCTTTTTCCGCAGCCGATCGATAATCTGCTGCGCCGTTTCATGGCGCTCATCGCGCGACTTCAGGGTGATAAACATCATCCCGCTGTTGACCCGCGAGCCGCCGGTAAAACCGGTGACGTTGTCCACCGCCGGATCTTCACGAATGATCTTCATAAAGTCCTCCAGCTTGCCGCGCATCGCCTGGAACGAGATGCTCTGATCGGCCTGGATCCCGCCCATCAGCACCCCGGTGTCCTGCTCCGGGAAGAAGGTTTTAGGAATCGAAATATAGAGCCAGACGCTCAGCGCGATGGTGCCAAGCAGCACCAGGCCGGTTAAGCGGCTATGCTTCAGTACCCACTTCAGCGACTTACCGTATCCGCCCTGAATCGCCACCAGCAGGCGGCCAACACCGCGCTTGCGCGTCGGCTCGTGCGGCTTGCCGCTTTTCAGCAGCCAGCCGCACATCATCGGCGTCAGGGTCAGGGAGACCGCCAGCGAGATGCCGATCGCCACCGACAGAGTAACGGCGAATTCGCGCAGCAGCCTTCCCGGCAGGCCGCCCATCAGCAGCAGCGGCAGGAATACCGCCACCAGCGACAGGCTCATCGACAGAACGGTAAATCCGACTTCCCGGCTCCCCTGCAGCGCCGCCTGCAGCGGCTTCATGCCCGCTTCGAGATGGCGGGAAATGTTTTCCAGCACCACGATGGCGTCATCAACCACGAAGCCGGTAGCGATGGTCAGCGCCATCAGCGACAGGTTGTTAAGGCTGAAGCCGCACAGGTACATGGCGGCGAAGGTGCCGATCAGCGAAACCGGAACCGCCACCGCCGGGATCAGCGTCGCGCGCCCCGAGCGGAGGAAGAGGAAGACCACGAGGATCACCAGCGCCACCGAGATCACCAGCGTTTGCTCAACTTCCTCCAGCGAGGCGCGGATGGTCGGCGAACGGTCCTGGGCGATTTGCAGATCGACAGAGGCCGGGATGGTGCGCTGTAGCTCCGGCAGACGGGCGCGAATGCTGTCCACCGTTTCAATGATATTGGCCTCCGGCAGCTTACGGATCATCAGCAAAATCGCCGGTTTGGCGTTAGTCATCCCGGCGTTGCGCACGTCCTGCACCGAATCGGTGACGTTGGCGACGTCGCCGAGGCGCACCGCCGCGCCGTTGTTGTAGTGCACGATCAGCGGCTGGTATTCGGCAGCGGTTTTCAGCTCGTCGTTGGTCGCCACCTGCCAGCGGTGTGTGGCATCTTCCAGCGCCCCCTGCGGTTTACGCACGTTGGCGTTGCTGATGGCGGTGCGCACCGCGTCGAGCGACACGCCCTGGTTAAACAGCGCCTGTGGGTTGAGGTCGACGCGCACCGCGGGCAGCGAACTGCCGCCGACGTCGACGTCGCCGACGCCGTCAATCTGGGCAATGGTCTGCGCCAGTTGGGTTGAGGCGAAGTCGTACAGTTCACCCTGGGACCAGGTATCCGAGGTGAGGGTGAGGATCATGATCGGCGCGTCTGACGGGTTGGCTTTGCGATAGGTCGGACGGCTCGGCATACCGCTCGGCAGCAGGCTTTGCGCGGCGTTAATCGCCGCCTGCACGTCGCGGGCCGCGCCGTTGATATCGCGGTCAAAGTTGAACTCAAGAATGATGCGCGTACTGCCGAGCGAGCTGGAGGAGGTCATCTCATTGACCCCGGCAATCCGCCCCAAAGAGCGCTCCAGCGGCGTCGCCACCGAAGAGGCCATGGTCTCCGGCGACGCGCCGGGCAGCGAGGCGCTGACCATGATAACCGGGAAGTCCACCTGCGGCAGCGGCGCTACCGGCAGCAGGCGAAAACCGAGGATGCCGCAGAGAGTAATGGCGAGCGAAATCAGAATCGTCGCCACCGGACGGTAAATGAAGAGCGCGAAAAACTTCACCTACGCCTCCTCTTCACGCCGCGGGAATCGGCTCTTCATATACAGCGACAGTCGGTCGAACAGCAGATAGATCACCGGGGTAGTGAACAGGGTCAGCACCTGGCTGAGCATCAGACCGCCGACCATGCCAATCCCCAGCGGACGGCGCAGCTCCGCGCCGACGCCGGTGCTGAGCATCAGCGGCAGCGCGCCGAGCAGGGCGGCGAGGGTGGTCATCAGGATGGGACGAAAGCGCAGCAGACAGGCCTGGTAGATAGCCTCGCGCGGCGGCATGCCCTGTTCGCGTTCGGCGGCCAGCGCGAAGTCGATCATCATGATGGCGTTTTTCTTGACGATGCCGATCAGCAGTATGATGCCGATAATCGCGATAACGTCCAGTTCGCTCCCCGCCAGCCACAGCGCCAGCAGCGCGCCCACGCCCGCCGTCGGCAGGGTGGAGAGAATCGTTATCGGGTGAATAAAGCTTTCATACAGTACTCCGAGGACGATATACATCGCCACTACCGCAGCGACCACCAGCCAGACGGTGCTGCCCAGCGCCGACTGGAAAGCCAGAGAGCTGCCCTGGAACTGGGTGCGGATATCGCTCGGGAATTCCAGCGCCTGTTCGGCGCCAAGGATGGCATCGACCGCATCGCCCAGCGAATAGTTATCCGGCACGTTAAACGAGATGGTGGTGACCGGGAACTGATCGAGATGGTTTATGGATAGCGGGGCAAAACGCTCCTCGACGCTGGCGATGGATTTCAGCGGCACAATCCCACCGTCGCTGCTGGTCAGGCGAATATTATCCAGCGCCGCCAGCCCCGGCGTGGCCTGGGTATCCTGCTCCAGCACCACGCGGTACTGATTCGCCTGGGTATAGATGGTGGAGATTAAACGCTGGCCGAAGGCGTTATACAGCGCATTATCGACGTCCGCCATACTGATGCCGAGGCGGCTGGCGCTATCGCGGTCAACGTTGATATACGCCGCCAGGCCCTTGTCCTGCCAGTCGCTGCTGACGTCGGAGAGCTGCGGCAGCGCCTGCAGCCGGGTCAGCAGCTGAGGGACCCAGTTGCTGAGCGCATCCAGCGAGTTCGCCTGCAGGGTGAACTGGTACTGAGTGCGGCTGACGGTGGTGTCAATGGTCAGATCCTGCGTGGGCTGAAGGTAAAGCTCAATGCCGGGAATCCCGCTCACCGCGTTCTGCAGGCGGCCGATCACCGTCTGCACGCGATCGTCGCGCTCGTCCAGCGGCTTAAGGTTGATTTGCAGGCGGGCGCTGTTGAGCGCCGGGTTGGTGCCGTCAACCCCGACGTAGGAGGTCAGGCTTTCTACCGCCGGATCTTTGAGTATCGCCGCCGACACCTGCTGCTGGCGCTCGGCCATGTTGGCGAACGACGCCGACTGCGGCGCCTGCAGCGTACCCTGAATGATGCCGTTGTCCTGAATCGGGAAAAAGCCCTTCGGAATAAACACCCATAGCATAATCGACAGCACCAGGGTACCGAGGGCCACGCTCAGTGTCAGCCAGGGATGATTCAATACCCGGCTCAGCCAGCGGCCATAGACGGCGATCACCCGCTCAAAGAAACGCTCGCTGGCGCGCGAGAAGCGGTTCTGCTTGCGCAGCGACTCGTGGCTCAGCATGCGGGCGCACATCATCGGCGTCAGGGTCAGCGACACCACCGCGGAGATCAGGATCGCCACCGCCAGGGTAATGGCGAACTCGCGGAACAGGCGGCCAACGATATCGCCCATAAACAGCAGCGGGATCAGCACCGCAATCAGCGAGAAGGTCAACGAGATAATGGTAAAGCCAATCTCTCCGGCCCCTTTCAGGGCGGCGGCCAGCGGCTTTTCGCCTTTCTCGATATAGCGCGAGATGTTTTCGATCACCACGATGGCGTCATCGACCACAAAGCCGGTGGCGATGGTCAGGGCCATCAGCGTCAGGTTGTTAATCGAAAAATCGAGAAACACCATTACCGCAAAGGTGCCGACCAGCGATAGCGGCACGGCGATGCCGGGAATAATCGTCGCCGGGACGTTGCGCAGAAAGACGTAAATAATCATCACCACCAGGGCGATAGCCAGCATCAGCTCGAACTGGGTGTCGCTAACCGACGCCCGGATGTTGGTAGTGCGGTCGGAAAGCACCTGTACTTTGACTGATTTCGGCAGACTTTCGGTCAGCTGCGGCAGCATCTGGCGGATGCTGTCGGCGGTAGAGATAATATTGGCCCCCGGCTGGCGCTGGACGTTCATGACGATCGCCCGCTGATTGTTCGCCCATGCTCCGAGCCAGCTGTTTTCCGCGCCCTGTTCCACGGTGGCGACGTCGCCGAGGCGAATCGGTGCGCCGTTCTGCCAGGCGATAATCAGGCGGCGATAATCTTCTGCCGACTGCATCTGATCGTTGGCGGAGAGGGTCACCGCCCGCGCCGGGCCGTCAAGGCTCCCTTTCGCCGAGTTGACGTTGGCGCTGGTTATCGCGGTGCGCACCGTTTCGCTGGTCAGCCCGAGCGCGGCGATGGCCTGGGCGTTGAGCTTGACGCGTACCGCCGGGCGCTGGCCGCCCGCGAGGGTGACCAGCCCGACGCCGGAAACCTGGGAGATCTTCTGCGCCACGCGGGTCTCGACCATATCCTCGACCTGGGTCATCGGCACGGCGGAAGAGGTGACCGCGAGGGTCATAATCGGCGGATCGGCGGGGTTAACTTTGCTGTAGACCGGCGGGTTAGGCAGGTCAGAAGGCAGCAGGTTGGTGGCAGCGTTGATGGCCGCCTGTACTTCCTGTTCCGCGACGTCCAGCGGCAGCGTGAGCTGGAACTGGAGCGTGACCACTGACGCGCCGCCGGAGCTCTGGGAAGACATCTGCTTGAGGCCGGACATCTGGCCAAACTGGCGCTCCAGCGGGGCCGTCACGGATGAGGTCATCACGTCCGGGCTGGCGCCGGGATAGAGGGTTACCACCTGAATCGTCGGGTAGTCCACTTCCGGCAGCGCCGAAACCGGTAAGAATCGATAGCCGATAATCCCGGCCAGCATGATGGCCACCATTAACAGCGTCGTGGCGACCGGGCGCATGATAAACAGACGGGAAGGGCCGCCCGTACTGCTCGGCGGTAACACTTGCATCAGGAGCGCGCTCCTTTTTTACCGTATTCGCGGCTGGTGGCTTTTTCCGGCTCGGCGGCGGTTGCCGCATCGTGGGCTTCGACGACCTCAACTTTTGCGCCTTCCGTCAGACGATCGATCCCGTCAGTAACCACGCGATCGCCGGCGGAGAGACCGGCGTTGATCACCACTTTAAGACTGTCCTGAATACCCGGCGTGACGGTGTGCTTGCTGACCTTATTCTCGTCGTTCAGTACCCAGACGAAATGACCTTCGTTACCCATTTGCAGCGCGGCGGTTGGGATCACTACCGCGTTTTGCTCGGTATCGACCAGCATACGGGCGTTGACGAATTGATTGGGGAACAGGGCGTCATCAAGGTTTGTAAAGCGCGCTTTCAGCTTGATGGTGCCGGTGGTGGCGTCAATCTGGTTATCGAGGCTCAGCAGCGAGCCTTCGCTGATTTTCTGTTTATTGGTGCGGTCCCAGGCTTCGACCGCCAGCTTTTTCCCCGCCTTTTGCGCCTGTATGACGGTGGCGATTTGGTTTTCCGGCAGCGTAAAGACCACATCAATAGGGTGGGTTTGCGTCAGTACCACAATGCCGGTGGTGTCGCCGCTGGAGATCTGGTTGCCGATATCCACCTGTTTTAAGCCGACCCGGCCGTCAATCGGCGCGGTGATGCGGCTCCAGTTCAGCTGGAGCTGGGCGCTGGCGACAGCGGCTTCGTCCGCCTTAATCGTGCCCTGGGTTTCGCTGACCAGCGACTGCTGGGTATCCAGCTCCTGGCGCGACACCAGATTGGTTTTCACCAGCTGCTGGTAGCGCGCCAGATCGCGGCGGGCGTTGGCGAGGGTCGCCCGATCTTTGGCCAGTTGCCCCTCGGCCTGGGCGAGGGCGACTTTAAACTGGCTGGGATCGATTTCCGCGAGCAGATCGCCCGCTTTGACCTGCTGGCCTTCGGTAAAGTGGATCGCCAGAAGCTGGCCGTCGACGCGGCTGCGCACGGTGACGGTATTCGCCGCCGTCACGGTGCCGAGGCCGGAAAGGTAGCGCGGCACCGCTTCGCTGGTCGCGGTTGCCGCCTGTACCGGCGCGAGGGCTGCGCCAAAACGACCGGGCCGTCCGCCTCCGGGGCCCTGCTGACGCGCGCCTGTCGCCGTCGGCGCGCCGCTATTTGCCGCTTCGCGACCCTGCCAGAACCAGTACGCGGCGCCCGCGACGATCGCTACCACCAGCACGGCTGCCCAACGGCTTTTATTGCTACCTTTCATTAATTTGCTATCTCATCCTGAAACGTTTCACGGAATGATACTAGTTTAGTCAGCGAACGCCGCTTAAAAATGGAGGAATTATGAAAAGACTGTCCAGAAACGTCTGGAAAAAACGCTTTTCCTTGAGCCGGTTACGATGAATAGTTAGGCGAAAAATTCGCTTAACGATTTTGCTTAGCCGGGCGAGGAACCCGGTGAATTATCGCCGGTCATTCGCTGTTTCTTAAGGGTCACAGCGGAATGCGTCGCAGCCAGGCTGATATACAGCGTGAATAAGCGGCCCCGGGGCGTGATTCAGCCTGATTGGCAGGCGCATCTGTTTAATAATCAAATTCACTCAAGATTTTGCTTTAAGCAATGCGACCACTATCAGAGGGTTCTTTATGCATTTTACCCAAGCTATCGCCCGTCTACCGGCCGCCACCTGCGGCGCAGGACAAACTACCGCCCAACTGGGCGCGCCGGATATCGCTGCCACCACGCGCCAGTTTCTCGCCTATGTAGAGACCCTTCTGCAGCTCGGCCTGAAGGTCACCGTGCTTCCTGCCGCGGCGGAATATCCCGATGCGCACTTTGTTGAAGATACCGCGGTGGTCATGCCGGAACTGGCGGTGATTACTCATCCGGGCGCGCCGAGCCGTCAGGGCGAAGTCGATACCATTGCGCCGGTGCTGGCGGGGTTTCGTCCACTGGTGCAGATGAGCGAAAGCGGACATATGGACGGCGGCGACGTGCTGCTGGTGGGCAAACGATTTTTTATCGGCCTGACGGCGCGTACCGATGAGCAGGGGATCCGCGAATTTGCCGCCGCCGTTGAGCCGCACGGCTACACGGTGACGGCGATTGACGTGAGCGCCGGTCTGCATCTGAAATCGATCGTCAACTATGTGGGCCGCAATACGCTGCTGCTGACGGAAGGCTACGTTAACCATCCGGCGTTTAGCGGCTTCAACCGTATCGTGATCCCGGAGGAAGAGGCCTACGCCGGAAATACGCTGTGGATCAACGATACCTTAATTACGCCGCAGGGCTACCCCTGTACCCTGGGCGAAATCAGCAAGCTGGGAATGCCTGTCGTGCAGCTCGACACCAGCGAATTTAAGAAAATGGATGGCGGCCTGACCTGCCTCTCACTGCGTTTTTAATTTTTGCGCCGACACCGGGGAGATCGAAATGAAACTACGCCTTGCCGCACTACTGGCCTGCATGGCGCTCAGCGCGCCGCTGGCCGCCCAGCAGTTTGATACCATCAGCTTTGGCGTCGATGGCGGCTATCCGCCGTTTGACGTACTGGCCCCCAGCGGTGAAATTACCGGTTTTGATATTGATATCGCCAACGCGCTGTGCACCCAGCTAAAAGCCAAATGCGTTTTCGTTAAGCAGCCGTTCGAAAGCATGATTGCCGCTCTCAATGCGCATAAGTTCGATGCCATTATCGCTTCGCTCAATATGACCGATGCGCGTAAAAAGGAAGTGGACTTCACCGACCGCTACTACCGCAGCGCAGCGCAGCTGGTGGCGCGCAAAGGTAGCCCGCTGCTGCCTGAGGTCGCCAGCCTGAAAGGCAAGTCCGTCGGCGTCCAGACCGGTTCCACCCATGAAGCGTTTGCGAAGGCTAACTGGGCCAACCACGGCGTGAAGATCGTCAGCTACGCGAATCAGGATAACGTCTACCTTGACCTGCTCTCCGGACGTATTGACGCCGCCTTGCAGGATAATATCCAGGCGGCGACCGGCTTTATTGATACCCCGCGCGGGCAGAAATTCGCTTTTGCCGGTCCGGTCATTCAGGACGGCGGCATCTCTTCCGATGTGGGGATTGCGGTGAATAAAGATAATCCGGCGCTGCGGGATGCCCTGAACGGCGCTATCAAGGCTATTCGCGCCGATGGCACCTACGACGCTATCCAGAAAAAATACTTTAGCTTTGATATTTATGGCAAATAAGCCGTGAAGGCGAGGGCGCAGGCGCTGGCTTGCGCCCCTTTACGGCACCCGTGGAAGGCTGAACATGGTCGCAGACTATTTACCCTTACTGTTACGCGGCGCGGCGCTTTCGCTGTGCGTGATGCTCTGCTCATTGCTGGTCGCGCTGCTGCTGGGCCTGATCAACTCGCTGGTTAAACTCTTTGGCCCGCCGTGGCTGCGCCTGTTTTCCACCGCCTACACTACCCTGGTACGCGGTATTCCCGAGCTGGTGATTATGCTACTGCTGTTTTTCGGCGGCGAGATGCTGGTTAACCTGCTGCTGGCAGCGGTGGGGCTGGGGCCGGTGCGCTTCAATACTTTTTTTCCGGCGTGCTGGCGATTGGCTTTGTGTTCGGCGCCTATTACACCGAGACCTTTCGCGGCGCATTTCTGACCGTCGATCGCGGGCAAACCGAAGCCGCGCAGGCCTACGGAATGCGCCCGTGGACGGTATTTCGCCGGGTGATGCTGCCGCAGATGCTGAGCTTCGCGATTCCCGGGATCAATAATAACTGGCTGGGGCTGATGAAAGCGTCGGCGCTGGTGTCGATCCTGGGCCTGGAGGACATGGTATGGCTGGCCGAGCAGGCCGGGCGCGCCACGCAGAAACCGTTCCTCTTCTATTTCCTGGTTTCCCTGATTTATATGGTCATTACCGCGCTCTCCAGCTGGTTGTTTAGCCGCCTGGCGAAGCGTTATGCGCTGCGTTCTTCCACGGCGGGGGCCGCGCTATGAATCTGCAAACCTTTCTCGATGCGATCCCGAGCTTTATCTGGAGCGACGGCAACGGTGCCGCCAGCGGGCTGGCGATAACGGCGGAGCTGTTTTTGCTCTCCATCGTTCCCGGGATGGCGCTGGCGATTGCGTTGGCGGTGGGGCAGGTGTACGGCCCGCGCGCGCTGGCGCTGCCCATCCGTGGTTTTACGTATTTTTTCCGCAGCACGCCGCTCTATCTGCAACTGATGCTGATTTACTACGGCCTGTCGCAGTTCGATATCGTGCAGACGGGTTGGATGAACGAGCAGCCGTTTTGGCTGCTGTTTCGCGATGCGACTTTCTGCGCCACGCTGGCGCTGGTGCTGAACACCTCCGCTTACGTTGCGGAGCTGCTGGCGGGGATGATGCTGACCTTTCCCCGTCAGGAGTGGGTTGCCGGAGAAGCCTATGGGATGGGGAAATGGCAGATTATTCGTCGTCTGGTGCTGCCCGCGACGCTCAGACGCGGGATCCCGGCGCTGAATAATGAAATGGTCTTTTTGCTCCACGCCACCTCGCTGGCCAGCACGGTAACCCTGCTGGATATTACCGGCGTGGCCCGCGCGTTCTACGCCATGACCTGGTCGCCGTTTATTCCGTTTCTGATGGCCGCGGCGCTCTATCTCCTGTGCACCTTTCTGCTGATTTTCGCCTTTTCCCGCGCCGAACGGCGCTGGCTGGCGTTTATCCGCCGCGGCTAATCAGGAGCGCTTAATCGCCTGGAGTTCGGTCAGAGTAACGATTTTATCAACGTGAAACTTTTTACTGGTCAGCCAGCTATCCGCCAGCTGGCAATAGTGCGCCATGCTGCGACAGCCGATGCGTACCAGAAAGTCGAAGCTGCCGCTCACCAGCCAGCAGTCCAGCACTTCGGGCGTCTGGCGCATCTCCTGTTCAAACACCGGCTGCGAGCGGCCGTGGTCGGCCAGGGCGATTTGCGCCTGCACCACAAACGCATGCTCCGGCTCGGGCAGTTCGATAATGGCGCTGTAGCCGCGAATGATGCCGTCACGCTCGAGGCCGCGCACGCGTTCCAGACATGGACGCGCGGTGAGATTTACCTGCTCCGAGAGCTTCTGATAAGAAATGCGGCCATCCCGGCGCAGGATTTCAAGGATCTTATGATCGATACGGTCAAGCCGGGTTTTCTTTTCCACAGATGGGACGTCCAATGAAAATTAAACACGATACATTACCTCAACATGCGCTCGGTGGGCAGCGGCAATTAAGCCATTTTCATTTCGGCGCGCCCGGCGCCGGCGAGAAAGTCTATCTGCAGGCGGGGCTGCACGCCGATGAAATTCCGGGCATGCTGGTTCTGCATTATCTTAAAAGATTACTCAGCCAGGCGGAACGACGGGGCGAGCTGCGCGGTGAAATTATTATGGTGCCGGTAGCCAATCCGCCGGGGCTGGCTCAGCTGCTGCTTAACAGCGGCATTGGCCGTTTCGATCTGGCGAGCGGGCGCAATTTCAACCGCGACTTTCCCGATCTGGCGGCGCTGGCGCAGCCCTGGCTACCCGCGGAATCGCCCGCTACGCGCGCCGAATATCTCCAGCAGGTGCGCGATGCCATGCAGAAGGCGCTGGCGGCGCTTCCCGTGGCAAGCGAGGTTCAGGCCCTGCGTCAACATCTGCTGAGCCTCGCCTGCGATGCCGATCTGGTGCTCGATCTCCATTGCGATGACCAGGCGATTTTGCACCTTTACGCCGATCCGGCCTGGCAACGCGAGGCGAACGTACTGGCGGCTTTTCTCGGTATTGGCGCCGTGCTGCTGTCCCAGGAGAGCGGGGGCAACTCGTTTGATGAGGCCTGCGGCCTGCCGTGGCAGCGTTTGAGCGCGCTAAACCCGGCGTGGGGCCCGCAGCAGCCCGGCTGTATGGCGGTGACCGTCGAGCTGCGTGGCCAGCACGAGGTGAATCACGCTACCGCCTGCGACGACGCCGAACGTATTTACCGTTATCTGCAGTACCGCGGCGTGCTGGCGGGCGACAAGCCTGCGGTGCCGCAGCAGGAAACGGTGATGCTGCCGTTTGCTGCCGGGGAGATTGTCACCGCGCCGGCGACCGGCATCCTGGTGCCGCTAAAACAGCCGGGCGAATGGGTCAGCGCCGACGATGTTGTCGCGGAAATCATCGACCCGCTGACCGATATGGTCAAAGCGGTGCGGCCGACATCGGGCGGGCTGATTTATGCCAGCCGGCGGGCGCCGTTTGTCACGCTGGGGGCGGAAATAATGAAAATCGCCGGCGAGCAGCCGTTCAGTGGCGGCGGCGGGCTGGCGATGTAAGCGGACAGCATCCCTGAGCGTATTTTTGCCCGCCGTCGGCCGTGGCGGAATGAACTTGCTTGATGCACGTCAACGAGCACATCAACTTTTACTATAAAAACCAAAAAAAGAGTTGTAACCCCGTCTGCTTTTATTCAATTTATGTGATGAATGTTTGGTGTGCTCCAATAAATAAAATATATGCACATTGATAACAACACGTTAAATAAATCAGGGGTTAATTTTTGTGGCAAGTGCAAACAAACTCACGCTGTTCATCGTTATCTTTATGCTGTTGGGGATCCTCTCCGGCGCGGCCATTCACGCATACGCCGCGCAAACGACCATAACCGCATGGTCTGAAAATATTACGCTGCTGACCGACGTATTCCTTCGCCTGATTAAAATGGTGATTGCGCCGTTAGTCTTCAGTACGCTCACCGTCGGCATTATGCGGCTTGGCGAAACGGCTACCATTGGGCGGGTCGGCGGTAAAGCCATGGTATGGTTTGTTACCTCTTCAATTCTCTCCATTCTGGTTGGGCTGGTGATTGTTACCCTTGAGCACCCTGGCGCCGGGTTGAATCTGGCAATTCCGAAAGAGTCGGTCGATACCGGCCTGGCGGTGAGCGGGATGAGCCTGAAAGGCTTTCTGACGCATACTATTCCGACCAGCATTACCGAAGCGATGGCCAACAACGAAATTCTGCAAATCGTGGTGTTCTCAATGTTCTTCGGCATTGCCGGAGCGTCGCTGGGGGAAAAATTCAACGCTCCGCTGGTGGCGGCCCTGAACGTGGTTTCCCATATTATGCTGAAGGTCACCGGGTACGTGATGTACGTGGCACCGCTGGCGATTTTTGCCGCCATCTCTTCGGTTATCGCCTCGCAGGGGCTGGGGATCCTGCTTAACTATGCTTCGTTCATCGGCGGTTACTACGTTGCAGTGCTGCTGACCAGCATGGTGCTGCTGGCGGTGGGATATATGGTGCTGAAAAAAGAGGTTTTTCGCCTGCTTAATATGCTGAAAGATCCGGTACTGGTGGCGTTTACCACCAGCAGCTCAGAAGCTGCCTATCCGAAGACCCTTGAGCGCCTCGTGGAGTTCGGCTGCTCGCGTAATATCGCGTCGTTCGTGCTGCCCATCGGCTACTCCTTTAACCTCGTCGGCTCGATGGTGTACTGCTCGTTTGCCGCGATGTTTATCGCTCAGGCCTACAATATTCATCTGAGCTTTAGCGAGATCACCGTGATGATGCTGACCCTGATGCTGGCATCAAAGGGAATCGCCGGGGTGCCGCGCTCGGCGCTGGTGGTGCTGGCCGCGACCATCCCAAGCTTCAATATTCCGGTGGCGGGTATTTTGCTGCTGATGGGTATTGACCATTTTCTCGATATGGGGCGTTCCGCGATTAACGTGCTGGGGAATGGGATCGCGACGGCGATGCTGTCAAAAAATGAAGGTCTGTTGCAGGAAGGGGTCGCGGAAGAGGAAGTTGCGGCTCAGCAGGTCGAGGCCTGATCGTCGTGCGCCCTCTCTGACGGGGGCGCGCTTCGTCATAAAAAAGAGGCCCCTAACAGGCACGCAAGGGGCAATGTGACGAAGTAACAGATTCCTCGATAAAGACGTTTTTCTTATGGCTAAAAACACGCTACGGTATTTTCATATCAAGGAACCGGATCATGTTACTGCTGCGCGTAACACCAGAGTAGATATTTTTCATCTCACTGATATTTTTTCGGATTCCCGACCCTTACAAGCCGTCAAATTCCTAATTTTATCGCGCATAGTGTTACTCAGTTCCGGCATATTCGCGGGTTTACCAGCGCTCTTTTAACAAATTAATAAACTGGAAAAAGTCATAATGGTTATTGAGGCGATATTTTTCCATGATTTTACTTTTGTGCCAGGTGATGGTTTTGGGCGTGACTTTGTGCAGGGCGGAGATTTTACTGATATCAAAGCCATGAATAATTCCGGAGGCGACGGCAACCTGCGATTTTGACAGCATTTTGTGCGGGCAGTTGCTGCAGACTATCGCCGAGTCGGCCCGCCGGGCCAGAACCAGACCTTCGCACTTTCTTAGCTCCTGAGCAAGGATGGCCAACATCCTGTCAATATTAACTAATTTTATCGACACGAAAATAACCCCTTTCAGGCAGTTAACAATCAGTTCCTGCTCCGGGAGCTGGTCGTAGCTGTGCAGTATAATAACTGAGCTATCTGATTTGCGATTTTTTAGACTGGTATTACACAGGTAGATTTCACCGGGGAGAACCTCGGCGATAATAATATCCTTATCAAAAAAATCATTTTTCTTATACGAAAAGCTGACGTGCAGATGACCGTCGCGGCGGGTGAGCTCATTGACCATGGAAGCCAGCGATTGCCGCAGAAAAGTGTTGCTGGTATTGATTGCGATGTTTATTTTTTTCATGGCGCTAGTTCCCTGCAAATCAACATAACGCCATGTTGCGATCAATCCTCCGGGCGTATGCGGTGATTGTTACTGTGCAGATAATTTATTATTGGTGTCGCCTGAGTTATTTTCTGCGCGAAGAGTGCTTGGCTGAAAACGGAAATTTCTGTTTTCTCCTGTCGCGGATATAAGAAATAAGGCTATATACCGAAACGCAGAGGCAAAATATGCACAGTAATAAGGCTAACCATGTTTGCATGGCCATGATGGATATCCTTTAATTAAATTTTCAGGTGTTAAAAATGTACATCCCAGGCACGAGAATATTTTTATTCTCTTCTTTAAACCGTGCCGGCACAGGCGAACGGACAGCGTACAGCGGGCGGCCAGCGTTCAGGCTGTGCTGAATCTGGCCACAGCCGGTTAGCCTGAGGACGCTTTGAATCGGTACGCTCCCGATGCCATGTCAATGTAAGAAAATTCTTAATATGCTGTCAGTCTCATTTCTCTCATTCCTCTCAAAAACTGAAAAAAAGTGATCAAGAGGCGGAGGAATGAAAAACTATCCGCCATGACGCCGCCACAAAGATGCAATGCCTGGTGAGGCCGGGTCGGCAAATATCAGGAAAGAAACGCCAGACCTTTGCCAAAAATAGCGCGAATCGGCAGGGCCATGCCCTGAAGGCGGGCCTTGTGGCGCAAGCGGCTGACGACGACATCGATCCGGTGCAGTTCCGGTTCGCCTTCATCGGTGAACAGAGAGGCGTGCAGGTCAACTTTGCTGCACACTTCATTGCGGTTGCGCATTAACAGTTCCAGCAGACGGTACTCCTGCTGCGTTAGCGGCAGGATCAGCCCCGATGGCGCAATTAACTGTTCGCTTTGTAATATCCAGGTGGAAGAGGCTGACCGTTCCGCTGATATCGTCGGCGCGGTGGGCTGGGGCGCGGGTTGCTGGCGGAGACGGGCGCCAAGCGCGTGAATGCTCTCCGCGAGGTCGGAAAAGTTGACCGGCTTGATGAGATACAGGTCGGCGCCGGCGTTCAACGCCTGCAGGCGATCCTGCTCATGGCCTCTGGCGGTGATGACGACCAGTCCGAAATGGCCAATTCCATGCAGATAATCCAGCACGCTAAATCCGTCTTCTCCCGGTAAACCGATGTCGATGAGCACGATATCAACCGGATCGCGATGCAGCTGCCGCCAGAAGGCTTCAGCGCTGCGCACGCCCCATGCATCGAAGCCGCGATGGCGTAAAAAGGCCAGCAGTTCGTCGAGTAAATCAGCGCTATCTTCAACGATAGCGACGCGTAATGTCATGATTTGTCCTTCTGCTGTCCATCCAGCGGCAGTGTGAGCGCAAATTCGCACCCGTCAGCGGTATTTTTCGCCAGGCACAGCTCCCCCCCGTGGGCCTGTATAATTTGTCGGGCGACGTACAGACCCAGGCCGGTGCCGGCTGGCGTGGTCGTATGGGTTTCGCCGCGTCGATAGCGCTCAAAAATATGCTCAACCTGTTCAGGCGCGATGCCGGGGCCGCGATCGCCAATGCGTATTTCAAACCCTTTTTGCAGGCGATAAATCTCGATTCTTATTTCACCTGATGCCGAATATTTGACTGAATTATCGAGCAGATTAGCGATCGCAATACACAGCAGCCCGCTATCAATAAACAGCACCGGCGAAGGCGATTGCGGCCCGACAGTTTGCCCTTCGCAGATGACATGTAAATAATGATTGAGCGACAGATCCACTACCGTGGCGGCGATATAGATAACCGGCAGCAGCTCCGCATTCTGCCGGTCGGCGTGCAGGTCTCTGGAGGAAAGCCGGGCATCGGCGAGGCAATTATCGGTGAGCTGCACCAGGCGGGTGGTCGCTCGCTGCATACGATCGAGGCGCGCGCTCTGCGTGGACACAGTGGGGCACAGGCGCAGATTTTCCAGCGCCGCCTCGAGGATGGCCAGCGGCGTTCTGAACTCATGCGCCACCATCCCCATAAACTGGCGCTGGTGGAAACTGGCCTCGCGTTCAATTTGTAACTCTCTCGCCAGCTGCTGCTTGCGCATCAGGGTACGGTTTTCCGCCCGTACCCGCAGTACGGCGATGATCAGGACCGTGACGATATGGATGATCAGCGCATACTGCCAGGTGGAATAAACCCTGGTATGAAACGGAATCACGCCGTGTACCGAGAGCAGGGCCAGCCCGGCTGACACCACGTAAACCGGCGGCAGTAGCCCGAGCAACAGCGTATTCATATCAACCGCTTTACGCCGCCACAGCATCCATGAGGTGATCAACAGCACCGGGGAGGCGATAAAAAATATCCCCGCTTCAATTTGCATTGCCCGGCCGTAAAATCCCAGCGGGATGCTGATTTGCAGCGCAATGTTTAAGCCGATCGCCGCCAGCAGCAGTTGATGCAGCCGCGGCATGTTCTTCTTCAGATCGAAGACCTCGCTATGCAGCCACAGCGCGGTGGCATAGCTTACCAGCGACAGGCAGCTAATCATGTAATCCTGAACCGGCAGAAGGGCGTCGCCGAATAACCATTCCGGGTAGCCATGCAGGGCCGCGACGAGCGGATAGTTCAGCGAAAACAGGCAGATCCCCCACAGCAGACGTCGGCGCAGCGCAACGGCAAGCCACAGGGCGATGCCGCTGGCAATGACCGCCAGACCGAAATAGAAACTCCAGAAAGCGGTATCGAGGGTGGCCGAACGAACGAATTCCTGCGGCGATGAGAGCGTCGCCAGCAGGATCAGGGTGCTGCTGCTCTGCAGACGGAAGACCATCTCGTAGCCTGCCGCCGTGGGCGGGGGCGCTAAAATCAGCACGCTTTCGCGGTAGTCGAGGTCGCTATCGCGGGCTGGGGCATGGTCGCCAAACTCTTTTTGTTTCCACGGGCTATCGCTGCCGTAGGGGCGATAATAGACGGTTAAACGATCGATAAACGGTGGGCCAAGCTGCAGCCAGCGCTGCTCGCCGGAAAAATAAGCCGCCGGGAGTGACGTGCGCAGCCAGAAAGTTTTTTTTGAATACCCAAACGACGGGATCAGCGACGCCGTTTTTAGCGCCTCTTGTGGTAGCGCAAGAAAGGCGTCGAGGGACATCTGGCCGCTGGCGTCGGCGTACCAGTCAACGGGAATATCGATACCCAGCTGACGGACTTCCGCGCGCGCCGGCGTACACATCTGCAGGGCCATAAGGATGCTGCACCATGCCCAGAAATGCGGTCCACGGTGCCTGCGAAGAACATCAAAAAAAGCGCACAAACGATTCAATTACGCCCCCTTGCGGCATGGACTAATCAATCCGTACGGTATAAACGCGCCGGGGCTCTGCGGCTGGCACAGACAACTCTCCGGAATCCGGGAAATAAAATTACAGGGCTGGACAACGCAGCATTCTGCTGGTGCCGCAGATATTATTCCAGCGTTATCTGCAAGCCGGGTAACTGGCCAGACCTGCCGTAAGAAGATTCGCAATCAATGTTAACGTATGAGGGCGGGTCATAATAAGCAAGTGGAAAATTCAAACAGCGCATAGGGATTTATGATGTGCTGCCGTGAAGGTGCATGGAGTTATATACCATTAGCAATAGATTATTTAATCAGCGCATATAAAAGCAGGTGCTTATATTAAGCTTTAATGAATGTCGGGAGAAATGATGGTAATAAACCCAACCTGTCGCCAGAGCCGAGGGGCAGCGATCGCACGGGGGCGTCAACGCCCGCCGGGGCACCCGTGATAAATAACGCATTCAGGCAATCAGGGCCGCAAAGTCTAGAGACGCGAATCCTGCAGGCGCAAAAAATTAGACAAATTTGGTTATATATTGCTCATTGATGAAGTAAAAATATGATTCACAGGCGGAATGTCAGAATTTAGATGCAGCTAATTTCATGAGATGCGTATTTTATGCGGTTGAAAAATCGCCCTGACGTTCCTTAAGTATGAATAATAGCCGTCGTTTATCAATGTTTTGGTTATTTATATCAAAGAATCAGCGGTCGACTGTGGTTATGTTGGTTATTCCGCCTGGAGAAATGACCAGGTTAATCATTGACTCGTTGTGGAAGGGGACCTTACAGGATGACGACGAAATCGCTAACGCTTTCTTTGGATGAACAGCAGTCTATTCCTTTGGGTACGGTGGCGGGAACGCTGGGCCACCTCGGCATGGATATCCGTCCGCTGGCGTCTTCAGGCCTGTGCAGTTTCGACCCCGGCTTTGCTAATACCGCCGGCTGCACGTCGGCTATCTCCTGGATCGATACCGAGAACAGCGTTCTGCTGCACCGCGGCTATCCGGTCGATCAGCTGGCTCGCCAGTGTGACTTTCTTGAAGTGGCCTGGATTCTGCTGCAGGGCGATGCGCCTGATGAAGCCAGCTATCAGGTGTTCAAAAATACGATTACCCGCCATAGCCTGGTGCACGAGCAGATTGCGCGGATGTGCGGCAGCTTCCGCCGCGACTCGCATCCGATGGCCTTAATGTGCGCCCTGGTCGGCACGCTGGCGGCGTTTTATCACGATGTGCTGGACGTTGAAAACCCGGAGCACCGGGCTCTGGCCGCCACCCGTCTGCTGTCGAAAATGCCGACGCTGGCGGCGATGAGCTACAAGTTCTCTATTGAGCAACCGGCGCAGTATCCACGCAACGATCTCTCTTATGCGGGCAATTTCCTGCATATGCTGTTTGCCATCCCGGCGGAACCGTACCAGCTGAATCCGGTGATTGAACAGGCGATGAACCAGATCCTGGTGCTGCACGCCGATCACGGCCAGTGCGCATCAACCACCACCGTTCGGGCGGCGGGCTCTTCCGGGGCGAACCTGTTTGCCTGTATCGCCGCAGGGCTCGCTTCGCTGTGGGGGCCGACCCACGGCGGGGCTAATGAAGCCAGTATGCGGATGCTGGAGGAGATTAAAACCGTTGATCAAATCCCTGCGTTCCTGAGCAAAGCGAAACGCGACCCGCAGGCGTTACGTCGTCTCGGATTCGGTAACTCTCGCTACCGTAACCTCGACCCGCGAGCCGCCATTTTGCGCGAAACCTGTCACCGGGTGCTGGAGGAACTGGGGATGTGCGATATGCCATTGCAGGTAGCGATGGCCCTCGAAGAGGTGGCGCTGACCGACCCGTACTTCGTGGAAAATGGCCTGTCGCCGAGCGTTGATTTCTATACAGCGGTGATCCTCAAAGCGATGGGGCTGCCTTCATCCATGTTTGTGGTGATCACCGCCGTTGGCAGAACGCTCGGCTGGGTGGCGCACTGGAACGAAATGCACGAAGCGCCGCTGAATATTTATCGCCCGCGGCAGATTTATACCGGTGAAAAGAGGCGGGATTACGTTTCGCGGCGTGAAGGGCGCTGAGAGGGGGCGGCAATCGGGGGGAGTGAACCCGGCTCGCGCTGCGCTAAGCCGGGCGACAAACTCACTGCGTCCCGTAGTCCGGGAACGGATGGTTAACGAAATACCACCTGCGCCCAGCGGGCCAGACCGGCGGTGACCGAGCCAAAATCATCGCCGCCGGCAACCGGAATACCCGGCAGATGGGCTGCCAGCGCTTTTTTAATCAACGGCGAGCGAGCGCTGCCGCCGGTCAGGTAAATCACATCCGGCTGCTCATTGCTGTTATCCAGCGCCAGCTGAACCTGCTCCATAATGCGGGTTAACGGCTGATCCAGCGCGGCTTCCAGCCCCTGCTGGCTGATAGCCGTGGCCAGCTCGTCGCTGATAAACGGCAGATCGGTTGTCACGGTCGGCTGCGCGGAAAGGGCGATTTTACTCTCTTCCGCGCTACGCACCAGACGGTAGCTAAGACGCTGACGCCACACCTTCAGCAGCAGCGCGACCTTCTCGCTATCGCGGGCGCTGCGCAGCAAATCGTTAAGCAGACGACCATTGGCGGCGCTGTAAAAATCGGTCTGCGCCGGAACGTCGTTAATCGCCACCGCATTCCACCACGGCAGAATCGGCAGCGCGATGCCTTTTTCCGTATCGCCGCCCATCCCCAGCAGCGGCATCAGGCATTTAAAGGCCAGGGCGATATCCAGATCGTTACCGCCGACGCGGCAGCCGCTATGGCCGAGCAGGCTTTGCTGGCGATCGGCTTTTTCCCGCCACTGCGGCCCCATCAACAGCAGTGAACAGTCGGTGGTCCCGCCGCCGATATCGACGACCAGCACGCGTTTTTCTTCGCTCAGCGTCGCTTCGAAATCCAGACCGGCGGCGACCGGCTCAAACTGAAATACGACGTCGCGAAAGCCCGCGCGCTTTGCCGCTCGCTCAAGAATTCCCTGCGCCTGGGCGTTGGCGTCATCGCCGCCCAGCCCCTGGAAGTTAATCGGCCGTCCGATAACCGCCTGGTCGATGGCGTCCGGCAGCTGCGTTTGCGCCTGGAGTTTGATGTGCAGCATCATGGCGCAGACTAAATCTTCAAACAGCGCAACCTGCTGCGGCTTGAGCCCGCTGGCGCCGAGGAACGATTTCGGCGACTTCACGAAGTAAACTTCTTCCGGATCGTCAACGTACTGATGCAGCGAAGCGAGGCCAAACTGCACGCTGTTGCTGAGTACATCGATATCTTCCTCACGATTGAAGCTTATCGCGCGGCGCAGCAGCGCCTGGTTTTCATCACCGTTGGGCGGGACGTCATGATGGCGGTAGAGCCACTCGCTGACCGCTTCGCGGGTCGGCGCGCAAAGCATGGACGGCAGCAGTGAACTGCCGTTTTCCAGCGTCAGCAGCTGCGGTGTATTTTCGCGCATCACCGCGACCGAACAGTTAGCGGTACCGTAGTCAAAACCAATATACATAGCCTGCAAAATCCCCATGCCGGTGAAGAAGGGGGGCGACTTTAGCGGATCGACGGCACTGCGACAACTGGAATTTAAAAGCAAGGCGCGTCCGGCGCGGAGCCGCTATGATTGAAACGCTAAAAAGGAGAAATGATGACGCTGCTACCCTGGAATCCCCCCTACGACTGGCATTGGATGTTCAGCTTTCTTGGCGCTCGTGCGGTGCAGGGGATTGAAACCTTCGGCGACGATGGCTATCGCCGCAGCTTTGCCCTTAATGGCTGCGCCGGGCTGATTACGGTGATGCCGGATGAGGCCGCGCAGGGCATGCGGGTGACGCTTTCCGCCGGACTGCAGCCGGTGGTGGACGAGTGCCTGATGCGGGTGGGGAGATTGTTGGACTTATCCTGTGACCCGCAGCAGGTTGCCCTGACGCTGGGGGCGCTCGCGCGGCCGAGGCCGGGGCTGCGTTTGCCGGGCTCTCTCGACCCGTTTGAGCAAGCGGTACGCGCGGTGCTGGGTCAACTGGTCAGCGTGGCGATGGCGGCAAAGCTCACCGGGAAAGTGGTGGCCGCCTTCGGAGAACCGCTGGCCGACGCGCCGGGTTTTTACCTGTTTCCCGGCGCGCAGCGGCTGGCGCAGGCCGACCCGCTGGCGCTAAAGGCGCTGGGCATGCCCCTGCGGCGCGCGGAGGCGCTGGTACACCTGGCGCGGGCGGCCATCAGCGGCGATCTCCCGCTGGTGGCGCCGGATAATATCGACGCCGGCATGAAGCAGCTGCAGACGCTGCCCGGCATAGGCCGCTGGACGGCCAACTATTTCGCGCTGCGCGGCTGGCAGGCGCCGGATATCTTTCTGCCGGATGATTATCTGATTAAACAGCGTTTCCCTGGTATGACGCCGACCCGTATTGCGCGCTATGCCAGCCGTTGGCACCCCTGGCGCTCTTACGCTTTACTCCATATATGGTATACGGAAGGCTGGTCGCCGGAGCCGGAATAGACCCGAGCGGCGCTTAGCACTGGTATCGACGCGCTGAAATCCCTATAATTGCGGCGTTTGGCGGTCAACCGCCACCCTTCCTACATTCCCAGGTTAATCAGGTCGCAAAAATTTATGACTGATACGTCTCATCAGTGCGTCATTATAGGCATCGCCGGCGCATCGGCTTCGGGCAAAAGCCTTATCGCCAGTACGCTTTATCGTGAATTACGTGAACAGGTCGGCGATGAACATATCGGCGTTATTCCGGAAGACAGCTATTACAAGGATCAAGGTCATCTGTCGATGGAAGAGCGGGTAAAAACCAACTATGACCATCCGAGCTCCATGGATCATAGTCTGCTGTTTCAGCATTTACAGATGTTAAGAAACGGCCAGCCGATAGAGCTGCCGGTGTATAGCTACGTTGAGCATACCCGTATGCCGGAAACCATTCACATTGAACCGAAGAAAGTCATCATTCTGGAAGGGATTCTGCTGCTGACCGATGCCCGCCTGCGCAACGAACTCAGCTTCTCCATATTCGTCGATACCCCGCTGGATATCTGCCTGATGCGCCGCATCAAGCGCGACGTTAACGAGCGCGGGCGGTCAATGGATTCGGTGATGGCGCAGTACCAGAAAACGGTGCGCCCGATGTTCCTGCAATTTATCGATCCTTCCAAACAGTATGCCGATATTATTGTGCCTCGCGGCGGTAAGAACCGTATCGCCATCGATATACTGAAGGCCAAAATCAGTCAGTTCTTTGAATAACACCAACGAATTGTGTAACGTGCAAAGAGAAGCCAATTTGCCCTTACCCCCGGAAGGCGTAGGGGCGCAATGCCTTAAAGGAGAACGTTCATGCGTCTGTGCGATCGAGATATAGAAGCCTGGTTGGATGAGGGCCGGCTGGCCATTAATCCGCGCCCGCCCATTGAGCGTATTAACGGCGCGACGGTCGATGTTCGGCTGGGAAATAAGTTTCGCACTTTCCGCGGCCACACGGCGGGATTTATTGACCTGAGCGGCCCCAAGGCGGAAGTCAGCGCGGCCCTGGACCGGGTGATGAGTGAAGAGATTGTTCTGCCGGATGGCGAAGCGTTCTTTTTGCATCCGGGCGAACTGGCGCTGGCGGTAACCTATGAATCAGTCACTCTGCCGCCGGATCTGGTCGGCTGGCTTGACGGGCGCTCTTCGCTGGCGCGTCTGGGCTTGATGGTGCACGTGACCGCACACCGTATCGATCCGGGCTGGTCCGGCTGTATCGTTCTTGAGTTCTATAATTCAGGTAAGCTGCCGCTGGCGCTGCGTCCAGGGATGCTTATCGGGGCGTTAAGCTTTGAGCCTTTATCCGGGCCGGCTCTACGCCCTTATAACCGCCGCGAAGACGCGAAATATCGCGATCAGCAGGGCGCGGTAGCGAGTCGAATCGACAAGGATTGATAATTTTAGCGGTTTGCTGAGGATGCCATGAGACGAATTCTGACCACGCTGATGATCTTACTGGCGGTTGTTGTCGCCGGTCTTACCGCGCTGGTATTGCTGGTCAACCCCAACGATTTTCGCGCCTATATGGTGAAAGAGGTAGCGGATCGCAGCGGCTATCAGCTCGAACTCGATGGTCCGCTGCGCTGGCACGTCTGGCCGCAGCTCAGCATTCTTTCAGGCCGCATGAAGCTGACCGCGCCGGGCGCGGAGGAGCCGGTTATCCGCGCGGATAACATGCGCCTCGACGTCGGGCTGCTGCCGCTGCTTTCTCATCAGCTGCAGGTCAAGCAGGTGATGCTGAAAGGCGCGGTGATCCAACTGACCTCAAAAACCGAAGCCGTACGTAGCCAGAGCGCACCGGTTGTCCCGCACGACAACACGCTGCCTCAGGTGCCGGAGGATCGCGGCTGGTCATATGATGTCGAAAAACTGCAGATTGCCGACAGCGTGCTCTTCTTCCAGCATGAAGATGGCGAACAGGTTACGGTGCGCGATATCCGTCTGCAGATGGAGCAGGATGACAGCCATCGCGCGACGGTCGATTTTTCTGGTCGGGTGAACCGCGACCAGCGGGATTTGGCGCTCTCCTTCTCCGCCCGGGTGCAGGGCGGCGACTATCCTCACTCTTTGAAGGCTGATTTTTCACAGCTCAACTGGCAGCTTCGCGGGGCAGAACTCCCGCCGGAAGGGATGAGCGGCCAGGCCAGCCTGCAGGCGAGCTGGCTGGAAGATGCCAAAAAGCTCAGCTTCGATAACCTGAACGTAACGGCAAACGGCAGCACGATTACCGGCAGCGGCAGCGTTGTGCTGGGCGATCGGCCTGACTGGACGCTTAACCTTCATGCGGGCACGCTGAATCTTGATAACCTGCTTTCGCGTGGCGCTGCAGCCAGCAATAATGGCGTCAACCAGCAAGGCCAAAGCCAGACCCGGCAGTTCCGCCCGGTGATTGCCGATAACGATTTTCAGCGGGATTACAGCTCACTGCGCGGTTTTAACGCGCGGATGACCCTGGCGGCGGACCAGCTGCAGTGGCGGGGCATGAATTTTACTCAGGTTAAAAGCGATATCAGCAACCAGCAGGGGCTGTTGACCATTAACCAAATGCAGGGGAACCTGGACGGCGGACAGCTTTCGCTTCCCGGCTCGCTGGACGCGCGCGGCGAGACGCCGCATGCCTCGTTTAAGCCTCAGCTCGACAACGTTGAGATAGGCACGATTCTGCAAGCGTTTGATTACTCGATTAACCTCACCGGCAAGCTTTCGCTGACCGGCGAATTTTCCGGCGACAAGATTGATGCTGATGAATTCCGCCGCAGCTGGCAGGGGCAGGCGCAAATTCAGATGAAGGATACGCGCACGGAAGGACTTAACTTCCAGCAGCTGGTGCAGCAGGCCGTCGAGCGCAGTACTAACGTTCAAGCCCAGGAAAATTACGATAACGCGACCCGACTCGACGACGTCAGTACCGAGCTGCAGCTGAATAACGGACTGGTTACCTTAAAGGGTCTGCAAGGGCAGTCTGAACTCATGGCATTGACCGGTCAGGGCGAGCTTAACCTGCTGAAAGAAGAGTGCGATATGCGCTTCAACGTTCGGGTTCTGGGCGGCTGGAAGGGTGAGAGCAAGCTCATTGACCGTCTCAAACAGACCGCGATCCCTCTGCGTATTTATGGCAACTGGCAGACGCTGAGCTACAGCCTGCAGGTGGATCAGATACTGCGTAAGCAGCTGCAGGATGAAGCTAAAAAGCGGCTTAATGAATGGGTCGAACGCAATAGAGATACCCAGGATGGTAAGGATGTGAAAAAGCTGCTCGACAAACTCTGAGTCTGGCAGCGGTCACGGGGTATTGAGGATTCGCGTCAAGTTCGGGAAAGGTATCACTCTTTATCGGGCGGGTAAGGCGCCAGCAGCCGCCCGGCATAAACTGGGGCGCCTTATTAAAGCATCATCTGCATTATGAAATTGCCGGGCTACACTCCGGTGCGCCAGCCTGCGAAAGCTGATGGCCCTTTGTCGGCCGGGTTAAGCGTCAGCCGCCACCCGGCTTTAATTTCAGCGCACTATCAGCCACCGTTTTGTTACGTTACCTTTCGCCCGGCTTTTTAAACTTCACATATGAAGGCGCTACACTTCATAGTCCAGTTCATCTTCTTCCTGCGCCGGCGGCACAATCAACACTTTTTGCACGCGATGGCTCTCTACCTGCAGCGTGCGCAGAACGTAACCGTCAATATTCACCTCTTCACCTTCCTGCGGAACATGCTGCAGATACTCCATCAGCAGACCGGCGACGGTATGGTATTCCCGCTTGTCATCCAGCGGCAGGGGCACGTACTGGACCAAATCTTCCAGCGGCATATGTCCATTAACCGTCCAGCTATCGTCACTGTTTTTGTGAATATCATGGCGAGCGTCTATCTCTTCCACCTCATTAGGCAGATTACCGGCGATGGTCTCCATCACGTCGCTGAGCGTTACTATCCCCTCTACGGAACCGAACTCATCGACCACAAAGGCAAAATGGGTTCGGGCTTTACGGAACTGCTCCAGCGCAGGAAGCAGCGGCAGCGTTTCCGGGAACACCAGCGGCTGACGGATCAGGGCCTGCAGATCGAGCGGTTCATTACGCAGCGATTGTTGCAGAAGATCGATCACGTGCACGACGCCGAGCATATCTTCGTCATCATTGCCGCCGGTTACCACCAGGCGGGTATGCTGATTTTTGTCGAGTAAGGCGCGAATCTCTTCTTCCGGAGCGCTGAGGTCAATATGTTCAATATCATGGCGCGAGGTCATTATGCTGCTGACGGTGCGCTGATTGAGATTGAGAACCCGCTCAATCATCCGCCGTTCCTGAGGATTAAACAGCGGGTTATCGTCACGGTCGGCAACCAGCGAGGCAGTATCGCTATCCAGCTCGCTATTGTCCTTGCGGCCGCTCAACAGGCTCATCACCGCTTCAGTGGTTCTCTGACGCAGCGTCAGGTTGGCCGAAAGAAAACGATGGCGGTTAAAAATCGCCAGCTGATTAAAGGACTCGATCATGACCGAGAAGCCAATCGCTGCGTACAGGTAGCCTTTCGGAATAGGGAAGCCGAAGCCTTCGGCAATCAGGCTAAAACCAATCATCAGCAGGAAGCTGAGACAGAGAATGACGATGGTTGGATGACTGTTAACGAAGCGGGTCAGGGCTTTACTGGCCATCAGCATCAGGCTAATGGCAATAATTACCGCCGCCATCATCACCGCCAGATGGTCAACCATGCCGACCGCGGTAATAACCGAGTCGAGGGAGAAGATGGCGTCCAGCACCACGATTTGCGCGACCACTCCCCAGAATTTCGCGCCTTTGCGCTGAGTGGGATTATTGCTGTCCTTCCCCTCCAGCCGTTCATTAAGCTCAACGGTGGCTTTGAAAAGCAGGAATAAACCGCCAAACAGCATGATCAGATCGCGAGCGCTAAAACTCAGATCGTGCCAGGTAATCAGCGGTTTGGTGAGCGTCACCAGCCAGGAGATTGACGCCAGCAGCAGCAGACGCATTACCATTGCCAGCAGCAGGCCGGTGACGCGCGCGCGGTCTCGCTGAGCGGGAGGAAGTTTTTCCGCGAGAATGGCGATAAAGACCAGATTATCAATACCAAGTACCAGCTCAATAACGACAAGCGTTATGAGCCCGGCCCAGATCGAGGGGTCGGCAATCCATTCCATATTTAGTTAAAACCTTTACAACCTAAGAGTGCCATGTACAGATCATGGATAAGCTATAGTTAAAATGCAATATTTTCTGCGGCGATTTGCCCGCGGTCAAAATCCGCGCGCCGATGAGTCCTGCTATTAATATAATCAGTTGTTCAGAATATAACCTTATTTAACCATAAGCTTATAGGGTTCTACTTATTTGCTCTGGTGCGAATTTTCATCAATAACAACCGCCAGCATCTGCCGGATGAAAAGCCAGGTTTTATGGATGTAAGCGAAGCGGCCGCGCAGAATATCGGCGCAGAAAACCTGGATTGAGCACACGGGCAATGGAAAACTCTATCAATAGATTTGATGTATATAACAGCGCTTTCCTGGAATTTAGATTTTTATACTACTTAATGTCGTGGCTTGCGGCAGATCAATTTTTGCTGGACGATATTGTGAGGGTTATATGTGATGCAGAACAAAAAAAGCCATAGTGAAGACTATTAATCGCCTGCAGCATAGGCTGGATCTATATGGGGATGGCCGCCACTGAGGTTGAAGTCAAGGATATGGCCTGTTTCGCTGAAATTTAGCCGTTTTTGTGTGCGAAATAATTTTATATTCAATATAAGCGATTATTTTGGCTAATTTTATGATTTTTTGCAGTCACTTGTTCTGTGTCAACTCTTGTTGAAAGATAACAAGGTATCAAATGGGAAATGATGGACCAGCGATGAATGTCATTACGCCGTCTTATGGTTAATAGCTAATAGATAGCTGGCATAAGTCTTTGTAAGTATGAGTAATAATGTCTGTAAAGTTGCGTTTGAGAATTTTCTTAAATCGACCTATTGGTCTGTAGATTTTACGTGTATTCTTAAATTCAGCGTGTAATTTCAGAATTTGACGGACAGTATGGCAGGTATCAAGCGTGTATCATCATGGATAAATGCCAGTGATACATACAATCTGACAGGAACTAAAGATTAATAACCATACGGGTGGATATGAAAATGGTGAGTTTGAAAGCAGTTATACCGGTAGCAGGACTAGGGATGCACATGTTGCCCGCCACCAAGGCCATTCCGAAAGAGATGCTGCCGATCGTCGACAAGCCTATGGTGCAGTACATTGTTGATGAAATTGTAGCTGCTGGCATCAAGGAAATTGTGCTGGTTACCCATTCATCCAAGAATGCGGTAGAAAACCATTTCGACACCTCCTATGAACTGGAAGCGCTGCTGGAGCAGCGCGTCAAACGTCAGCTTCTGGCCGAGGTACAGGCTATTTGCCCGCCAGGCGTAACGATTATGAACGTGCGCCAGGGTCAGCAGCTGGGTTTAGGTCACTCCATTCTTTGCGCGCGCCCGCTGATTGGCGATAACCCGTTTGTGGTGGTGCTGCCGGATATCATCCTTGATGATGCCAGCGCCGATCCGCTGCGTTATAACCTTGCCGCTATGGTCGCGCGTTTCAATGAAACGGGTCGTAGTCAGGTTCTGGCAAAACGTATGGAAGGCGATCTTTCCGAGTACTCGGTCATTCAGACCAAAGACGCGCTGGAAACGGCGGGTCAGGTGGCGCGCATCGTCGAGTTCATCGAAAAACCTGATGAACCGCAAACGCTGGATTCAGACCTGATGGCAGTAGGGCGCTATGTGCTTTCTGCTGATATCTGGCCGGAGCTGGAGCGTACTGAACCCGGCGCATGGGGCCGTATTCAGTTAACCGACGCCATTGCTGAACTGGCGAAAAAGCAGTCGGTTGATGCGATGTTGATGACTGGCGAGAGCTACGACTGCGGGAAAAAAATGGGCTATATGCAGGCCTTTGTTAATTATGGTCTGCGTAACCATAAAGAAGGCGCAAAATTCCGCGAGAGCATTAAGAAGCTGTTAGCGTAATTTTGCCATCAGCAACCTAAGCGTACGAGGGTAAGCGGTTCGCATGATCTGATGATGAACTCAGGGATTCGGGACCGTTTACTCTTTTTAATACAATACGTCACGCTTTGAGGCGTTGTGTAGAAAAACAAAGGGTTAGATTTTGCTTTGTTATATTGTATCGTTGAAAAGTGCGGTAAAGGTTCGGAGACTTCTGGTAGTCGAATAACATGTCGCATGGTGAAATGGTCGGACTAGCAAAATTTCATCTTTGCTGATAATTACTTACTAAGATTTTTCTTATGTAAATAGCCCTGAGTCAAGTTGTCAGACTAAAATAAAACTTGACTGAGATCATGTTTGCGCATTAAACAACGGTCATGCATGCATATAAATGTGAAGTGACTGATTGTGTATGCCCACATAAATGTCGCGGAAATGACGTTACGGACTGGAGAGATCGTCAAAGGATGAAAGGTAAATGAACTGGCAGGTTGTCACTTTTTTTGGCGATAGCACCGTACTGTTACCCAGTGCGGCCGTGTTGTTTATCGTTCTTTTTCTGCGCAAAGATTCAAAGCAGGTCGCCTGGCACTGGGCGCTGCTGTTCGGCATCACTGGCGCCATTGTCTGCGCATCAAAACTGGCATTTATGGGTTGGGGTATTGGGATTCGCGAGCTGGACTTCACCGGCTTTAGCGGGCACACCGCATTATCTTCAGCTTTCTGGCCAATTCTCTTATGGCTGCTGTGCGCGCGTGCTACACCAGCTCTTCGTATTGCTTCTGTCGTATTTGGTTATGCATTAGCCGGTTTGGTCGGCTATTCCCGCCTGGTGATCCACGCTCATTCAACGTCTGAAGTGATTGCCGGTTTACTGCTGGGAACCGCAGGCAGCGCATTGTTTCTGCTGCTGCAGTCGCGCACCCGCGGCACTCATACAGCGCAGTTATCATGGGGAGGGCTGGCAAGCGTGGTTATCATCCCGGCTCTGCTGTTGAATACCGGCGCTAAGGCGCCAACGCAATCGCTTCTGGGTGAGATCGCAGTGAAGCTTGGTCCGCTGGAGAAACCTTTTACCCGGGCCGATCTGCACAAGCGCTTTTACTGACGCAGAGGCGATCGGGAAAGATCATGAATTCAGACAGGCGTGTGATGTGTTCACAATATAGTCAGTGTGAAATGATGGGGTGAAAAAGCCTTCATAAGCACTATTTCATATTCATGAAATAAATTGGTGATACGGCATTCTGCGCAATAATTAGCACAATGATAATCAGCCAGGATGTTTCCTAAATAAGTTCTCTGGCTAAATATCGAATTTATTAATGATAACAACACACTGGCATAATTCTTTTTACTATTAAATTTTGTAGTTGACTAACCATAATTAACTCGAAACTAAACCAACACTGTTTTTGTGGTAAAAAGCTAATGAAATCATGATGTTGAGATTAAGTTGCTGTCTGGTGCCGATCGCCGTTTTAGACGTTTAGTGTCAAACAATAACGTTATCGTCGTTATGGTTCATGCCGTTCGCGACGTCGCTAATAATTCGAGATTAGACTCCCAATTGAGGGCAGAATCTCGTAAACTTATGGCCGCGAAATTGATTGCTTTGATGGATTAATCGCCGATTCACCTGAATCCGGCGGTTGAAATTATATGGAAAGAAGTACAGTGCATTGGTAGCTGTTAAGCCAAGGGCGGTAGCGTACCTGCGGGCTGGCATTTTCTGCATATCACATCTCATTTCATGCGACCGAAATTCCTAAAGTGGCCTTCATCCAGGTGATTATCTTCATAACCTGTATATAATTGCGAGTTTGTCGCCACCTCAGAGAAGGTTCTGCAGGGCTGGCAAGAGGAAACTGCGGGTATGATGCGCGATGGAATGGCCTTCAATAACAATTTCGCATACATTGAGTACTGCAGGTAGAGCCGTATGATGAAAACGTCTGTTGGTATGTGATTCATAACACATGCTTTCGTTTTCTCCGGACAAAATCTGCAGACCGAACATACCAAAGGTTGGCGTCAGAGGGCGCTGCATCTATCAGTGTTCCCCTTGTCGCGCCAGCTTGCGGAAACGGGGCTTAAAATGGATCTTGTACAATGATAAAAATCGCGCGAATCGCACTCGCACTAGGGCTGCTTACTTCTGCCAGCTCACTTGCCTATGCCTCCGGGTTGGTAATGAACGACAACGAACTGCGCAACGATCTGGCGTGGCTCTCCGACCGCGGCGTTATTCATCTCAGCCTGTCGACCTGGCCGTTAAGTCAGGAAGAGATTAATCGGGCACTAAAGAAAGCAAAACCCTCTTATTCATCCGAACAGGTGGTTCTGGCGCGAATCAACCAGCGCCTCGACTCTTTGAAAGCTGATTTTCGGGTCAGCGGCTATACCTCAACGGATAAGCCCGGCACCCCGCAGGGATTTGGTCAGAATCAGCCTGCTGACAGCTCTTTATCGTTAGCCTTCAATAACAGCGGCGAGTGGTGGGATGTTCACCTGCAGGGAAACGTTGAGGGCGACGAACGCATCAGCAATGGTTCACGTTTTAATGCTAACGGCGCCTACGGGGCGGTTAAGTTCTGGAACCAGTGGCTTTCCTTTGGACAGATGCCGCAGTGGTGGGGGCCAGGTTACGAAGGCAGCCTGATTCGCGGTGATGCTGCCCGACCGATGACCGGCTTTTTGATGCAGCGTGCTGAACAGGCCGCGCCAGAAACCTGGTGGCTGCGCTGGATCGGCCCATGGCAGTATCAGATCTCCGCCAGCCAGATGAATCAATATACCGCCGTACCGCATACCAAGATTATCGGTGGTCGTCTGACTTTTTCCCCCTTCCAGTCACTTGAGCTTGGCGCATCGCGCATTATGCAGTGGGGAGGGGAGGGAAGACCCGAGTCGTTTAGCAGCTTCTGGGATGGTTTGACGGGTAAAGATAACACTACTGCAAACGACCCAAATGAACCGGGTAATCAGCTAGCCGGGTTTGACTTTAAATTTAAGCTAGAGCCGACTCTTGGTTTACCAGTAAGTTTTTATGGCCAAATGATTGGTGAAGATGAGTCCGGCTTTTTACCGTCAGCGAATATGTTCCTTGGCGGAGTGGAAGGACACCACGGTTGGGGCAAAGATGCCATCAACTGGTATCTGGAAGCCCACGATACTCGATCGAATATGAGCAGAACCAACTATAGTTATAGGCATCATATCTATAAAGATGGCTACTACCAGCAAGGTTATTCACTCGGAGATGCTATGGGAGGCGATGGTCAACTTTTTGCGGGTAAAGTTGAACTGGTAACAGAGGATAATCAGCGCTGGAGCGCGCGTTTAGCGTATGCGAAAGTTAACCCAGAAAATCAGTCAATCAACAAGGCGTTTCCTCGCTCGGATACATTAAAAGGTGTGCAGCTGGGCTGGAGTGGCGATGTGTACAAATCGGTACGACTGAACACCTCTCTTTGGTATACCGATGCGAACCATAATGATAGCGATGATGTAGGCGCAAGCGCCGGGATTGAAATTCCCTTTAATTTATAGCCTTAACACAGCTTCTGGAAATAGGCTGTTGTTTGGGGATTAGAAACTTTTGGTTTATTGATGATGTGACATTATGAAGAAAAAAATTGTTAGATTTTCGGCATTGGCAATAGCAATTGGTTTTTTATCAGGCTGTACCATTTTGCCGGGACAGGGGTTAAACAGTCTGCGTAAGAACGTCGTTGAGTTACCGGATAGCGACTACGATTTGGATAAATTGGTGAATGTCTATCCCATGACGCCAGGCTTGATAGATCAACTTCGGCCTGAACCTGTGATTGCCCGTTCAAATCCTCAGTTAGATAGCCTCTTAAAAAGCTATGAATATCGCATTGGGGTGGGCGACGTACTCATGGTTACGGTATGGGATCACCCGGAATTGACGACTCCAGCTGGTCAATATCGTAGCGCCAGTGATACGGGTAACTGGGTGAATTCAGATGGAACGATATTTTATCCGTATATTGGCAAAGTGCTGGTTGCGGGTAAGACATTAACTCAAGTAAGGCAAGAAATCGCAAACCGCCTCACTACATATATTGAAAGCCCACAGGTTGATGTCAGCATAGCTGCTTTTCGTTCGCAAAAGGTTTATGTGACCGGGGAAGTTACAAATTCCGGTAAACAGGCTATAACGAATATTCCTTTAACAGTTATGGATGCTATCAATGCTGCGGGTGGTCTTGCTGAGGACGCGGACTGGAGAAATGTAGTCTTAACTCATAATGGGAAGGATACAAAGATTTCACTTTATGCGCTTATGCAAAAAGGTGACCTTACACAGAATCATTTATTATTCCCAGGCGATATACTCTTTATTCCTCGAAACGATGACCTAAAAGTGTTTGTTATGGGGGAAGTAGGTAAGCAGAGCACGCTTAAAATGGATCGTAGTGGCATGACTCTTGCGGAAGCATTAGGTAATGCTGAGGGTATTTCACAGTCGATGAGTGATGCAACGGGCATATTTGTAGTTCGTCAACTGAAGGGTGATAATAAAGGTAAGATTGCTAATATCTATCAACTAAATGCTCAAGATGCTTCCGCCATGGTCCTAGGGACAGAATTTCAACTACAGCCATATGATATTGTATATGTAACTACCGCTCCTTTGGTGCGTTGGAATAGAGTCATATCTCAATTGGTTCCAACAATTACCGGTGTGCATGATATGACAGAGACTGTAAGATATATCAAGAGATGGCCAAACTAATGTTTAATTCAATTCTTGTTGTTTGTACCGGTAATATTTGTCGTTCTCCTATAGGAGAACGCTTTTTGCGTAAAGCTCTGCCTGATAAAAAAATTGATTCTGCCGGCACAGGTGCTTTAGTCGGCCATGGAGCAGATAGTAGTGCTATTAAAATCGCATCTAAAAATAATCTCTCACTAGAAGGTCATAAAGGGCAACAATTCACTTCCACTATGGGAAGACAATATGACTTGATATTGGTAATGGAGAAATCACATATTGACCAGATAGGCCATATTGCCCCTGAAGCAAGAGGCAAAACTATGCTTTTTGGACATTGGATAAATCAGAAAAATATCCCCGACCCTTATCGTAAAAGTGAAGAAGCATTTGCTTCGGTGTATGACTTGATTGAACAAGCCGGAAAACTCTGGGTCGAGAAGCTTAGTGCTAAATAATTAGGAATGAATGCATGTTAGTGACTAGGAAAAACGCAGAAAAAGATTCTGATGAGATTGATTTAGGCCGTTTAGTAGGAGAATTAATAGATCATCGGAAATTGATTATATCTGTTACAGCATTGTTTACTCTCTTTTCCCTTGCTTATGCTCTATTTGCTACGCCGATTTATCAGGCAGATGCCATGATACAAGTTGAAGAGAGGCAGGCTAATTCTATCTTAAGTAATTTGAGTCAAATGCTGCCTGACAGCCAACCTCAGTCAGCGCCTGAAATTGCTTTAATACAATCTCGCATGATCTTAGGTAAAACCGTAGACGATCTAAATCTACAGACGAGGGTAGTACAGAGTCACTTTCCTCTCTTTGGGGCAGGATGGTCTAGAATCATGGGTGATAAGCAACATACACTTTCAGTTTCGAGATTTTATATCAAGAATAGTGGTGATTACGATAGTGATATTGTTAAAGCAAAAGTTAAAGTCATAGATAGCACACATTATTTACTGTTAAGCAATGGTTTCGAATTAAATGGAACTGTTGGTGAGTTGATAAATGAACATGGTATAGCGATAAAGATTGATGAAATTAATGCTCCTGCGGGTACCTCATTTGATATTTATTTAGTGCCGCGACTTAAAGCTATTACAGATCTTCAAAAAATGCTTTCTGTAAGCGATCAAGGTAAAAACACTGGAATGCTTACTTTGACAGTCACTGGAGATGATCCTTCTTTAATTGAAAAAATACTTGATAGCATCAGTGGAAACTACCTAGCCCAAAATATAGCACGTCAAGCTGCCCAAGATCAGAAAAGCCTAGAGTTTTTGAATCAGCAGCTACCCAAAGTAAGGGCAGAATTAGATACGGCTGAGAATAAGTTAAATACTTATAGACGGCAAAATGATTCGGTAGATTTATCTTTGGAAGCTAAATCCGTATTAGACCAAATTGTTAACGTCGATAATCAGTTAAATGAACTTACATTTCGTGAATCAGAAATCTCGCAGCTTTATACAAAAGAGCACCCAACGTATAAAGCACTGCTTGAAAAACGCAAAACTTTAGTTGATGAGAAAGCAAAACTAAATAAACGCGTTTCAGGTATGCCTGAAACACAGCAAGAAATATTACGCTTGAGTAGAGACGTTGAGTCAGGGCGAGCTGTATATATGCAAATGCTTAATCGCCAACAAGAATTAAGCATCTCTAAATCGAGCGCAATAGGAAATGTTCGTATTATTGATAATGCCATAACTTTGCCTCAACCAGTGAAACCAAAAAAAGTCATTATAGTTTTATTAGGTATCATATTTGGCAGCATGTTTTCTATTGGGTTAGTTTTGCTTAGAGTGCTATTGCGTCGTGGTATAGAAAGTCCTGAACAACTTGAGGAGATAGGCATAAATGTTTATGCAAGCATCCCAGTGGCAGAGGCTTTTTCTCAGAAAACATTACAAAAAAATAACTGGCTGAGGAAAGAAAAGGATGAAATTCAAGGGTTCCTTGCTATCGAAAATCCAGCCGATATTGCGATTGAGGCCATTAGGGGATTACGAACAAGTCTCCATTTTGCTATGATGGAAGCAAGAAACAATGTCCTGATGATTTCTGGGGCGAGCCCAAATGCAGGTAAGACATTTGTAAGCACGAATCTTGCAACAATAATAGCACAGACAGGGAAAAAAGTCCTGCTTGTTGATACAGATATGCGGAAAGGCTATACACATAAATTATTTAACGTATCAAATGAAAATGGACTTTCAGATTTTTTATCTGGCAAGACTGAAATGGGAAAAGTTGTTAAAAAAGTTGATGCGATAGGCTTTGATTTTATATCTAGGGGGATGGCGCCACCTAATCCGGCGGAACTCCTAATGCATCGTCGCTTTGGAGAACTAATTTCATGGGCCAGTCAGAATTATGATATCGTAGTATTAGATACACCACCTATACTGGCTGTAACTGATGCTGCAATTATTGGTCATTATGCTGGAACCACATTACTTGTTGCTCGCTTTGAAGAAAATACAGTCAAAGAACTAGAGGTAAGCTTTAAACGTTTCGAACAAAGTGGAGTTTCGGTTAAAGGATGTATCCTAAATGGAATTGTTAAGAAAGCAAGTAGTCATTATGGATATGGCTATAATCATTATGGATATTCATATAGCAATGATAAATAACTAATCATATTTAACCGAGGCTATATTTGCCTCGGTTTTTATACAGCTCTTTATATATCCATGAATTATTAATTATGCCCTACATTAAATGAGAGGGGACTATGACGCTTTTCGGCAGGAACATTCTTGTCAGTTGTGCATTGGCATTATCTGATTTTCTAGGTTTTACATTATCAATATACTTGGCAATAGGAGTGCTCGAATTAGTAACTAACGACTATGCTAATATTATTAAAACAAGTAATCTTGAAGGATGGATTGCATTACATTGGCTGTTAGCAATATGCTGTATAGCATGGTATTCAATTAGATTGCGCCATTATTTTTACCGTAAAACGTTTTGGTTCGAGTTAAAGGAAATACTGCGTACGTTATTCATTTTTGCAATAATTGAAATTGCTGTTATGGCATTCACTACTTGGTCATTCCCTCGTCTATTATGGATTTTAACGTGGGTGTTCATTTTCATTCTTGTACCAATATTAAGAATGGGAATGAAACGATTACTCAATTATTTTGATTATTGGCAGCGAGATACATGGATCATCGGTAGTGGTGATAATGCGCAAGAGGCTTACAAAGCAATAAGTAGCGAGCATAATCTTGGGCTTGTAATTGTTGGCTTTATTCATAGCAAAGGTGGAGTTCCTGCCGGGGCGTGTATTAATGGTATCCCAGTATTAGAAAACGATTTAGATTGGTTGAACACTATTGATAGGAACACACAGTTCATTGTTGCTGTCGAATCACATCAAAGTGAAGTACGGAACACTTGGCTTCGTAATTTTATGATCAAAGGGTATCGTTATGTTTCTGTAATCCCTACATTACGAGGGATGCCATTGGATAGTACCGATATGTCATTTATTTTTAGCCATGAAGTGATGATTTTCCGCGTACAGCAAAATCTTGCTAAATGGTCATCAAGGGTACTTAAACGACTTTTTGATATTATTGGATCACTGACAATTATTATCGTACTTTCCCCGATATTAATCTATATTAGTCAGAAGGTTAAGAAAGATGGTGGTCCTGCAATATATGGACATGAGCGTATTGGGAAAAATGGTTGCTCCTTTAAATGTTTAAAATTTCGCTCTATGGTTATTAATTCTAAGGAGGTTTTAGAGCAACTTCTTGAAAATGATCCATCTGCAAAAGAAGAATGGGATGCAACTTTTAAATTAAAGAACGATCCCCGCATTACTAAGATCGGTAGATTCCTTAGACGAACAAGCCTCGACGAGTTGCCTCAGTTATTTAATGTATTGCGTGGAGAAATGAGTTTAGTGGGTCCGCGACCGATAATTACGGCGGAGCTTGAGCGTTACAATGACGAGGTTGATTATTACTTACTTAGTAAGCCCGGAATGACAGGGTTATGGCAAGTTAGTGGTCGTAGCGATGTTGATTATGAGACGAGGGTTTACTTAGATGCGTGGTATGTAAAAAATTGGTCTATGTGGAATGACATTGCTATTTTATTTAAGACAATTAGCGTTGTGTTAAAAAAAGATGGGGCATATTAATTTGTATTTAACTAAAAAAGGTTGTTATGAAATTTTTTATTGCAATACCTACCTATAATGGTGGAAAAATCTGGAAAGATGCTGTGTATAATATTCAGCAATATGCTCCAGGAAAGTCATTAGTTCAAGTAATTGATTCAAGCAGTAAAGATGAAACATTAAATATAGCGCGAAAAGCTGGATTTTCTATAAAAACTATAGATAGCAGTGATTTTAATCATGGAGGGACAAGAAATCTTGCTGTGTATGAACATGCTGAATTAAATGACGTAGTTATTTTTTTAACTCAAGATGCAATCCCTGAGCCTGAATTTGTTACTAAAATTATTGCGGCATTTGAAGATCCTTTGGTTGCATGCGCATGGGGCCGTCAATTGCCTCATAATGATGCGAACCCTATTGCTCAACATGCGAGATATTTTAATTACCCATGCGAGGGCCATATCTGTAGTATGCATGATAGTTCTAAGCTTGGCTTGAAAACAGTATTTATGTCAAACTCTTTTTCAGCTTATAGGATTAAAGTTTTTCAAGAGCTTGGCGGTTTTCCATCGAATACTATTTTATGCGAAGATATGTATTTTACTGCTAAAGCTGTATTAGCAGGGTACAAGGTTGCTTATGTTTCGGATGCAGTTGTACGCCATTCACATAATTACCTACCTTTGGAAGAATTTCGAAGATATTTTGATATTGGAGTATTTCATTGCGAACAGCCATGGATTCGAGAAACATTCGGTGGCGCTGGGGGAGAAGGCATAAAATTTCTAAAATCGGAGCTTCGTTTTCTCATCAAGCATGGAATACATTATATTCCTTTGGCTTTACTTAATAATTTAATGAAAATAGCCGGTTACAAACTTGGACAAAAATATAAAAATCTTCCACGCGGTTTAGTTAAATCATTAAGTATGCACAAACGTTATTGGAAAAGCTAATGTATTAGTATCGTTACTCAGTACGTTAAGAGCCAATATCAGATAGATGCATGGCATTATTCACATTGTAAATTTATTATTTTTCTGGGATTGACATGAATTTATTTTATATCTTCGAGTAACTAGTTATGGTTCCTGTCCGCTTTCTGAAGTTTAGAGTTAAGAGCAGCTTAAAGCTCTATCGTTTTATAATTTTTAAATTATAGATAATTAAATATTTCTTTTGCATATTCTGAGATGTTTATGAAATAGGAACAGTGCTTAACACAATGTAAAATGTATATTCATAATATTCGTGTGTAGTGCATAGATATGTTGATGTATGGATAATCAAAATAATGAGTTGAGTAAGTGTTACTTTATAATGAATGAGATTTGTATTTAAGAATAAAATTAATTATTTAACACAGGATATAAGTTTTTTAGAAGGTTCTATGACAAAACGAAAAATTGCAATATATAATTTGAATACATATCCGGAGATGTCAGGAGGCAGTGAGCGATCCTGTTTAGAATTAGCAAAAGAATTAATAAATTTGGGCGAGGATGTTAAAGTCGTAACGCTAAATCCATTTAAGAATGGATTTAGCAATTTTCAATATGATAATGTAAATATATTAAAACTACCCCTTTTAAATATATACTGGCCAACTGAAAAGAGGAAAAAAAGTTTCCTCAAAAAAATAGTATGGAATGTAATTGATATAGCAAACTTGCCAATGTGCGTAATGATTTCTTTGTTTTTGAAAAAACAGGGAGTAAACATTGTACACACTAATAATATCAAGGGCGCCTCTCCTCTAATTTTCATAATTCTTAAGCTGTTTGGTTTTAAAATAGTGCATACAACAAGAGATTATTATTTATTGGATGATGGTTCTTGGTATAGAAATATCAATGCAGAACATAAAACATATAAACTAAACGCCAAAAGGTATATCAAAAGAATCTTTTCGAAACCAGTGGATTATGTTGTTTATAACAGTGAGTATATGTTGAAATATCATCAGGCTTGCGGTTTTTTTGAGGGGACAAAATGTCAAGTTGTATATAATGGCTTTGACCCTCTAATATATACGAATAAGGATATTAGCTCAAAGCCGAATAAAATCAATGTGTTTGGATTTATTGGTCGCGTATCGAAAGAAAAAGGGCTAGATCTATTAATTGATGGTTTTTTAAAGTTTAATGAGGGGGAGTATCAGTTAATAATCGCTGGTGCAACCGCAGATGACTTTTTGGAAATATATCCTCAGTATGAGAGTTCCATCAAAGATAGGAAGGATATAAGATTTGTTGGCTTTTGTGAAAATATCGATTTTTATAGCCAAGTAGACTGTGTTGTGGTGCCTTCAAGATATAATGAACCATTTGGCCGTGTGGCTATGGAAGCTATTTTTATGGGGAAAAGTGTAATAGTTGCTGAGCGAGGAGGCTTGCCTGAACAAATAGTTCCGGGGGTTGTTGGTACTGTATGTAAAGATGATGATTACTACTCTTCTATGAAAAATATTATTGAATTATATAAAGATGAATCTCAGATTAGAGATGAAAAAATTGATTTAAACAAATTTACTATAAATTATTCAGCTCATGCTTATCTTGATATTTATAAAGAGGTTTTTGATGAGTTTTAATAAGATTAAAAATAAGCTTCTTACAAATAAGTTAACTTTAAAAGATTATCTTATTTTTTTATCAAGGAAAGGTCTCACCCCATTTATCCGTGGAGTGTTCATTAGTATTTTTAGATTTAATAAAATTAAAGCCCCATTTTTTAAAGGTAAAGGTACTAGGATTATACACTCTAACCATCTTGTGACAGGTCGATTTTGTTATATTGGTGATTTTTCATATATTAATTGCTTAAGTAAACAAGGTGTAAAACTTGGAGAAAGAGTAACAATTAGAGAATTTGCATGGTTACAAATAACTAGTGATACCAATAACCTAGGAGAAGGTATTATTATCGGTAACGATACCTACATCGGACCAAGATGCAATTTAGGGGCCGCAGCTCTATTAATCATAGGTGAAAAATGCCAGATAGGGGCTGGTGTAAGTTTTATAGCTGAAAACCATAGTTTTAGTGGTGGTTCATCTATATATGAGCAAGGTGTAACAAGAAAGGGCATCAGTGTTGGGAACGATTGTTGGATCGGAAATAATGTCATTATTCTGGACGGTGTTAATATTGGTGATGGTGTGGTCGTTGGCGCTGGCGCTGTAGTTACAAAAGATATTCCGGCGAATTCAGTAGTTGTAGGTAATCCTGCCAGAATATTAAAAGAGAGGCATTGAGAACGCCATATGTATAAAAAAATTATGATTTTTATTTTTATTTATACTGTTTTTGGCTTTAAGCTATCTTTGTTAGGTCGTACGGGTGATGAACAAAGCGGAAACATATTATCCTCCATAAGAATAGATGATGTCATAATTGTTTTTTTTGTTTTGATTTATATATTGAAAGGAAAGACTGGTAGTATTTTTTTAAGTAAAAAACCCATTCTTTGTTTCCTTTTATATACTTTTGTTTCGCTTGTTTCTACTGTATATAATTCATCTTTTGGTGAAGTTGATTTTGTGGCTAGCTTATTATTCACTCTTCGGCCATTAGAATATTATATTTATATAGCTTTGGGTTATGAACTTGCAAAGTCAAAATTTTCTCCAGACTTGACATTAAAATTTTATGTCATCTATTGTTTTGCACTTATAGCGGGTCAGACACTAGGAATCATTGGAGGGGTTAGTAATTTTTCCTTCGATAGAGCAATTGCAAATACTGGTGGCCCTTGGGAACTAGCAGCTGTTGCAGCATTTCTAATGTCGTATTTCATTATGTCGAAAAATGCTACGTTCACTGCTTTTTCATCATTTATGCTGATACTTACGCAATCACGTATTACATTAGTTGCCTCTATACTAGTTTTCTTGTTTGGTAACCTGAATAGTGTTATTAAAATTATCAGAAAGAAAATAGTCGTACTTAGCATATGTATATTCACTTCATTATTGTCAATCTGGGCTTTATACTCCTTTACTGCATCGGATTATATTTCGCATCAAAAAGCATCTAATAGCGGTGTTACTGCCCGATTCGAAACTTTTGGCAGCAATGATACTTTAACAACGCTGAATGAAATTCTGGTTACCACTAAAGCTGCAAGTAACAGGCAAGATTATTTTAACAAAACGTATGGTGAAGGGCTAAATGATATATTGACAAACTCAGGTGAAGGCGATGCAAGTGCCTTTGTAAGGTTTACTAGATGGGTCACGCTAGTTAAAACGACCAGCAATAACATTATAACTTTATTAATTGGACTTGGGCCATCCTATGCAGGTAAAGCTGTTGATGGCAACTATGTTAGAATATTTGTTGAAACAGGGCTTGTTGGGTTAATTACATATCTATTATTTTTGCTAAGTTGCTTGAAGAATATAAAACAAAAGTTGCTGACTAATTATGTTTGGATTCTGATGGTTACGGCTCTTTTTATCGATATATTTGTAACATTCAAAGCTATGTTTTTCTTCTGGTTTTTCTATGGCTACTATATTTATAATCATCAAAAAATAAACACTAAAGAGGCTTAATTGTGAAGGTTGCATTTCTTACTAGAGTAGACGCATTTGATAAAAATGGTGGGGATACTTACCAAATTCAAATGTATAAAAAATATTTTGAAGCAAATGGACATATCGCCATAATCATTAACGATTTAACAATTCCAGATGGATGTGATTATTATATATTGCTTAACATAGACAGGCCTCTTGAGTTAATTACATATTTTCAAAAACTTAAAAAACTACAGAAGTTAGATCATACGTTGCTTTTAAGTATACATCACTCTTACGATGCAATTAATTTCTTTGAAAAAAACATTAGGCAAGGAAAGTTAGGTATACTTTTGAGAAAAATATCCTCGTTTCATCGTCGTGAGAAAATAAAGAACGTAGCTAGAGTTTTTAAATATAAAAAATTAATTAGGCCTGTTATTCTCCAAATGTTTTGTGATTATAATAAAAAAATCAATGAGATTATTAAAGATGTTAAATGTTTAATTTTAATTGCAGAAGGAGAAAAGCAAATAATTGAGATAGATTTTAAAACAACAGTGAACAATTACTTTGTCGTAAAAAATGGGGTAGACCTAAAAAAGCAATTAGCTGATATTCATGAAATCAATAGAGATATAGATGTATTAGTTTGCGGTAGAATAGAGTCTAGGAAAAATAGTCTGGCAATAGCGCAGCATTTCATAAATAGTCCATACAACATAACATTCGTTGGTGCTATTAATACTAATGATAAAGAGTATGGTAGATCATTTCTCTCATTAATCAATTCATGTAAAAACATGACTTATCTAGGACGTGTCACTCCTGAAGAAATGTCGGATATCTATTTAAGGAGCAAGATCCATTTATCAGGGAGTTGGTTTGAAGTTGCATCACTTGTAGATCTTGAAGCATATGCGTACGGATGCCATGTAGTTTCTTCAGTTAATGGACATACTAATAGTTATCTAGCTGATAATGCGATCTATCTTGACCCAAAAAATTTAGATAATATCACTGATATTATGCAAGAGCTATATTACCGAACTTCATCATTGCCAGAGCAATATGATTTTATTTCAAAAAATCTATCATGGGAGAAGTCATATCAATCGCTATCTTCTTCTCTGATGGAATTGGGTTAAGATCCTTAAAATTTTTCTGAAAAAGCGAATTCAGTATATCAAACCAACATCATAAAAGGATGATAATGAAAAATAGAAGTGTCATTAATGCTCTATGGATGATGTCAGAAAAACTGGTAACACTATTCGGTCTTTTCTTTGTAACTTCTTTTGTTGCGAAATATATTGGTCCTTATAGATTCGGACAGCTTGCCCTTGCAATTGCTATTTTCCAAGTTGTCCAAGTTATGGCACAAATGGGTTGTGATAATATTATATTCAAACGTGTGTCACAGAAAGTAACTTCGGGCATAAAATTAATATATTCAACATTCCTGGTACGAGGGTCTATATATCTTGTACTGTCTACATTTGTTTTATTATATTTCATTCCTAAATCCGATTTTGTAAATCTTGTTTTTCTTATATCTGTATGTCTGGCTTGTCTTTTTACATCTCTCGATGTTTTTGTAATTTACAACGATGCAACATTAAATTCAAAATTTAACACAATCGCCAATGTTGTGGGGCTTATAATTGGTCTAGCATTGCGATATCTTATTGCTTACTTTGAATTATCTATGTTTTATCTGTCTATACCAATCGTTTTGACTACACTCATTCCCTTTTTAATAAGGATGTATTACTCTCCATCAATACCATTTATAAAAAGTCAGAATAAAATTCGCTATAATAAATATTTAATCATAACTGGCATTCCACTAGTTATCTCTACTGTGTCTATGACTATTTACTCAAGAATTAATCAATTTACCTTGTCCTATTTTAAAGGAGATTATGATCTTGGGATCTATTCAGTAGCTTTAACACTTGGCACAGCTTGGGTGTTTATAGGAAATGCGCTAGCTATTTCTTTTTTATCGAAGATTTATGCTGAAAAAGATGATGATGTTGCTCTAAATAAGGCATCAGGCTTATCAGCTTGTATTTTTATAATGCTTTCTACCTTTCCTCTTTTCTTCTTTTTATTCGGCAAGAAAATTATTTTTTTATTATATGGGGAGCAATATCTTCAAGCATATAATTTGCTTATCATTTTGTGTTTTTCAACTGTAGTAACGTCATTAGGTTTTGTCTCAAATCGCTATATTGTTAAGTTATCTGGTTACAGTTACCTATCGAAAAAAACCGTATTGATTTTACTTTTTAGTGTTCCTGTATCGACATTAATGGTTTACTACTTTGGTATTTATGGTGCTGCCTATAGTGTCCTGTTTATCGAAACTATTTCACTTACTATTATGAATTATTTTTTTCATAACGGTATTATCTTGAAAATGCACTTAGGTGCATTCAATCTCAAAAATATTCTTAAGATGAAGTAAGTTGAATTGACAGGGCTTGCTTTAAGTACTCTACACAACAAGTGTTATCCTTGAGGATGCTAAATGAATCGTCGTCTTTTTGCCAAAAGAGCACTTGTAATTAGTGCAACTCTGCCGCTTTCAAAAGTTTCTTTTAGTAATTATAGGTGTTTCTCTGCTTCTCAAGAAGATAATACATGTGTCGTGAACATTGATGATTATGGATGTCGTAGCCACAGTCACCATAGTTACTTTGACAACAGAGCGATTTTACAATATATAATTGATACATGTGCTCAATTAAGTCTAAAGAATAATTCTCGAATGGTGATTCATATTCCTGAAGGAACATATTATTTATCTGCTACGGCTTCAAATTCAAAGAGTAATTCAACTATAGGGGCGTATTGTCTCTTAATGCGAAGTAATATAATTCTTAAAGGTGAAGGTGTATTAAAATTATTACCAAACCAATATGGTAAAGGCGCATATTTTAGGATTCTCGCAAGCGAAAAAAATGATAAAATAGAAAATTCTGATATTCGGGACATTACATTTGATGGTAACTCATCATTTCAGACCGATGGATTTCAAGCAAGTAATATTCTATTAGAGTGTAAAGCTAATATTACTATTGCTAATGTTCGTAGTATAAATGCAAATGGTAATGGTATTCTTATTAAAGGGGAAGCATTACAAAATCAGCCAGTAGCAGATGTGTGTATTAATGATTGTTTTGTTACTAATTGTAAGAAGATTGGTATTCAGGTAAGTCAGTTTAATGGTTTGAAAATTTATAATAACATCGTCTCACATTGCAACGATAATGGCATAGATATTTATGGTGATTTGGGTGGCACTTTCCCAAACATAACAAATGGGAATCACTTTTCAATATTTAATAATAAAGTTTCATTTTGCCTTAATGGCATTTTTCCAGAAACCGTGTCAAACGGTAAAGTCTACGGTAATAAAATTGAATATATGAAAGAGTCTGGAGTTCATATCAATCGAATTCATGGATTGCCGAGTAATATTATCATCGAAAATAATCAAATAGTTAATTCTACTTCCGGTGTTTTTTTTACTGGAGATATGAAGAATATTCTAGTGAAAAACAATAAGATTTATGAAGTCTCTAATTCCTTCTTTTCCTTTGGTGGAGGTAAAGGGAATACTTCTGGGATACAGGTAATTAATAATTTAATATTTGTAGGTGATAATAAAAGTACATTGTCTTCATTTGCAGGAGAAAAAATTCGTAATATCAATGTTAGCTATAATTATATTACACAAAAACACAGTGATTTTAAATTCTCCTTGAATCGTAATAATGCACGTTTTGTGGATGAAAAAACGGTGATAATTAAATGATATTTGACTTTATTTAATAATGTGTCCGTGTTATGATTTTGTTTATATATATTTAATGTTTTCATTCTACTTTTATTAACCTTTCTTTTCAACGAAACTGAGTTAGTATTGTAGTATGCGATATTAAAATTGTATTTATGTAATCAAATATAACAGGAGTATGTAATGTCCAAGCAACAGATCGGGGTTGTCGGTATGGCAGTGATGGGGCGTAACCTTGCGCTCAACATCGAGAGCCGTGGTTATACCGTCTCCGTTTTCAACCGCTCCCGTGAAAAGACCGAAGAAGTGATTGCCGAGAATCCCGGCAAGAAGCTGGTCCCACATTATACAGTGCAAGAGTTTGTTGAATCACTCGAGACTCCGCGCCGTATCCTGTTAATGGTGAAGGCGGGTGCAGGCACTGACAGTGCCATCGACTCTCTGAAGCCTTACCTGGATAAGGGTGACATCATCATTGATGGTGGTAACACCTTCTTCCAGGATACTATTCGTCGCAATCGCGAACTTTCTGCGGAAGGCTTTAACTTCATTGGCACCGGTGTGTCCGGCGGTGAAGAGGGCGCGCTTAAAGGCCCTTCTATCATGCCTGGTGGTCAGAAAGAAGCTTATGAACTGGTTGCGCCAATTCTCAAGCAGATTGCCGCAGTTGCAGAAGACGGTGAGCCGTGCGTAACCTATATCGGTGCGGATGGTGCTGGTCATTATGTCAAAATGGTTCACAACGGTATTGAATACGGCGATATGCAGCTGATCGCTGAAGCCTACGCTTTACTGAAAGGTGGCCTGGCGCTTTCTAATGAAGAGCTTGCGCAAACTTTCACTGAATGGAATGAAGGTGAGCTGAGCAGCTATCTGATCGACATCACCAAAGACATCTTCACCAAAAAGGATGAAGAGGGTAAATACCTGGTTGACGTGATCCTTGATGAAGCAGCAAACAAAGGTACCGGTAAATGGACCAGCCAGAGTTCTCTGGATCTGGGCGAACCGCTATCGCTTATCACTGAGTCAGTCTTTGCTCGCTATATCTCCTCCCTGAAAGACCAGCGTGTTGCTGCTTCTAAAGTTCTTACCGGGCCGCACGCGAAGACTGCTGGTGATAAAGCAGAGTTCATTGAGAAAGTTCGTCGCGCTCTCTATCTGGGCAAAATCGTCTCTTACGCTCAAGGTTTCTCCCAGCTCCGTGCTGCGTCTGATGAATACCACTGGGATCTGAACTACGGCGAAATTGCTAAAATCTTCCGTGCAGGCTGCATCATCCGTGCTCAATTCCTGCAAAAGATCACTGATGCCTATGAGCAGAATGCGGGTATTGCCAACCTGCTGCTGGCGCCTTACTTCAAGCAGATCGCCGATGATTATCAGCAAGCGCTGCGCGATGTGGTTGCATACGCTGTGCAGAATGGTATTCCGGTTCCCACCTTCTCTGCGGCTATTGCCTACTACGATAGCTATCGTTCCGCTGTACTGCCTGCTAACCTGATTCAGGCGCAGCGTGACTATTTCGGCGCGCATACATATAAGCGTACTGATAAAGAAGGTATATTCCATACTGAGTGGATGGATTAGTTTTTTTCATGATTATTAGCCCGAGTAACTCTCGGGCTGTTAGATACCTCAAAACTTTCCTCAGAGCTGTATTGCCTTGTCGCAAATTTGTTCCTTATATATATGAATATGTTTCTTGAATCTATTTCGGGGAAGATATTCTTATTTTAATGTAAAGTTTTATATTTATATATTTGGCAATTAAAGGTAAATAAAATATGAAGATCATTGTCACTGGTGGCGCAGGATTTATTGGTTCTGCCGTTGTTCGTCATATTATCGAGAATACTTCCGACGAAGTTCGGGTAATTGATTGTCTTACATACGCTGGTAATCTTGAATCCTTGGCTCCGGTCTCTGGTAATGAGCGCTACTCGTTTTCCCAGACAGATATCACTGATGCTAAATCTGTCGCAGAGCAGTTCAGCGATTTCCGCCCGGATATTGTGATGCACCTGGCCGCAGAGAGCCATGTAGATCGTTCCATCGACGGGCCTGCTGCCTTTATTCAGACCAACCTGATTGGGACCTTCACGTTGCTGGAGGCTGCCCGTCATTACTGGTCAGCTCTGGACCCGGAACATAAGCAAGCTTTCCGCTTCCACCATATTTCTACTGATGAAGTCTATGGCGATCTGCATGGTACTGATGATCTCTTCACAGAAGAGACTCCGTATGCGCCGAGCAGTCCCTACTCGGCCTCCAAGGCTGGCAGCGACCACCTGGTTCGTGCCTGGAACCGCACCTACGGCTTGCCGGTGGTGGTGACCAACTGCTCCAACAACTATGGCCCGTACCACTTCCCGGAAAAACTCATTCCGTTGACAATACTCAATGCGTTAGCTGGTAAACCGCTTCCTGTTTATGGAAACGGCGAGCAAATCCGTGACTGGTTGTACGTTGAAGATCATGCTCGTGCGTTGTACAAAGTGGCGACTGAAGGCCACAGTGGTGAGACATATAACATCGGCGGACACAACGAGCGTAAAAACATTGATGTTGTTCGCACTATCTGCGCCATTCTCGATAAAGTCGTTGAACAGAAGCCAGGTAATATAAACCAGTTTGCTGATCTAATTACGTTTGTGAAAGACCGCCCGGGTCATGATCTCCGCTATGCCATCGATGCGGCGAAAATTCAGCGCGATCTCGGTTGGGTGCCAGAAGAGACATTCGAAAGTGGGATTGAGAAAACAGTCCATTGGTATCTGAATAACCAGACCTGGTGGCAACGTGTGCTCGATGGCTCCTATGCCGGTGAGCGTCTTGGCCTGAACAACTAACAAGGAAAAGAGAATGAAAGGAATTGTACTCGCCGGTGGCTCCGGCACACGCCTATATCCAATTACCCAAGGTGTTTCTAAGCAACTGCTGCCCATCTATGACAAACCGATGATTTATTATCCGGTTTCCGTTCTGATGCTGGCGGGAATTAGGGATATCCTGATTATCACCACGCCGGAGGATATGCCCGCATTCCAGCGTCTGCTGGGAGATGGTTCTCAATTTGGCGTGAATTTCTCATATGCAGTTCAGCCTTCTCCAGATGGCCTGGCACAAGCCTTTATTATCGGTGAGAAGTTTATCGGTAATGATGCCTGTGCGTTAGTACTCGGCGATAACATCTACTTTGGCCAAAGCTTTGGCCGGAAACTGGATGCCGCCGCCAGCAAAACATCAGGTGCAACAGTCTTCGGATACCAGGTTCTTGATCCGGAACGTTTTGGCGTGGTGGAGTTTGATGAGAACTTTAAAGCTCTATCGATTGAAGAGAAACCGTTGAAGCCAAAATCCGATTGGGCAGTGACCGGACTGTATTTTTACGACACCGATGTAGTGGCAATGGCGAAGGAAGTTAAGCCATCCGCGCGTGGGGAGCTTGAAATCACCACGCTGAACCAGATGTATCTGGATCGTGGTGATCTCCAGGTGGAACTACTTGGCCGTGGTTTCGCCTGGCTTGATACCGGTACACACGACAGCCTGATCGAAGCCTCGCAATTTATTCATACCATTGAAAAACGTCAGGGAATGAAAGTTGCTTGTCTGGAAGAAATTGCGTATCGCAATGAGTGGCTCAGCGCTGAAGGTGTGGCGGCTCAGGCCGAACGCCTGAAGAAAACAGAGTACGGTGCTTACCTGAAACGTCTGCTTAATGACCATTAATGGCTGCCGGTCATAATTAGGATACTGATGTATGAAGATTTTACTTATTGGTAAAAATGGTCAGGTAGGCTGGGAACTGCAGCGCGCGCTTTCAACATTGGGCGAAGTGGTTGCTGTAGACTTTTTTGATACAGATTTGTGCGGTGATCTGACTAATCTGGAAGGGATAGCTCAAACAGTCCGCTCGGTTAAACCTGATGTGGTAGTGAATGCGGCAGCGCATACGGCAGTGGATAAGGCAGAAAGCGAGCGCGAACTGTCTGACTTGCTGAATGAACGAGGCGTAGCTGTCCTGGCTACTGAGTCAGCAAAGCTCGGCGCTCTCATGGTTCACTATTCAACGGATTATGTATTTGATGGTCAGGGGGTTCATTATCGTTCTGAGGATGAGGCTACTGGACCGCTAAATGTATATGGTGAAACTAAGCGGGCCGGCGAAAAAGCGTTGGAGCAAGCGAATCCACGACATCTTATCTTCCGTACCAGCTGGGTATATGCCACTCGTGGAGCGAACTTCGCTAAAACGATGCTGCGTCTGGCTGGCGAGAAAGAGACATTGTCGATAATAAATGATCAGCATGGAGCGCCAACTGGCGCAGAGATGCTGGCTGACTGTACGGCAATCGCTATACGTGAAGAGCAGCGTAACCGTTCGGTAGCTGGAACATATCATCTGGTAGCCAGCGGTGAAACAAGCTGGTATGACTACGCTAAGTATGTCTTTGAAGTGGCTCGTGCACAGGGAGTTGAGTTGGTTGTTAAAGAGGTGAACGGTATTCCGACCTCTGCCTATCCAACGCCTGCGAAACGTCCGCTGAATTCGCGCCTGTCAAACGAGAAATTCCAACGCGTATTTAGTGTGACGTTACCGGACTGGCGCCAGGGTGTCGCACGAGTGGTAACTGAAGTTCTGGGTAAGTAAACAGGCAGATAATTATGAATATTATTAAGACAGATATCCCTGAAGTTCTAATTTTCGAGCCACGCGTCTTCGGCGATGCGCGCGGTTTTTTCTTTGAAAGCTTCAGCAGTAAATTCTTTGATGAGGCTGTTGGACGGAAAGTTGAGTTTGTCCAGGATAACCATTCTCAGTCGCAGAAGGGCGTCCTGCGCGGTCTACATTACCAGCTTGACCCGCATGCTCAAGGTAAACTGGTTCGCTGTATTGAAGGAGAGGTTTTTGACGTGGCGGTTGATATCCGTCGCTCTTCCCCAACTTTTGGTAAATGGGTAGGGGCTGTACTGAGCGCGAATAATAAGCGTCAACTGTGGATCCCAGAAGGATTTGCCCATGGCTTCATGGCGTTGAGCGAAACGGTGCAGTTTGTATATAAAGCAACTAATTACTACGCACCTCAATCTGAGCGCAGTATTATATGGAATGATCCTCAGATTAACATCGAATGGCCTGACCTTGCTGACTGCTCACTCTCTTTGTCTGATAAAGATTTGCAGGCTCATACCTTAGCGACTGCAGAAGTATATAAATAATCATTAAATATTTCTTCAAAACTGGATAGGCCTTTATAAGGGCCTATCCATAATTTCAGAAAATATTTAATGACAGCTATTCATTTTCATGTATTACTTGACTTACATTCTTTCTAAGAGTAGAAACATCAACAGTTTTGATTAATTAGCGGCTACTCGCCGCCGTCCAGTTAACTGATTAAAGTGTGATCGAATGAAAATTACTATTTCCGGTACCGGTTATGTCGGTTTATCGAATGGCATCCTGATTGCGCAAAACCACGAAGTGGTGGCGCTGGATATCATTCAATCCAAAGTTGATATGATTAACCAAAAGATTTCTCCGATTGTCGATAAGGAGATCCAGGAATACCTGGCGGAAAAACCGTTGAATTTTCGCGCAACAACTGACAAGCATGATGCTTATCGCAATGCAGATTATGTCATTATCGCCACGCCGACTGACTACGATCCGAAAACGAACTACTTCAATACGTCGACCGTTGAAGCCGTTATTCGCGATGTTACTGAGATTAACCCTGATGCGGTCATGATCATTAAATCAACCATCCCCGTTGGTTTTACTCGTGATATTAAAGAGCGCCTGGGCATTGATAATGTTATTTTCTCTCCAGAGTTCCTCCGTGAAGGCCGCGCGCTCTATGACAACCTGCACCCGTCTCGTATCGTTATTGGCGAGCGTTCAGAACGCGCGGAACGTTTTGCTAACCTCCTGAAAGAAGGAGCGATCAAGCAGGATATCCCGACGCTGTTTACTGATTCTACCGAAGCTGAAGCAATCAAATTATTTGCCAATACCTATCTGGCGCTGCGCGTGGCTTACTTCAATGAACTGGATAGCTACGCTGAGAGCCAGGGCCTGAACAGTAAGCAGATTATCGAAGGCGTGTGCCTCGACCCGCGTATTGGTAACCACTATAACAACCCGTCCTTTGGCTACGGTGGTTACTGCCTGCCGAAAGATACCAAGCAGCTGCTTGCGAACTACGAATCTGTACCCAATAACATTATTGGCGCCATCGTGGACGCAAACCGAACGCGTAAAGATTTCGTTGCTGACTCCATCCTGGCGCGTAAGCCTAAGGTCGTTGGGATTTATCGCCTGATCATGAAGAGTGGTTCTGATAACTTCCGCGCTTCCTCAATTCAGGGCATCATGAAGCGTATTAAGGCTAAAGGTATTCCGGTTATTATCTATGAACCGGTTATGCAGGAAGATGAATTCTTCAATTCCCGCGTAGTTCGCGATTTTGAAGCGTTCAAACAAGAAGCTGATGTGATTGTCTCTAACCGTATGGCTGAAGAGCTGTCGGATGTTGCTGATAAGGTATATACCCGCGATTTATTTGGCAGTGACTAATCTGTCTTCTGGCCGGGAGCAGCAGCTGCCGGCCACCGCTTTCCTCCCCCTCTAAATGATTACGCATTTCTCTTGCCAGTCTCACCGTTCCTTCACCCAAACCATATCCCCTTAAAAAACGTGACCCCGCTTAAATTCTTCAATTGTTCATCTTGTCGCAATCATTGAGGTCGGATATGTTAAATTCACCTTGTGAAGAGCTACCGTCACTGAGATGTAGACGCTGGAGATAAGCGCCGGAAGGTAAAACAGAGCCTGCTTGCAGGCTTTTGTTGTTTATAAGTTCCTGCCGGTGTACAGCATCCTGCCCTGGAATACGATGAGATTCAGATTCCAGTTTAAACCGATGCTTCGGGATCGTTCAGGGGGGGTATAGTATACATGAGTTAGCCGTGGGTATAAAAAATCATCCTGATGTCTGGGATGTTGTTTCCGATTCTAATAACTTTTATAAAATAGCTTCCAGCGCCAGCTGTAAAGACGGAACGTATCTCCACTGCTGGCAGTATTTTATATTATTATTTCCTATGCCAGTATTATAATTATATTAAGTTTTCTTTTCACCACTTTCGCTTGTTAAAAGTCAGCTTGGTTTTTTTCTGGTCCTTAATATAAGAAATCAGAAAATAAACGGAAACAATCAACAGGATGGCAGCAACTGCTAAGAAAATTATGTTTGCCATAATTCGTACCAGAATGAAAGGAATGTGATAAATCCATTTGCTTGCGAACTAATACTTTTGACAAAGTCCGCCCTGAGATGCTTAACATATCCTGGAATTAAGAAAATTCCTATATGGAGGTTGTGGCTTTTTTACAGGAAAGTGAATAAATCTTTTTTATCGCTTCTGCTATGAATAAACGATCTGTAACAGACTTAAATGCCAGCCAGACCATCTGGGGATGATAATCTGTCTAAGCTAATGCTCTTCAGATAGCGTAAGGGAAGGGCTGTATTCGGCTTCTGGTGATATTTTTTTTTACCAGATTCAGGTCTCGTTAATGTACGGTATGGGCTGTTCCGCGCCACTTTACCCAGCATGCTCTGTTACCGACAGAATCGTAAGATTGCTCAACATGGCCTACCAAACAGAAAAGCCGCAGCGGGGTGCCGCTGCGGCTTAATAGCATGCGCATTGCCCGGGGGCATTACACCTTATAATATGCCTTATACCAGTCAACGAAGTTCTTCACCCCCTGACTGACCGTTGTTTGCGGTCTGAATCCCACCATATCATACAGCGGCTTTGTATCCGCGCTGGTTTCAAGCACATCGCCTGGCTGAATAGGCATCATATTCTTTTCCGCGACCATACCCAGCGCTTCTTCCAGCGCAGTGATGTAATCCATCAGCTCAACCGGTGAGCTGTTCCCGATGTTATACACACGATAGGGCGCAGAGCTGTCAGCCGGGGAACCTGTCTCAACGGTCCATGCAGGATTGGGCTGCGGGATAATGTCCTGCATCCGTACAATCGCCTCGACGATATCATCGATGTAGGTGAAGTCGCGCTTCATCTTGCCGTAGTTGTAGACATCAATACTCTTTCCTTCCAGCATGGCTTTTGTGAACTTGAACAGCGCCATGTCCGGACGGCCCCAGGGGCCATAAACGGTAAAGAATCGCAATCCGGTGGTCGGAATACCATAAAGGTGAGAGTAGGTGTGCGCCATCAGCTCATTTGCTTTCTTCGTCGCGGCGTACAGAGAAACCGGATGGTCAACCGAATCGTCGGTTGAGAATGGCATCTTGCGGTTTAAACCATAAACCGAGCTTGATGAAGCATACAGCAAATGCTCAACGTGATTATGTCGGCAGCCTTCAAGAATGTTCAGATAACCAATCAGATTGGAATCAGCATAAGCGAACGGATTTTCCAGCGAGTAGCGAACGCCGGCCTGGGCAGCAAGGTGGATTACCCGGTTAAATTTCTCATGAGCAAAAAGTTGGGCAATACCTTCACGATCCGCCAGATCGATTTTATGGAAACTGAACAGGGGGGATTGCAGCAAATCCAGCCGGGCCTGCTTCAGATTGACATCATAGTAATCGTTCATGTTGTCGAGTCCGACAACCTCATGACCCGCCTGCAGAAGGCGTTTGCACGCATGAAAACCGATGAATCCTGCGGCTCCAGTCACTAAAAACTTCATATTTATCCTCCGGGTTCACTTTGCCCCGCTATATATAATTGCCGATTTTACACTGGCTTGCTGTAGGGATCACCTGCTTTACCGTTAGCGGTTAAGTTGTCGCCAGCAAAAGCTTGAGAGAAGCATTTCATAAGAGCCTTGACCGCCAGAGAATGGCGTAAATAATAATGATTATCATGTATTTAGCTTAGCTGGCAAATAATAACTCTGTGGTCTTTATGGCTGGTAATGATTTCTCTGTTCACAATGTGATCTTTTTTTCGAGATGAAATAAGTTGAATTCATATTGTCGTGATTTATGAATTTGCTTACGTTTCATGCACGATCATTCGGAAAAACCAAGCTAAAATTCGAATCGGTTTTTAAGTTGTTGATTTTATTTTTATTTCTTAAGCATCTGAGTGAGGGTGGAAAAAAGCCAGGCCTGAAGTTCATCTGTTGAATTTATTTTTCATTGAGCTTTTTCATTTTTATTCTTTTAGGCCAACGCGTATACTTCGCAGATAATTCGTTTGTATGGTGTATGTGTTGTCGAGATATGAACCACCCATCCCATCTTCTGGAACATATCGTGAGCGTAATGCTAAAAAAGAGAGTCAATCCGTTCTGCTCAGCCTCCACTGGTATCCAGAGTGTTCTGGCTTTCTCCCGCAGCGCTGCCGTTAACATCGCCATTCAGCGTATTTCTCTCGCTTCTCTCTACGCCTGCAAAGCATCTCTTTCCGCCAATGCGTCTGCCGACAGCGGCAGTGTTCTATCCTTACTAAATGAGAAAGTCCTGATGGATAGCCCTTACGGAAACGGCGAAAGTACTCTGCGTTTTTTGCGCGTGTGATGGTGCGATTACGGATGAAAACAGAGATATGTTCGCCAACATATCTCTGTTTTTAGAATGATTAAGCTCTCAGGCAGATCGTTAAGCGCCGAAGTGCTTAGCCGGTCTGGGGAACGACTCACCTGGCGCTAACGCAGCTACTGCATTAACGCCGTAAGAGAGTGGGTACAACAATAAGGCCCGACGCAATTTGGTAGCGAAAGCCAAGGGCGGTAGCGTGCGCAAAATCCAGCCTGAAGCCAAACGTGTGCCGTTGATTGATAGTAAACAAAATGATTATTTATTTAAGGATTTTATCATGTTACTTCCTGTGATTATGGCGGGTGGCACCGGTAGCCGCCTGTGGCCGATGTCCCGTGAACTCTATCCAAAACAGTTTCTCCGACTGTACGGGCAGAACTCCATGTTGCAGGAAACCATCTCGCGCCTCTCCGGTCTGGATACCCATGAGCCTATGGTTATCTGTAATGAAGAGCACCGCTTCCTGGTGGCTGAACAGCTGAGACAGCTCGGTAAACTGTCGAAAAATATCATCCTTGAGCCGGTGGGCCGCAACACGGCACCGGCCATCGCCCTCGCGGCGCTGCAGGCCACGCAGAATGGCGATGACCCGCTGATGCTTGTCCTGGCAGCGGACCATATCATCAATAATCAGCAGGTCTTCCACGACGCCATTCGCGTCGCGGAGCAGTATGCGCAGGCTGACCATCTGGTCACCTTCGGTATCGTTCCGAACACCCCCGAAACCGGCTACGGCTATATCCAGCGCGGCAATGCGCTGGGGGAAGGGGAACACACGCCTTATCAGGTCGCCCGCTTTGTCGAGAAGCCGGACCTGGAGCGTGCGCAGGCCTATCTGGCCTCCGGAGAATATTACTGGAACAGCGGCATGTTCATGTTCCGGGCGAAAAAGTATCTCTCCGAACTGGCAAAATTCCGCCCGGATATTCTCGAAGTCTGCACGGCTGCGGTCCGCGCCGCCGACAGCGGCAGCGACTTTATCAGCATCCCGCATGAGGTGTTCAGCACCTGTCCCGACGAATCCGTTGACTATGCGGTGATGGAAAAGACCGCCGATGCGGTGGTGGTGGGGCTGGACGCAGACTGGAGCGACGTCGGCTCCTGGTCTGCCCTGTGGGACGTCAGCCCGAAAGATGAGCTGGGCAACGTGCTGACCGGCGATGCCTGGGTGCACAACAGCCAGAACTGCTACATCAACAGCGACGAAAAGCTGGTGGCGGCTATTGGCGTTGAGGACCTGGTGATCGTCAGCACCAAGGATGCGGTGCTGGTGATGAATAAAAACCGCGCCCAGGACGTGAAAAAGGTCGTGGAGTACCTGAAGGCCAACCAGCGCAGCGAATACAAACGACACCGCGAAATCTACCGTCCGTGGGGCCGCTGTGACGTGGTGGTCCAGACGCCGCGCTTCAACGTTAACCGTATCACCGTCAAGCCGGGAGGGGCGTTCTCCATGCAGATGCACCACCACCGCGCCGAGCACTGGGTGATCCTTGCCGGGACGGGGCAGATAACGGTCAACGGCAAGCAGTTCCTGCTGACTGAAAATCAGTCGACCTTTATTCCCATTGGTGCCGAGCACTGCCTCGAGAACCCGGGACGTATCCCGCTGGAAGTGCTGGAGATCCAGTCCGGCTCCTATCTGGGTGAAGACGATATTATCCGTATTAAAGACCAGTATGGTCGTTGCTAACTTTTGCAGGACATTGATTCCGAATGACACAGCTAACTTGTTTTAAAGCCTACGATATCCGCGGTGAACTGGGCGAAGAATTAAACGAAGAGATCGCCTACCGTATCGGACGCGCCTACGGTGAATTTCTGAAGCCGAAAACGATCGTGGTGGGTGGCGATGTGCGTCTGACCAGCGAGTCGCTGAAGCTGGCGCTGGCCAGAGGCCTGATGGATGCGGGAACGGACGTGCTGGATATTGGTCTGAGCGGGACCGAAGAGATTTACTTCGCCACCTTCCACCTGGGCGTGGACGGCGGGATAGAAGTGACGGCCAGCCATAACCCGATGAACTACAACGGCATGAAGCTGGTGCGTGAAAACGCGAAGCCCATCAGCGGTGACACCGGGCTGCGCGATATCCAGCGCCTGGCGGAAGAGAATCAGTTTGCGCCGGTGGACGCGTCCCGTCGCGGCATCCTGCGACAGATATCGGTGCTGCAGGAGTACGTGGACCACCTGATGGGCTACGTTAACCTGGCCAGCTTCACCCGTCCGCTGAAGCTGGTGGTGAACTCCGGCAACGGCGCAGCCGGTCACGTGATTGATGAAGTGGAGAAACGTTTTGTGGCGGCAGGCGTGCCGGTGACCTTTATCAAGGTGCATCACCAGCCGGACGGCCACTTCCCGAACGGTATCCCGAACCCGCTGCTGCCGGAGTGCCGGCAGGACACCGCGGATGCGGTGCGCGAGCACGGCGCGGACATGGGTATCGCCTTTGACGGTGACTTCGACCGCTGCTTTATGTTTGATAACGATGCAGAATTTATCGAAGGCTATTATATTGTTGGCCTGCTGGCGGAAGCGTTCCTGCAGAAGCAGCCGGGCGCCCGGATTATTCACGACCCGCGTCTGACGTGGAATACGGTGGATATGGTGACCCGCAGCGGCGGCACGCCGGTGATGTCGAAGACCGGGCATGCGTTCATTAAAGAGCGGATGCGTCAGGAAGATGCGATTTACGGCGGGGAGATGAGCGCACACCACTATTTCCGCGATTTCGCCTACTGCGACAGCGGGATGATCCCGTGGCTGCTGGTGGCGGAGCTGCTGTGCCTGAAGAACAGCCCGCTGAAGGCGCTGGTGGCGGATCGGCAGGCGGCGTTCCCGGCGTCGGGGGAAATAAACCGCAAGCTGGAGAATGCGGCGGCGGCAATAGCGCGCATCCGTGAACGCTATGAACCGGATGCCGTCAACGTGGACACCACAGACGGCATCAGTATTGAATATCCGGAGTGGCGTTTTAACCTGCGCAGCTCGAACACCGAGCCGGTAGTGCGTCTCAACGTGGAGTCAAAAGCTGATACCGCGTTGATGAAGGAGAAAACTGCCGAGTTGCTCAATATGTTAAAAGAGGAATCGCTTTGAGTCCGATGTTTTCAGCGATCTATCGCTATCGTGGTTTTATCATTGACAGCGTTAAACGAGACTTCCAGTCTCGTTATCAAACGAGTTTTTTGGGGGCCGCATGGCTGATTTTACAGCCGATCGCCATGATTTCCGTCTATACATTAATTTTTTCAGAGTTAATGCGTGCGCGCCTGGCGGGCATGGATGGTCCTTTTGCCTACAGTATCTACCTCTGTTCCGGGGTGTTAACCTGGGGGTTGTTTACGGAGACGCTCAGCAATCTGGTCAACGTTTTTCTGACCAATGCCAATATCCTCAAGAAACTGAGCTTTCCGCGGATCTGTTTACCGATCATCGTCACCGCCTCGGCATTCATTAACTTTCTGATCATTTTTGGTCTGTTTGTACTGTTTCTGATCGTCACGGGCAATTTCCCGGGAATGATTTTCTTTGAAATCATTCCGGTACTGATCGTCCAGATGCTATTTACTCTTGGCCTGGGTATTATCCTCGGGGTGCTGAACGTTTTTGTCCGCGACGTCGGGCAGTTCGTCAATATCCTGCTGCAGTTTTGGTTCTGGTTTACGCCTATTGTTTACGTGTCCAAAACGTTGCCGGAGTGGGTATCAGGTCTGCTGGCGTATAACCCGATGGCGACCATTATCGGTTCATACCAGAACGTGATGCTCTATCATCAGAGCCCTAACTGGCTGGCGTTGCTTCCGGTCACGGTGGTGTCCGTCATTCTGTTTTTATTTGCCTGGCGTTTATTTAAAAAACATGCCGCTGATATTGTGGACGAGATTTAATCATGAGTATCAAAGTTCAGCACGTCGGCAAGGCGTATAAATATTATCCATCCAAATGGAACCGGGTCATTGAGAAACTACTGCCGGGCGATAAGCCGCGGCACAGCAAGAAATGGGTATTGAAAGATATCAATTTCAGCATTGAACCCGGTGAAGCAGTCGGCATTGTTGGAGTGAACGGCGCAGGTAAAAGTACGTTGCTGAAGCTGCTGACCGGCACCACTCAGCCCACCAAAGGCAGCATTGAAATTCAGGGGCGTGTCGCCGCGCTGCTGGAACTGGGAATGGGATTCCATCCCGACTTTACCGGCCGGCAGAACGTATATATGTCCGGGCTGATGATGGGCCTCGGTCGGGAAGAGATCGAGCGCTTAATGCCGGAGATCGAAGCCTTCGCCGATATCGGCGACTACATTGAAGAACCCGTGCGCATCTATTCCAGCGGCATGCAAATGCGCCTGGCGTTCGCTGTCGCCACGGCCTCCCGGCCGGATATTCTGATCGTCGATGAAGCGCTCTCCGTGGGTGACTCTCGTTTTCAGGCGAAATGCTATGCTCGCATCGCGGACTTCAAAAAGCAGGGTACCACGCTGCTGCTGGTTTCCCACAGCGCCGGGGATATCGTCAAGCACTGTGACCGCGCCATTTTCCTCAAAAATGGTGACATTTGTATGGACGGCACCGCTCGTGACGTGACCAACCGTTACCTGGATGAGCTGTTTGGCAAACCTGATAAAGCCAGCGCGGCGAAAAGCGAAACGGCTACCTCGTCAGCCAGTGGCGTAAGCCAGATGTCTCTTGATGAGATTAAAGATGTGTACCATACGCGCCCAGGCTACCGTCCGGAAGAATATCGCTGGGGGCAGGGGGGCGCTAAAATCGTCGATTATCATATCCAGAGCGCCGGGGTTGATTTTCCTCCCTCATTGACGGGCAATCAGCAGACCGATTTTATGATGAAAGTTGTGTTTGAATACGATTTTGATTGCGTGGTGCCTGGCATCCTGATTAAGACCCTCGATGGTTTATTCCTCTACGGAACCAACTCTTTCCTCGCCTCTGAAGGGCGGGAGAATATTTCGGTTTCCCGCGGCGATGTCCGGGTCTTTAAATTTAGCCTTCCGGTTGATCTAAACAGTGGCGATTACCTGCTGTCATTTGGTATCTCTGCCGGCAACCCGCAGACGGATATGACGCCTCTGGACAGACGTTATGACTCCATTATTTTACATGTGACCAAGAGCATGGATTTCTGGGGTGTCATCGATCTTAAGTCGTCCTTTACTAGCTACCAATGACGTTGAGAAAAACGATTCCATGACTAAAAACTTAAACACGCTGGTTAGCGAATTACCTGAGATTTATCAAACTATTTTTGGCCATCCCGAATGGGATGGCGACGCCGCTCGTGATTGTAATCAACGCCTCGATTTGATTACCGAACAGTACGATAACTTATCCCATGCGCTGGGGCGTCCGCTTAAAGTTCTCGATCTGGGCTGCGCTCAGGGCTTTTTTAGCCTGAGTCTGGCAAGCAAAGGCGCGACTATCGTTGGTATCGATTTCCAGCAGGAAAATATTAATGTATGCCGCGCGCTGGCCGAAGAGAACCCCGATTTTGCCGCCGAGTTCCGGGTAGGCAGAATTGAAGAGGTGATCGCCGCACTGGAAGAGGGCGAGTTTGATCTGGCCATTGGCTTAAGCGTGTTTCACCATATTGTTCACCTTCATGGTATCGATGAAGTTAAACGTCTGCTCTCGCGCCTGGCCGATGTTACCCAGGCGGTGATCCTTGAGCTGGCGGTGAAAGAAGAACCGCTTTACTGGGGCGTTTCTCAGCCGGACGATCCTCGCGAACTGATTGAGCAGTGCGCGTTTTATCGCCTGATTGGTGAGTTTGACACCCATTTATCCCCCGTACCGCGCCCGATGTACCTGGTCAGCAACCACCGGGTGCTGATCAATGATTTTAATAACCCGTTCCAGCACTGGCAGAATCAGCCCTATGCCGGTGCCGGCCTGGCGCATAAGCGCAGCCGTCGCTACTTCTTTGGCGAAGATTATGTATGCAAGTTTTTCTATTATGACATGCCCCACGGCATCCTGACGGCCGAAGAGAGCCAGCGTAATAAACATGAACTGCATAATGAAATAAAGTTCCTGGCGCAACCGCCAGCGAGCTTTGACGCGCCGGCAGTATTGGCCCATGGCGAAAACGCCCAGTCTGGCTGGCTGGTGATGGAAAAACTCCCGGGTCGGTTGCTGAGCGATATGCTGGCAGCCGGGGAGGAGATCGATCGTGAAAAAATCCTTGGCAGCTTGCTCCGTTCCTTAGCGGCGCTGGAGAAACAAGGTTTTTGGCATGACGATGTACGCCCGTGGAACGTGATGGTCGATGCCCGGCAGCATGCCCGCTTAATCGACTTCGGCTCTATTGTCACCACGCCGCAGGACTGCAGCTGGCCGACAAACCTTGTCCAGTCGTTCTTCGTGTTTGTTAATGAGCTGTTTGCTGAAAACAAAAGCTGGACTGGTTTCTGGCGTTCGGCTCCTGTTCATCCGTTTAATCTGCCTCAGCCGTGGTCTAACTGGCTGTATGCGGTCTGGCAGGAGCCGGTTGAAAGCTGGAACTTTGCCCTGCTGTTGGCGCTGTTCGACAAGAAAGCGAAACTGCCGTCAGCCGAACAGCAGCGTGGGGCGATGGAACAGTGGATCATCGCTCAGGAGACAGTGCTGCTGGAACTCCAGTCCCGGGTACGTCATGAAAGTGCCGGCTCGGAGGCGTTGCACGGCCAAATCCACACTCTGCAGCAGCAGATGACTCAGCTGCAGGCCGCACAGGATGCGTTGGCCGAGAAAGCTCAACAGCCAGTGGAAGTCAGCCATGAACTCACCTGGCTTGGTGAGAATATGGAGCAACTGGCGGCGCTGTTGCAGTCGGTAAAAGCTCACTCACAGGCTGACATTCAGCCCGAGCTGCCCCCTGAAACCGCTGAGCTACTGCAGCGACTGGAAGCCGCTAACCGGGAGATCCACCATTTAAGCAACGAAAACCAACAGCTTCGCCAGGAAATTGAAAAAATCCATCGCAGCCGTTCCTGGAGAATGACCAAGGGTTATCGTTATCTGGGCCTGCAGATCCATTTGCTGAGACAGTATGGTTTCGTGCAGCGTTGTAAACATTTTATTAAGCGTGTCCTGCGGTTTGTTTTCTCATTTATGAGAAAACATCCGCAGGTAAAACATACGGCGGTAAATGGTTTACATAAGCTAGGCCTTTATCAACCAGCCTATCGTTTGTATCGTCGTATGAATCCACTGCCGCACAGCCAGTATCAGGCTGATGCGCAGATTTTATCGCAGACTGAACTGCAAGTGATGCATCCGGAGCTTTTACCTCCTGAAGTTTATGAAATTTATCTCAAACTAACAAAAAATAAATAAGGAGATTAACTTGCATATTTTGATTGATGTCCAGGGTTACCAGTCGGAAAGTAAATTCCGTGGTATCGGTCGCAGTACCCTGGCCATGAGCCGCGCCATTATTGAAAATGCCGGTGAGCATCGCGTCAGTATTCTGATCAATGGTATGTATCCCATTGAAAATATAAATGATGTCAAAATGGCCTATCGGGACCTGCTGACGGATGAAGATATGTTCATCTTTTCAGCTGTCGCACCTACGGCCTATTGCAATATCGAAAACCACAGTCGTAGCAAGGCAGCCCAGGCGGCCCGCGATATCGCGATTGCAAACATTGCACCTGATATTGTTTATGTTATTAGTTTCTTCGAAGGCCATGGGGATAGTTATACCGTGTCTATTCCGGCGGATAATGTTTTCTGGAGGACGGTGTGCGTATGCCACGATCTGATCCCGCTGTTAAATAAAGAGCGTTACCTCGGCGACCCGAATTTCCGCGAGTTTTATATGAATAAGCTGGCGGAATTTGAGCGAGCGGATGCTATCTTCGCTATCTCGCAGTCTGCGGCGCAGGAAGTGATCGAATATACTGACGTTGCCAGCGATCGAGTGCTGAACATCTCTTCGGCGGTGGGGGAAGAGTTTGCGGTGATTGATTATTCCGCCGAGCGTATTCAGTCTTTAAAAGACAAATACAGCCTGCCGGATGAGTTTATCCTAACGCTGGCGATGATCGAACCGCGGAAAAACATCGAAGCGCTTATTCATGCTTACAGCATGCTGCCTACCGAGCTACAGCAGCGCTATCCGATGGTGCTGGCGTATAAGGTGCACCCGGAAGATTTGGAACGTATTCTGCGTCTGGCGGAAAGCTATGGCCTCTCCCGCAGCCAGCTTATCTTTACCGGCTTCCTCACCGACGACGATCTGATTGCCCTGTACAACCTGTGCAAACTGTTTGTATTCCCGTCGCTGCATGAGGGATTCGGTCTGCCGCCGCTGGAAGCGATGCGCTGCGGGGCGGCGACGTTAGGTTCAAACATTACCAGCCTGCCGGAAGTCATTGGCTGGGAAGATGCCATGTTCAATCCGCATGATGTGCAGGACATTCGCCGGGTCATGGAAAAGGCGCTGACCGATGAGGCGTTTTATCGTGAGCTTAAAGCGCATGCCCTCGCTCAGTCGGCCAAATTCTCATGGGCCAATACCGCCCATCTGGCGATCGATGGTTTCACTCGCCTGCTGCAGTCGTCCAAAGAGGCGCATGCCGGGCAGGCGGAAAGCGTGACCGCCTCCCGTATCCAGACGATGCAGGAAATCGATGAGCTGAGCGAAGTCGACCGTCTTGGTCTGGCATGGGCGGTTGCGCGCAATAGCTTTAAGCGCCATACCCGCAAGCTACTGGTGGACATTTCGGTTCTGGCGAAACATGACGCGAAGACCGGGATCCAGCGCGTCTCACGCAGTATCCTCAGCGAATTACTGAAATCTGGAGTGCCGGGTTACGAGGTTTCCGCCGTCTACTATACCCCTGGCGAGTGTTATCGATACGCGAACCAGTATCTGTCCAATAATTTCCCGGGCGAATTTGGTGCTGACGAACCGGTGCTGTTCAGTAAAGACGATGTGCTTATCGCCACCGATCTGACCGCGCATCTCTTCCCGGAGGTGGTGACGCAAATTGACAATATGCGCGCCGCCGGAGCGTTCGCCTGCTTCGTGGTGCATGATATTTTGCCATTACGCCGCCCGGAGTGGAGTATCGAAGGCATTCAGCGTGAATTCCCGATCTGGCTGTCCTGCCTCGCAGAGCATGCCGACAGGCTGATCTGCGTCTCTGCCAGCGTTGCCGAGGATGTCAAAGCGTGGATTGCGGAAAATAGCCATTGGGTGAAGCCGAACCCGCTGCTGACCGTCAGCAACTTCCATCTGGGAGCTGATCTTGACGCCAGTGTGCCCTCTACCGGCATGCCTGATAATGCCGAGGAGCTGTTATCAGCTATGGCTGCAGCCCCGTCATTTATCATGGTGGGAACCATGGAGCCGCGCAAAGGCCATGCCCAGACGCTGGCCGCCTTCGAGGAACTGTGGCGCCAGGGCAAAGAATACAACTTGTTCATTGTCGGCAAACAGGGCTGGAACGTTGACAGCCTGTGCGAAAAATTACGCCATCATCCGCAGCTGAACAAAAAGCTGTTCTGGCTGCAGAATATCAGCGATGAGTTTTTGGCCGAGCTATACGCTCGTTCACGCGCGCTGATTTTTGCCTCGCAGGGGGAGGGCTTTGGCCTGCCGTTGATTGAAGCGGCGCAGAAAAAGCTGCCGGTCATTATCCGCGACATTCCGGTGTTTAAAGAGATTGCTCAGGAGCATGCCTGGTATTTCTCCGGTGAAGCGCCGTCCGACATTGCGAAGGCGGTAGAAGACTGGTTAGCCCTGTACGAGCAAAACGCGCATCCTCGTTCTGAAAATATCAACTGGTTAACCTGGAAGCAGAGCGCGGAATTTCTCCTGAAAAACCTGCCGATTATCGCGCCAGCCGCGAAGCAATAATCGCTATCAACAGGGCTACTCCGGTGGCCCTTGTGATGAGTTCGTTATGAAAATTATATTTGCAACTGAGCCAATCAAATATCCATTAACGGGTATCGGTCGTTATTCCCTCGAACTGGTAAAACGATTGGCGGTGGCCAGCGAAATTGAAGAGCTAAAATTATTTCACGGCTCTTCATTTATTGACAGCATTCCCCAGATTGAAAATAAAGCGGATACCCGAGCCAGCAATCACGGTAAGCTGGCGGCTTTTTTACGCCGTCAGCCGTTATTGATTGAAGCCTATCGCGTGTTGCATCCGCGTCGCCAGGCGTGGGCGCTGCGCGATTATAAAGATTATATCTATCATGGGCCTAACTTTTATCTGCCGCATCGTCTGGAACGTGCCGTAACCACATTTCATGATATCTCCATATTCACCTGTCCGGAATTTCATCCAAAGGACCGGGTGCGTTATATGGAAAAGTCACTGCGCGAAAGTCTGGACACGGCAAAGCTTATTTTGACGGTATCTGACTTTTCCCGCAGCGAAATTATCCGGCTGTTTAACTATCCTGCCGATCGGATCGTAACGACCCATCTTGCCTGCAGCGGCGACTATATTCCGCGCAGCCCGGATGAATGTCTACCGGTTCTGCAGAAATATCAGCTGGAGTGGCAGCGCTACGCGCTTTACATCGGCACGATGGAGCCGCGGAAAAATATTCGAGGCCTGTTGCAGGCGTACCAGCTTCTGCCGATGGAGACGCGCATGCGCTACCCGCTGATCCTCAGCGGTTACCGTGGGTGGGAAGATGATGCGCTGTGGCAGATCGTTGAACGCGGGACTCGTGAAGGATGGATCCGTTATCTGGGTTATGTCCCGGATGGCGATCTTCCGTATTTATATGCGGCAGCCAGAACCTTTATTTATCCTTCGTTTTATGAAGGATTCGGATTACCTATTCTTGAAGCAATGTCTTGCGGTATTCCAGTAGTATGCTCCAATGTCACATCATTACCTGAAGTGGCAGGGGATGCGGGGTTGTTATCCGATCCTAACGATGTAGACGCGATAAGCGCTCATATATTGCAAAGTCTGCAGGATGAATACTGGCGGGAGATAGCAGTAGCGCGCGGTTTTATTCAGGCACAACAGTTTTCGTGGGAAACCTGTACGGCCCAGACGATCGATGCCTATAAATTACTCTAAGGGTGCAAGTTGAGAGTTTTACACGTCTATAAGACCTATTATCCGAATACCTACGGTGGTATTGAACAGGTCATTTATCAGTTGTGCCAGGGCTGCGCTCGTCGGGGGATCGCGGCCGACGTCTTCACCTTTTCCCCGGATAAAAATACCGGGCCAGTGGCTTACGAACAGCATCAGGTTATCTATAATAAGCAATTAATTGAAATCGCCTCGACGCCATTCTCACTCGGCGCGTTAAAGCGATTTAATAAAATTAAAGATAACTACGATATTATTAACTATCATTTCCCGTTTCCCTTTATGGATATGCTACATCTGATGGCGCATCCTAAAGCGAAAACCGTTGTCACCTATCATTCCGATATTGTGAAACAAAAGCGGCTAATGAAATTATATCAACCGCTGCAGGAGCAATTTCTTTCCAGCGTTGACTGCATTGTGGCCTCATCGCCAAACTACGTAGCCTCCAGCCAGACGCTGCAAAAATACCTCGATAAAACGGTGGTCATTCCCTTCGGCCTCGAGCAAAAGGATGTGCAGCATAATCCGCAGCGCCTGGCTTACTGGCGAGAGAAAGTCGGCGAGCGCTTTTTCCTTTTTGTCGGCGCATTTCGTTACTATAAGGGATTGCATATTCTGCTGGATGCCGCAGAGCGCAGTCGACTGCCGATCGTTATTGTCGGCGGCGGCCCGCTGGAATCGGAAGTTCGCCGTGAGGCTGAACAGCGCGGCCTGAATAACGTGATATTCACCGGCATGCTGAACGATGAGGATAAATATATTCTCTTTCATCTGTGCCGCGGGGTGGTCTTTCCCTCGCACCTGCGCTCAGAGGCGTTTGGCATTACCTTACTGGAAGGGGCGCGGTTCGCCCGGCCGCTGATCTCGTGTGAAATTGGCACCGGAACCTCGTTTATCAACCAGGATAAGGTCAATGGTTGCGTGATCCCGCCGGATAACAGCGCAGCGTTGGTCGAAGCGATGAACGAACTGTGGCACAGTGATGAAACGGCAGCGCGCTATGGCGCAAATTCACGTCGCCGCTTTGAGGAGATGTTTACCGCCGAACATATGATTGATGCCTACGTGAATCTCTACAGCACGCTGCTGGAGCAGAAACCCGGATAGGCCGCAAATCGCCCCCGCCAGCGCGGGGGCGCAAGGCATCAGTGACGGCTCTTAAGATTGTTAATCACGTCCGTTAAATTCAGCCCCTGATCCTGCAGCAGCACCAGCAGGTGATACATCAAATCCGACGCTTCATTCTTCAGCTCGAACTGGTCATGCACCGTGGCGGCCAGCGCGGTCTCAACGCCTTCTTCTCCCACCTTCTGGGCAATGCGCTTGGTGCCGCTAGCGTACAGCTTCGCGGTGTAAGAGCTCTCCGGGTCAGCGTGCTTGCGTTCGGCCAACAGTTGCTCCAGCTGGTAGAGAAACAGCCACTGGTGGCCGGTTTCGCCGAAGCAGCTCGATGTGCCTTTATGACAGGTTGGGCCAATCGGATTTACCAGCGCCAGCAGGGTGTCGTTATCGCAATCCGGGGTGATGCTCACCACGTTGAGAAAATTACCCGACGTTTCCCCCTTGGTCCACAGACGCTGTTTGGTCCGTGAATAAAAGGTCACTTTACCGGTCTCTTCGGTTTTCGCCAGCGCATCCTGATTCATATAGCCCAGCATCAGCACTTCCCCGGAAACGGCGTGCTGCACGATGACCGGCATCAGACCGTCGGTTTTTTGCCAATCCAGCTGTTCACTTAACATACCCTAATCTCCACGCCCTGTGCTGCCAGGTACGTTTTCAGTTCACCAATATTGATAATTTGCTTGTGGAACACCGATGCGGCCAGCGCGCCGTCGACGTTGGCGTCGCGGAAGGCTTCCAGGAAGTGCTCCATAGTCCCGGCACCGCCGGATGCAATCAGCGGCACGTGGCACACGGCGCGTACCTTGCTTAACTGCTGCAGATCGTAGCCGTTACGCACGCCGTCCTGATTCATCATATTGAGGACGATCTCGCCGGCCCCGCGCTTTTGTACTTCCTGCACCCAGTCCAGCGTTTCCCACTGCGTCACCCGCGTACGGCTCTCATCGCCGGTATATTGATTGACGTGATACTTCCCGCTTTCGGCGTCAAACCAGGTATCGATACCCACGACAATACACTGCACCCCGAACCGATCGGCCAGGCGAGTAATCAGCGTCGGGTCCGCCAGGGCAGGGGAGTTGATGGAGATTTTATCCGCGCCAAAGGAGAGGATTTGCGCCGCCTCTTCCAGCGACTTAATGCCGCCGGCGACGCAGAAGGGAATGTCGATCACTTCCGCAACGCGCGATACCCAGCTTTTATCCACCACGCGACCGTCGCTCGAGGCGGTGATATCGTAGAACACCAGCTCATCCGCGCCTTCGTCGGCATAGCGTTTTGCCAGCGGGACAATATCGCCGATGATTTCGTGATTACGGAACTGCACGCCTTTCACTACCTGGCCGTCGCGAACGTCAAGACAGGGGATTATCCGTTTTGCCAGCATTGAATGGCCTCCGTTACGTTAAATTTACCTTCCAGCAGCGCCCGGCCGACAATCACCCCGCGCACCCCTGTTCCGCGCAGCGCGGCGATATCATGCAGATCGCCAATGCCGCCGGAGGACTGAAACGCCACCTGCGGATAGCGGGCGCAGACTTCTTCATACAGCGAGACGTTAGACCCGGCCAGCGTCCCGTCGCGGGAAATATCGGTACATAGCACGTGCTGCAGGCCGACGGACTGATAGCTCTCCACCAGCTCCTCCAGGGTTACGCCGGAATTCTCCTGCCAGCCGCTAACGGCCACCTGCTTGCTGCCTTGCGCATCGATCCGTACGTCCAGCGCCAGCACCAGATGCTGCGGGCCAAAACGCTTAAACCAGCCTTTCACCACTTCCGGCGACTTCACCGCCGTCGAGCCCACCACCACGCGCGCCACGCCCGCGTCAAGCAGGGCGGCCACGTCTTCTTCCGTGCGCACGCCGCCGCCGACCTGCACCGGCACGTTCACGCCAGCCACCAGCGTTTTCAGCAGCGGGATCTGGCGCTTCGCCGGATCTTTCGCCCCGGTCAGATCGACGAGATGCAGTACTTCGGCCCCTTGCGCGGCATAGGATTGCAGGCGCGGCAGCGGATCGTTGCCGTAGTCGCGCTGCTGGCCATAATCGCCCTGATGGAGACGGACGACCGTACCGTCAATTAAATCTAAAGCAGGAATGATCATCACATCTCCAGGAAGTTTTTCAGCAGCTGCGCCCCGGCGCTGCCGGAGCGTTCAGGGTGGAACTGGACGCCAAAGAAGTTATCTTTCTGTACCGCCGCGGTGAAGGCCTCGCCGTAGCTGCACTGAGCGATGGTGTTAACGTTGACCGGCATCGCGTAGCTGTGGACGAAGTAAAAATACGCCCCGTCTTCAATGCCGCGAAACAGACGATCGCCCGCTTTAGCATATACCCGGTTCCAGCCCATATGCGGCAGCGGCAGGCCGTGGTCGGTCATTTTTGGCACGTCCTGGTCGATAATACCCAGCAGGTCGACGCCGTTATTCTCTTCGCTGCGTTTTCCCAGCAGCTGCATACCGAGACAAATGCCCAGCACCGGTTGGGTGCAGGCTTTAATCAGATCGATTAAATCCCGTTCGCGCAGCTGGTCCATTGCCGCCTGAGCCGTCCCTACACCCGGCAGAAACAGCTTATCGGCGCGCAGCACCACGTCCGGGTCGCGGCTGACCTGCGGCTCGTAGCCGTGGCGGCTCACCGCAGATTTCACCGAATTGAGGTTGGCGCAGCCGGTATCGAGGATCACCACGTTCATCAGAGTACCCCTTTCGAAGATGGCAGCGTGTCGCCCTGGACGCGGATGGCCTGGCGTAGCGTGCGACCGAAGGCCTTAAACAGGCTCTCAACGCGGTGGTGGTCGTTTTTGCCCTTGGTTTTCAGGTGCAGAGTGACCGCCATGGTATAGGAGAGCGAGCGGAAGAAGTGCTCGACCATCTCGGTGCTCAGATCGCCAACGCGCTGATAGGTAAAATCAGCTTTGTATTCAAGGTGCGGGCGGCCAGAAATATCCAGCGCGCAGCGGGCCAGGCATTCGTCCATCGGCAGCACAAAGCCGAAACGGGCGATGCCGCGCTTGTCGCCGAGCGCCAGCTTCAGCGCTTCGCCCAGCGCAAGGCCAGTGTCTTCCACGGTGTGGTGATCGTCAATATAGAGGTCGCCGCCGACCTTGACCTCCAGACGGAAGCCGCCGTGGGTGGCAATTTGGTCAAGCATATGATCGAAGAAGCCGACGCCGGTGGAGATTTTGCTGCCGCCTTCGCGATCGAGCCACACTTTGACATCCACCTGGGTCTCTTTAGTGATGCGCTCAACGTGGGCGTAGCGATCGCGACGGGTCAGCTGTTCGCAAATGGTCGGCCAGTCAAGCGTTTCGCGATCGTAGCGCAGTCCGGTAATGCCCATGTTATCCGCCAGCTGAATGTCGGTGGCCCGGTCGCCAATCACGTAGCTATTGGCGGTGTCCATCACCCCTTGCTCCAGCCACGGCAGCACCAGCCTGGTTTTCGGCTTGCGGCAGTCGCAATTATCCGCCGGGAGATGCGGGCAAATCAGCACCTCGTCAAAGTTGACGCCCTGTGAGGAGAAGATCTGCATCATCAGGTTGTGCGGGCCGTCGAACTCGTCCTGCGGCAGGCTGGCGGTTCCCAGTCCGTCCTGATTGGTGATCATCACCAGCTTATACCCTTCCTGCTGCAGCTTGAGCAGGGCCGGGATCACCTGCGGCTCAAACGCCAGCTTATCGAAGCGGTCTACCTGAAAATCAACCGGTGGCTCGGAAATCAGCGTACCGTCACGGTCAATAAAGAGAAACTTCTGGGTCATACATTCTCCGCAGTCAAAGCGTCAATGACGCGCTGGCTCTCTGCACGGGTACCGATAGTGATACGCAAACAGCCGCTTAATGAAGGTTGTTTATTCTGGTCACGTAAGATAATGCCCTGATCCCACAAAGATTTAAACACCGCGCTGGACGCGGTGATCCGCGCCAGTACGTAGTTGGTCTCGGAAGCGAACACCTCTTCCACGCAGGCAATGCTGCGCAGCTGGCTGACCAGATAATCGCGTTCGTTGAGGATCTGCGCCACGCGCTCGCGCATAGCGGCAATCCCTTCCGCACTCAGCGCCTGAGCGGCAATATCGGCGACCGGCGTCGAGAGCGGATAGGGCGCGATAACTTTCAGCAGTACGTTAATGACCTCGACGTTGGCGAGGGTAAAGCCGCAGCGCAGTCCAGCCAGGGCAAACGCCTTGGACAGCGTGCGCAGAACCACCAGATGCGGATACTCGTTCAGCCAGGTTGCCAGCGTCGCCTGCGGGCAGAACTCAATATAGGCTTCATCCGCGACCACGATGGCTTTACCGCGCGCCATCTCCAGCAGGGTGCGGAAATCTTTCGGGTTGATAATCTGTCCGGTCGGGTTATTCGGGCTGCAGACGAAAATCACTTTCACGCCGTCAAGATTGGCTGCGATGCCCGGCAGATCCAGCTGCCAGTCGGCGAGCGTCGGCACCGTACGACAGGTCACGCCGATGGTTTCGGCGCTGACGCTGTACATGCCGTAGGTCGGCGGGCAGTAGAGCACCGCGTCCTGGCCCGGCTCGCAGAAGGCGCGGATCAGTAGTTCAATGCCTTCGTCGGCGCCGCGGCTGACCAGCACCTGCTCCGGCTTAACGCCAGCATACTGCGCATAACGTTCAATGACGGCTTTCGGCTGCGGTTCCGGATAGCGGTTCAGCGTCTGTTCGGTCAGCTGGAACGCAACCGCGGTGGGGAATTCATTGGCGTTCAGCCAGACGTCGCCCTTACCGCCCAGACGGCGAGCAGACTGATACGGCGTCAGCGCGCGGACGCTGGCGCGGGCTAAATCTTCGATGCTCATGCTTGCTCCTTAAGGGCTGCAACGCGCAGCGTAACGGCGTTTTTGTGGGCGTCCAGGCGCTCGGCGGCGGCCAGTATCTCAATGGTGGAAGCGAGGGCGGCGAACCCGTCGCGGGACAGCTCCTGCACGGTCATGCGTTTCTGAAAGTCCGCCAGGCCGAGGCTGGAGCAGGTCGCGGTGTAGCCGTAGGTCGGCAGCACGTGGTTGGTTCCGGAGGCATAATCCCCGGCGGATTCCGGCGACCAGTCGCCGAGGAACACCGAGCCGGCGCTGGTGATGCCATCGACCAGTTCGCGGGCGTTGCGGGTCTGAATAATCAGGTGTTCAGGGCCGTACTGGTTGGATATTTCCACGCACTGGGCGATATCGCGGGCCACGATGATCCGGCTGGCGGAGAGCGCCTCACGGGCGGTTTCCGCACGCGGCAGCGCGGACAGCTGGCGCTCAACGGCTTCGGCGACGCGGGTGGCCATCGCGCTATCCGGCGTCAGCAGGATCACCTGCGAATCCGGGCCGTGCTCCGCCTGGGAAAGCAGGTCAGAGGCGACGAAATCAGGGGTTGCGCCGCTGTCGGCGATCACCAGCACTTCCGATGGCCCGGCGGGCATATCGATAGCCGCGCCGTCAAGACGCTGGCTCACCTGGCGCTTGGCTTCGGTAACGAAGGCGTTGCCCGGGCCAAAGATTTTATCGACTTTCGTCACCGACTCCGTGCCGAAGGCGAGGGCGGCAATTGCCTGCGCGCCGCCGACGTTAAAGATATTGCGCACGCCGCATAGCTGGGCGGCATAGAGAATTTCATCGGCAATCGGCGGCGGCGAGCACAGCACTACCTGCTGGCAGCCCGCGATGCGCGCCGGCGTGGCGAGCATCAGGACCGTTGAGAACAGCGGCGCCGAGCCGCCGGGAATATATAAGCCAACGGAGGCGATAGGGCGGGTCACCTGCTGGCAGCGCACGCCCGGCAGGGTTTCCACATCTACGGCCTGCAGCCGCTGCGCGTTGTGAAAGGTTTCGATATTTTTAACCGCTACGGCCATCGCCTGCTTGAGCTCGTCGCTCAGGCGCGCACCGGCGGCGGCAATCTCTTCTTCGCTAACTTTCAGCGCTGTGACCTCGGTTTTGTCGAACTTTGCGCCGTATTCACGCAGGGCCGCATCGCCGTTGTCTTTAACATTATTCAGGATCTCCGCCACCGTTTTGCTGATGCTCTCGGAGGCGGAAATGGCCGGACGCATTAAAAGTTGTTGCTGTTGTTCTGCGCGACAGCCGTTCCAGTCGATAATTGTGTTGAAGCTCATGATTGTTTCCCCTGTTTGTCCCGTGACCGACCCGCCGGATTACTCCATCATCTTCTCAATCGGCAGAACCAGAATGGAGCTGGCGCCCAGCGCTTTCAGTTTTTCCATGGTTTCCCAGAACAGGGTTTCGCTGCTGACCATGTGCATGGCGACGCGCTGCTTGTCCCCCGCCAGCGGCAGGATGGTCGGACGCTCGGCGCCGGGCAGCAGGGCGACAACCTCTTCCAGGCGCTCGGTGGGCGCGTGCATCATGATGTATTTCGATTCGCGAGCCTGAATCACGCCCTGAATACGGGTCAGCAGGCGGTCGATAAGCTGCTGTTTGCTATCCACCATCTCACCGTCGCGCTGGATCAGGCAGGCTTTGGAGCGGAACATGACTTCCACTTCGCGCAGGCCGTTCGCTTCGAGAGTCGCGCCGGTAGAGACCAGGTCGCAAATCGCGTCGGCCAGGCCAGCGCGCGGGGCCACTTCAACCGAGCCGTTCAGCAGGCAGGATTTAAAGGAGATGCCTTTCTGGTCAAGGTAGCGCTTCAGCAGGTGCGGGTAAGAGGTCGCGATGCGTTTGCCGTCCAGTGCCGCAGGGCCGTCCCAGGGTTCATCCGCCGGGGTCGCCAGCGACAGGCGGCAGCCGCCGAAGTCGAGACGGCGCAGGGTAAAGTAGCGCGGATCTTCGCCCTGGGCGCGGCGGCTCAGCAGCTCTTCTTCCAGCACGTTTTCACCGATAATCCCCAAATCGACCACGCCGTCCATGATAAGGCCAGGAATATCGTCATCACGCACGCGCAGAATATCGATCGGCATATTTTCCGCCATCGCGATCAGGCGCTGGGTGTGCAGATTCACTTTGATGCCGCAGCGGCTGAGTAATTCGCGTGAATCTTCGCTTAAACGCCCTGATTTCTGAATAGCTATGCGTAAACGGCTGTTGTCTAACATTGTTATTTTCCTCTGTAACCCTGTCTGAATCTGTCCGAATGCGGTCCAAAAAAAAGCCCCCGGAAGTGAATCTTCCGGGGGCTCTCTTTGCGTTCATGCACCACTGGAAGATCCAAATGTCTTCCAGCACACATCGCCTGAAAGACTAGTCAGGATGATGGTGATGATGGTGGTTTTTAAATTGAACGCTGTTCATAAAATTCTCTGTGAATGACTATGCATTTGATGCCTTTTAACCTAAACCACTTCACTCGCATAAAGCAAGGGCTTTTTTCTATCATTAATTCATTTCATATTGACCGAAGAAATTGTCAGTTGCCGCCGGCTGGCGTAGCCTTAAGTCAGCACAGCGAAAATTCAGGAGCAAGGGGATGAAGAAGGTCGCAATTGTAGGATTAGGATGGCTGGGTATGCCGCTTGCGCTGTCGTTGATGTCGCGGGGATGGCAGGTCACCGGCAGTAATACCACTCAGGATGGCGTAGAGGCGGCGCGGATGTGCGGTATCGACAGCTACCCGCTGCGTCTGGAGCCGCAGCTGGTCTGCGACGCTGAGGATCTGGATGCATTAATGAACGTCGACGCGCTGGTGATTACCCTGCCGGCGCGCCGGACCGGGCCGGGAGACGACTTCTATCGTCAGGCGGTACAGGAAATCGTTGATACCGCGCTCGCGCATCACGTGCCGCGCATCCTGTTTACCAGCTCGACTTCCGTCTACGGCAACGCCAGCGGCACGCTGAAAGAGAGCTCGCCCCGTAATCCGCAAACCGCCAGCGGACAAGTGCTGAAAGAGCTGGAGGACTGGCTGCACAATCTTCCTGGCACCTCGGTGGACATTCTGCGCCTTTCCGGGCTGGTGGGGCCGTCTCGTCACCCGGGGCGCTTCTTTGCCGGAAAATCCGCGCCAGACGGCCAGCACGGCGTGAACCTGGTGCATCTCCAGGATGCGATCGCCGCGATCGAGCTGTTATTGCAGTCCCCGAAAGGCGGACGCATCTATAATATATGTGCGCCTAAGCATCCCGCGCGCGGCGTCTTTTATCCGCTGATGGCCCGGGAGCTTGGGCTTCCCGTTCCCGTCTTCTCTGATAACCCGGAAAACGGTAGCGGCAAGATCGTGGATGGCAGCCGTATTTGCAACGAACTGGGGTTTGAATACCAATACCCCGACCCGCTGGTGATGCCGATGGAGTGATCCGCCAGCGGTGAATCGCGTACCGTAAGGGGGTAGCGATGAAACCACTGCTGGATGTGCTCGTCATTCTTGATGCCCTCGACAAAGAGGGCAGTTTTGCCGCCGCCTCGGCAAAGCTCTATAAAACACCCTCCGCGCTGAGCTATACCATTCATAAGCTGGAAAGCGACCTCAATATTCAACTACTCGATCGCAGCGGCCACCGGGCGCGCTTTACCCGTACCGGTCAGATGCTGCTGGAAAAAGGGCGCGACGTGCTGCATACCGCCCGCGAGCTGGAAAAGCAGGCCGTCAGGCTGCATCAGGGCTGGGAAGACAGGCTGGTGCTGAACGTTGATAGCGGTTTCCCGTTTCACCTGTTGGCGCCGCTGATAACGGCGTTTTATCGCCAGCATCACGCCACCCGTCTGGAATTTCGCCGCGATACCCTCGCAGCAGGCTGGCAGACCCTGGCGGAAGGGCGGGCGGATCTGCTGCTCGGGGTTCAGAGCGACCCGCCGGCGCTAAGCGGCTACGGTTGTCTGCTTCTCGGTGAACTGACGCAGGTATTTGTCGTTTCGCCCCAGCATCCGCTGGCGCAAATTACCGAACCGCTGAGCTGGCGCACTTTGCGCCGTTATCGCGCGATTGCCAACTGCGGTTCGTTGCCGCAGGCAGAAAATCAGGACAGCCTGACGGTATTCGATCTTTCCGGCCAGCTGACGCTGCTTTGCGCCGGGCTGGGGTGGGGCTATTTGCCGCTATTTCAGGTGCAGCCTTTATTAGCGCGCGGCGAGCTGCGAATAATTCAAACCAGGATGGTTGCGCCGGTAAATCGCGCGTGGATTGGCTGGCATGAAGAGGGCGGTGGTCTGGCGGGCGAGTGGTGGCGAGCAGAGATATTAGCAAATAGTGCTATCCATCAGGTCTATAATACTAAAATCGTATGAATATTAATCTGTTAGAGATTGGCTGTAATTATTAAGCCTTGCAACATCTTGTCATCGTGCCAGTAGTTGTTGCAAAATACGCGTCCTGAAAATCAGAAACTGGCCGACGCTTTTTTAAAGTGTCGGTTATTTTTTTGGTTGAAAGACACATCATTCAATACCAAGAGGCCGGGCTTCGTACCGGATAGATATTTACTAAAAACCGACAGTGGTTGTCGCTGAGGAATACAAAGAAATGGGGCAATTTTTTGCTTACGCGCTGGCGTTCACCGTAAAAGGGGATAACTATGTCGCATAACGCTACTCCAAAAACCTCTCGCGTGGAATTACGTAAAACGCTTACGTTGATTCCGGTTGTAATGATGGGCCTTGCCTATATGCAGCCAATGACGCTGTTCGATACGTTTGGTATCGTCTCTGGATTGACTGATGGTCACGTTGCGACGGCTTACGCCTTCGCGCTGATCGCCATTCTCTTCACGGCGCTGAGCTACGGTAAACTGGTTCGCCGTTTTCCGTCGGCGGGTTCCGCTTATACCTACGCACAGAAATCCATTAGCCCGGCCGTTGGCTTTATGGTTGGCTGGTCATCGCTGCTGGACTATCTGTTCATGCCGATGATCAACATTCTGCTGGCAAAAATTTACTTTGAAGCGCTGGTGCCTTCCATTCCGTCGTGGATCTTTGTTGTTGCGCTGGTGGCCTTTATGACCATCTCCAACCTGCGCAGCATTAAGACCGTGGCGAACTTCAACACCCTGATCGTTATCCTGCAGATGGGTATCGTAGCGGTGATTGTTGGCCTGATTATCTACGGCGTTATGCACGGCGAAGGCGCGGGCACGCTGACCAGCACCCGTCCGTTCTGGTCTGAAGGCGCGCACGTGGTGCCGATGATTACCGGTGCGACCATTCTCTGCTTCTCGTTTCTCGGCTTCGACGGTATCTCTTCGCTGTCTGAAGAAACCAAAGACGCAGAGCGCGTGATCCCGAAGGCTATCTTCCTGACGGCGCTGATTGGCGGCCTGATCTTTATTGGGGCTTCCTACTTCCTGCAGCTGTACTTCCCGGATATCTCGCGCTTTAAGGATCCGGACGCATCGCAGCCTGAAATCATGCTGTACGTTGCGGGCAAAACCTTCCAGTGGGGCGTGCTGATTTTCTCCAGCGTCACCGTACTGGCGTCCGGCATGGCCGCGCACGCGGGCGTTTCCCGTCTGATGTACGTGATGGGCCGCGACGGCGTGTTCCCGACGCGTTTCTTTGGTTACGTGCATCCGAAATGGCGGACTCCGGCGTGGAACGTACTGCTGGTTGGCGCCATTGCGCTGCTGGCGATTAAATTCGACCTCGTGACGGCAACGGCGCTGATTAACTTCGGTGCGCTGGTGGCGTTCACCTTCGTTAACCTGTCGGTGATCTCGCAGTTCTGGATCCGTGAAAAACGCAACAAGACGCTGAAAGACCACTTCAACTATCTGGTTCTGCCGGTGTGCGGCGCGCTGACCGTCGGCGCGCTGTGGATCAACCTGGAAGAGAGCTCCATGGTTCTCGGCCTGATCTGGGGCGGTATTGGTCTGGTCTACCTGGCCTGCGTGACCAAAAGCTTCCGCAACCCGGTACCGCAGTACGAAGACGTTGCCTGATCGCGTTTGTGATGAGAAAGCCGGAGGGAAACCTCCGGCTTTTTTGTTTCTGGCGGATGTCGATCTTTCCGGCTCGCGCTACGCTTAGCCGGGCTACAGATTCACCGCTGCCCACGGTCTGGTAGCCCGGGTAAGGCGTGTACGCCGCAACCCGGGATTCCCGGGCACGAGTTCGTGTGGTTTTGCGGGGTGGTTGCCCGGATAGAGGCGCAGCATCGCCTCCGGTAGATTCGGCAGAAATGTGGGCGATTTACTTCTCCTGCTGCATCACCTTAAGCAGCGTATCCAGCAGGCCGGGAAAGCGCGCGTCTAAATCTTCCCGGCGCAGCGAAATCAAATTCTCCCGCCCCTGAGGCCGCTGCCAGATCACCCCGCTGTCGCGCAGGACGCGCCAGTGGTGAGTCATGGTCGACTTCGCCACATCTTCATGACGCAGAGCGTTACAGCTCTGCTCGCTGCCGTCGGCAAGGATCCGGATAATCTCCAGCCGCAGCGGATTACCGAGGGCGAAAAGCACATTTTCGAGGCGAATTTGTTCACGTTCGGGGTGATTGGCGATCATAATATTCCTGTGTCGGCGGCGGCGCAGATCCGCGAGCAGCAGCCGTTATCGGCGGCTGGCCGGTAATATACCCAAACTCTTTTTCTAAAGCCACGCGCGTCGTCGCAGCCATACCAATCGTAACGATAGCAAAAATAGTTCGAATATACTCGTACAGTTGTACTATGATGAAAGCCGTTAAATGAACGGCGGCTCATTCCGGCCGCTGACTGACAGTCAAAATGACTAAGGACGCATCATGCCCCGACCCATCCCCCTCGAACGTTATCGCAACATCGGTATCTCCGCGCATATCGATGCCGGCAAAACCACCACCACCGAGCGCATCCTGTTTTACACCGGGATGAGCCACAAGCTGGGGGAAGTACACGATGGCGCGGCAACTACCGACTGGATGGCGCAGGAGCAGGAGCGTGGGATCACCATTACGTCCGCGGCGGTGAGCTGCTTCTGGCCCGGTATGGACCGCAGCTTTGAGCCACACAGGATTAATATCATCGATACCCCCGGGCACGTGGATTTCACCATTGAAGTCGAGCGCTCTATGCGCGTACTGGACGGTGCGGTCATGGTTTACGACTCCGTGGGCGGCGTGCAGCCGCAGTCGGAAACCGTCTGGCGCCAGGCGAACAAATACCACGTCCCGCGCCTGGCCTTCGTCAACAAGATGGACCGACCCGGCGCGGATTTTTTCCGCGTGGTGCAGATGATGACCGATCGCCTGAAGGCGAACCCGGTACCGATTGTGATCCCGGTGGGCGCCGAAGAGCACTTCACCGGCGTGGTGGATCTCATCAAAATGCGCGCCATTTTGTGGGATGACGCCACCCAGGGAATGACCTTCAGCTATGCGCCGGTGCCCGACGAACTGCTGGAAACCGCCCGGTTGTGGCGGGAAAAAATGGTTTCGGCGGCGGCGGAAGCCAGCGACGAACTGATGGATAACTATCTCGAAACCGGCGAGTTGAGCGAGGCGGAAATCGTCGCCGGACTGCGTCAGCGCACGGTGAAGGGGGAAATCCAGGCAGTGCTGTGCGGCAGCGCGTTTAAAAACAAAGGCGTGCAGCGGATGCTTGATGCGGTGGTTGAGCTGATGCCGTCGCCGCTGGATATTCCGGCGATTCAGGGCGTGGATGAGAAAGGGCAGCCCGCTGAACGTCACCCGAGCGACGACGAACCGTTCTCGGCGCTGGCATTTAAACTGATGACCGACCCCTACGTCGGCCAATTGACCTTTATCCGCGTCTATTCCGGGACGCTGAAAAAAGGCGATGCGGTGTGGAATCCGGTGAAAGGCAAGAAAGAGCGCATCGGCCGCATCGTGCTGATGCAGGCCAACGATCGCCATGAAGTGGACGAACTGCACGCCGGAGATATTGCCGCCTGCGTCGGCCTGAAGGATGTCACCACCGGCGACACGCTGTGCGACCCTGATGCGGTGATTACCCTTGAACGGATGGAGTTCCCGGAGCCGGTGATTTCGCTGGCGATTGAACCGAAAACCAAAGCCGATCAGGAGAAAATGGGCATCGCCCTGCAGCGATTGGCGGCGGAAGATCCGTCGTTTCGTCTGCATACTGACGAGGAGTCCGGCCAGACGATCATTTCCGGGATGGGTGAACTGCATCTGGAGATTATCGTTGACCGCATGAAGCGCGAGTTTGGCGTCGAGGCGAATATCGGGCGTCCGCAGGTGACCTATCGCGAGACGATCCGCAAAACGGTCAAAGAGGTGGAAGGCAAGTTTGTTCGCCAGTCCGGCGGTAAAGGGCAGTACGGTCACGTGGTGCTGAGCCTTGAACCGCTGGCGCCGGGAAGCGGTTTCGTGTTTGAGGACGCGACCAAAGGCGGCGTGGTGCCGCGCGAGTACATCCCTTCAGTCGAAAAAGGGCTGCGCGAAGCGATGGGCACCGGCGTGCTGGCGGGATATCCGGTGGTGGATATTAAGGCGACCCTGACGTTTGGTTCGTATCACGACGTCGACTCCTCGGAGATGGCTTTCCGGATGGCGGCGATATTCGGCTTCAAGGAGGGCGCCCGCAGGGCCGACCCGGTCATCCTTGAGCCGGTGATGCATGTGGAAGTGGAGACCCCGGAAGAGTACGCCGGCAATATTATGGGCGATCTCTCTTCCCGGCGCGGGATGGTGCAGGGAATGGAGGAGCGGTTCGGCAGCCAGATTATTCGCGCCGACGTGCCGCTGGCCGAGATGTTTGGCTATTCCACTACGCTGCGTTCAATGTCCCAGGGCCGGGCGACCTACAGCATGGAGTTCCACCACTACGCGGAAGCCCCGCGCAACGTGGCAGAGGCGATTATCGCCAGCCGCGCCAAAGGCTAAACTACGTTCCCGGGTGCGACGCGAGGCGTCTTACCCGGGATACGAGTCCTGCCACCGTTTCTAGCCCGGGTAAGGCGTTAGCCGCAACCCGGGAATTTCTTCCAGTCAAACAATATCCTGCGCGTACTGCCACAGCGCCTTCAGCTGCGCCAGCTTCTCTTTATCATCCGCATATTGCTGATACAGCATCTGTAGCTCATCGGCGTAGGCCTGCAAAAACTCTGGCGTAAACACCTGGCGACGGTGATCCAACCAGCGCTGCTGCTCGGCTTCATCCAGCGTGCCCGGGTAATTGCGCGCGCGATAGTTGAATAGTAGACGCTCAATACGCTTATCAGCAAAGGTAATGTCCAGCGCCGGCAGATTGCGCGGCTCCGTCTCGAGTACGATTTTCATCGCAGCGCGGTCGGCATCGCTGAAAAAGCCGTTATACAGCTGCGTATCGACGTTATCGGACGGCACAAACGGCTCCGCTTCGGCAAAAATCGCCACCGCTTTCTCGCGCACCTGTGGATTAGCCCGCAGCCGCTGGGCGTTCTCCAGACAGCGCTGGATATTGATGCCCAATCGGTCAGCATCCTGCGGGCGCAGGGTATTTTGCTGCGCCAGCACCGGACACTTATTGAGGTGGACCAGCTTGATCGGCACCGCAGCCAGATCGCCCAACTCGCTTTTCGGCGTATACAGCCGTTCGCGCAGGGCATCGGCATCCAGATCCAGCAGAGGGGCGATATCACCGGCCAGGTCGACCATAATCACCGCGTTACGGTTATCCGGGTGCCACGCCAGCGGGGCGACCAGGCTGGTGTTGCCGCGTGCCGCGCCGAACATACCGGAAACATGCACCAGCGGCTTGATTTGCGGCACGTCAATCAGCGTCGCCAGCTTGCGCTTGTTGCGGTGGGCGTAAAGATAGTCGAACAGGCGCGGCTGCTGAGTCTTCACCAGCTTTGCCATCGCGATAGTGGCGTAAACGTCGGCCATCGCGTCGTGGGCGTTGCTGTGTTCGATGCCGTTAGCGACGGTCAGATGCTCCAGCCGGAAGCTCGGTAAGCCCTCATCATTTTCCGGCCAGTTGATCCCCTCGGGGCGCAGCGCATAGCAGGCGCGCATCACGTCCAGCAGATCCCAGCGGGAGTTGTCATGCTGCCAGCTCCAGGCGTAAGGATCGTAAAAATTGCGATAGAAGATATTGCGCGTGACTTCATCATCGAAGCGCACGTTGTTGTAGCCGACGATGCAGGTTTTCGGCACCGTGAACAGATCGTGAACGCGGCGGGCAAACGCGGCTTCGTTGTCGCCTTTGGCATTGGCCTCCTGCGGCGTTATCCCGGTGACCATTACCGCCTGCGGCTGCGGCAGATAGTCGTCGGCGAGCCTGCAGTAGAACACTTCAGGTTCGCCGACGACATTCAGGTCTTCATCGGTACGGATGGCGGCAAACTGCGACGGCCGGTCGAGCGAAGGGCTGGTGCCGAAGGTCTCGTAATCGTGAAACAAAAATCCGGGCTGGTTGGCGCTATCTTGCATAATCTGTTCATTATCCCTGGTGGCGAGCAGCCATCATGGTAAACGATTTGCCGGGCCATCAGAAGGGTATCGGCCTTACCTGACACCGCCAGTGTCATATTTTCTTGCAATTAAACCCTGATATGAAACGAGAAGTTCCGTAAAAAGGACGGCGAATCTGTCAATTTAGAGGATATGCCGTTGAAAGGCCGTTTGTTTATTGCTGTATCTTTGCTCGCTGCGAGCGTTTCCTGCGCATTTGCCGCCAATGAATTTCCCGTCAACGTGACGCCGCCTTCCATTCAGGCCGGTTCCTGGGTGCTGATGGATTACACCACCGGCCAGGTCCTTACCGCCGGTAACGAGCATCAGCAGCGCAATCCCGCCAGCCTGACCAAACTGATGACCGGCTATGTGGTCGATCGCGCCATCGACAGCCACCGCATCACCTTTGACGACATCGTCACCGTCGGTAAAGACGCCTGGGCGCAGGGCAATCCGGTCTTTAAGGGATCTTCCCTGATGTTTCTTAAGCCCGGCGATCGGGTTAGCGTACGCGACTTGAGCCGCGGGCTCATCGTTGACTCCGGCAACGATGCCTGCGTGGCGCTGGCGGATTATGTTGCCGGCGGCCAGCCGCAGTTTGTCGCGCTGATGAACAGCTATGTGGACAAACTGCATTTACAGGATACCCATTTTGAAACCGTTCACGGCCTCGACGCGCCGGGGCAGCACAGCTCAGCCTACGATCTGGCGGTACTCTCGCGGGCGATTATTCACGGCGAGCCGGACGTTTATCATATGTACAGCCAGAAGAGTCTGACGTGGAACGGCATTACCCAGCAGAACCGCAACGGCCTGCTGTGGGATAAAACTATGAACGTTGATGGTCTGAAAACCGGCCATACCTCCGGCGCCGGCTTCAATCTGATTGCCTCCGCGGTGGACGGCCAGCGCCGGCTGATTGCGGTAGTCATGGGGGCCGACAGCCCGAAAGGGCGTGAACAGCAGGCGGCGAAGCTGCTGCACTGGGGCCAGCAAAACTTCGATACCGTCCAGGTCCTGCAGGACGGCAAGCAGGTCGGCGTTGAGCGTATCTGGTATGGCGATAAAGAGCAGATTAGGCTGGGGACCGATCAGGACTTCTGGTTAGCGCTGCCGAAATCGGAAGTCTCGCGCATTAAGGCGAAATATGTGCTGGATAAAAAAGCGCTGGAAGCGCCGATTGCCGCCCACCAGCGGGTCGGTGAAATCTCGCTTTATGATGGCGATAAAGTCGTCGCCCACTGGCCGCTGGTGACGCTGGAAAGCGTCGGCAAGGGCGGCATGCTGTCGCGCTTTAGCGATTATCTGCATCAAAAACTGTAACTTCTCCGCCGCTCCGCCTGGAGCGGCATCTCGTAGCTGTTTGATTATTATGCTGCTTCGGTTGGCGCTTTGTTTAGTGTCCATCCCTTACCTTACCCGGTCACCATTCAGGAAATCCCCTGGCGCTTGTGCGCCCAAAATGGAGCTGGGAAGATGAAATACTTTGCGCGTAGTGCGCTTTCTCTGGGACTTTTCGCCGTTTTTAGCACCTTTGGTTTTGCCTCTGGCCTTGTTCTGGCCGATAACGAATTCCGCAATGATTTAGCCTGGTTATCCGACCGCGGAACCCTCTCTTTAAGTTTGTCCACCTGGCCTTTGAGCGAAGAAGAGATTAACCGTGCGCTGGCCAATGCCCATCCGACAACATCCGCCGAGCGGGTGGTTCTGAGTCGGGTAAATCAGCGTTTAAGGGCGCTCAAAGCCGACGTGCGCGTTACCGGTTACAGTTCCACTGATAAGCCGGGAACTCCGCAGGGGTTTGCCCAGTCTTATCCCGCTGACCAGTCGCTTTCTCTCGCCCTGAACAACAGCGGTGAATGGTGGGATCTGCATCTACAGGGCAATGTTGAAGGCGACAAACGCATCGACAACGGCTCCAGCGTAAACGCCAACGGCGCATACGGCGCGGTAAAACTGTGGAACCAGTGGCTGGCGTTCGGGCAAATCCCGCAGTGGTGGGGACCGGGTTATGAAGGGAGTTTGATTCGCTCCGATGCCGCGCGTCCCATGACCGGTTTTCTGCTGCAGCGTGCAGAACAGCGGGCGCCGGAAACCTCATGGCTAAGCTGGATTGGCCCGTGGCAGTATCAACTTTCCGCCAGCCAGATGAACCAGTACGCCGCCGTACCGCATACCAAAATCTTCGGCGGTCGCCTGACGTTTTCGCCCATCTCCTCGCTGGAACTGGGCGCTTCGCGCGTTATGCAGTGGGGCGGCGAAGGGCGACCTTCATCATTCAGCAGCTTCTGGGACGGCCTGACCGGCAATGATAACACCGGTGAATCGGCCGACGATCCCGGCAATCAGCTGGCCGGTTTTGATTTCAAGCTGAAGCTGGCGCCAACCTTGGGCTGGCCGGTGAGCATTTACGGCCAGATGATCGGCGAGGATGAAGCCGGATACTTGCCCTCGGCGCACCTCTACCTTGGCGGCGTGGAAGGGCACCATCAGTGGAACAGCAATGCGGTTAACTGGTATCTGGAAGCCCACGATACCCGCTCGAATATGGGACGCACCAACTATATCTATAACCACTTTATCTATAAAGATGGCTACTATCAGCAGGGCTACCCGCTGGGCGATGCGATGGGCGGCGATGGACGCCTGTATGCCGGTAAGGTGGAGCTGGTCACCGAAGAAAATCAGCGCTGGAGCGCGCGCCTGGTCTACGCGGAAGTCAATCCGAAGAACCAACGAATCAATAAAGCCTTCCCGCACGCCGACACGCTGAAGGGCGTACAGCTGGGCTGGAGCGGCGATGTCATGCCGACGGTTCGCCTGAATACCTCCATGTGGTACACCGATGCAAACCACAGCGCTAGCGACGATGTTGGGGCCAGCATCGGCATTGAACTGCCGTTCAGTTTATAACCCGCAGGTGGCGTTTTTTTAATCTTCTTGCCGCGCGGATTTGTGAATTACCGCACATACTATGGGTGATTGTACTGTTAGATTGTATGTATATACATACAGTGTTTTATCAACAGTGGAGGCAACATGGACTATAACGTTAAATCCGTAGGCAAGAAGAAAATTGCCGGTTTTCATCTGGTCGGCCCCTGGGAACAGACGGTTAAACAGGGGTTTGAACAGCTGATGATGTGGGTCGACAACAGCCAGGTTCCGGCGCAGGAGTGGGTGGCCGTTTACTACGACAATCCAGACGAAGTCCCGGCGGAAAAGCTGCGCTGCGACACCGCCGTCACGGTGGCGGAAGACTATCAGATCCCTGAAGGAAGTGAAGGCGTGATGATGACCGAAATCGCCGGCGGCGAGTATGCCGTTGCCCGCGCCAGAGTCGAGAATTTCGATTTTGCGACTCCGTGGTATCAGTTTTTCGAAAGTCTGATGCAAAGCACAGAGCATCAGATGGCGATGAAGCCCTGTTTTGAAGTCTACCTTAACGATGGTAACCAGGACGGCTACTGGGACATTGATATGTATATCGCGGTTGAACCCGTAGTGAAGTGAACTTATCCCTTTAATTGACAAGGTTTCTTACATTCGCGTGATGCTTGCGGCGAAAAAGCAGTTACAATTGCCCTTTTCGTTGTGTCGGAGTCGGTTGTGCGCGCGGATAAATCACTTAAGCCATTTGAAATTCGGCTGTATCGCCATTACCGCATCGTCCATGGCGTGCGAATAGCATTGGCCTTTGTGCTCACCTTTGTGCTGGTGCGCCTGCTTAACGTGCCGGAAGGTACCTGGCCTCTCATCACCCTGGTGGTGGTGATGGGGCCTATCTCCTTCTGGGGAAACGTCGTCCCGCGCGCGTTTGAGCGTATCGGCGGCACGATCCTCGGCTCGGCGCTCGGGCTGGTGGCGCTCAAGCTGGAACTTATCTCTCTGCCCATTATGCTGCTGTGGTGCGCGGTGGCGATGTTCCTCTGCGGCTGGCTGGCGTTGGGTAAAAAGCCCTACCAGGCGCTGTTGATCGGCATCACGCTGGCGGTGGTGGTCGGCGCGCCGCCGGGCGATATGACGACCGCGCTATGGCGAAGCGGCGACGTTATCTTTGGCTCCCTGCTGGCTATGCTGTTTACCGGTATCTGGCCGCAGCGGGCTTTCCTGCACTGGCGCATCCAGATGGCCAGCTACGTCACCGCCTTCAACCGTCTGTATCAGGCGGGTTTCTCGCCGAACCTCGTCGAGCGTCCGCGTCTGGAAAAGCATATGCAGAAGGTGCTTAACGATGTGGTCAAAATGCGCGGATTAATTACGCCCGCCAGCAAAGAGACGCATATCCAGAAGGCCATCTTTGAAGCGATCCAGACCGTTAGCCGGAATCTGGTGTGCATGCTGGAGCTGCAAATCAACGCCTACTGGGCATCGCGTCCCGGCCATTTTGTTATGCTGAATGCCCATACGCTGCGCGAAACGCAGCAAATGACCCAGCAGACGTTGCTGACTATCGCCCATGCATTGTATGAGGGCAATCCGCAGCCGATTCTTGCTAACAATGAAAAGCTCAACGAAATTGTGGCCGAGCTGCGCCAGCTCATCAAAGAGCAGCAGGACGACAATTTCTCTGAAACGCCAATCCATGGTTATGTCTGGCTAACCATCGAACTGGCGCGGCAGCTTGAGCTGCTGTCGCATTTAATCTGCCGGGCGTTGCGTAAATAAAGACCAGATACGCGCGGTTTGCCCATCGCTTGCTTCGATTCAGCAGCGTTTAGGGTTATGATAAAGGCAAAGGAAAAAACATTGTCATCAGCGGCTGCTAACAGTTATGTTAGCCCTATGTAGCAGTCGCTTTAGCGAATCCGAATCTCAAATATTAGGGGTGTAAAAATGGAAACAACTAAGCCTTCTTTCCAGGACGTACTGGAGTTTGTTCGCCTGTATCGTCGTAAGAATAAACTGCAGCGTGAAATTCAGGACGTTGAGAAAAAGATCCGTGATAACCAGAAGCGCGTACTGCTGCTGGACAACCTGAGCGACTACATCAAGCCGGGCATGAGCGTTGAAGCTATCCAGGGCATCATTGCCAGCATGAAGAGCGATTACGAAGATCGCGTTGACGACTACATCATTAAAAACGCCGAGATCTCCAAAGAACGTCGCGATATCTCTAAAAAGCTGAAAGCAATGGGCGAAGCGAAAGTAGAAGATAAATCTGCCGAGTAATCCCGTTTGCGTGCTCCGGCGGCTCTCGCTGCCGGAGTGATTCCTCCTCTTGCGTCATCTCGCATTCCTTAGCAAAACAGCTTCTGTAACGCTGAACCTTTCCCCAGGAATTTGATATACTTCCGCCGTAAACATATTGATATCGGAAGGTTTTATCTCATGCTGTCCCTGCAACAGGTGCCGCCGCGATGGTACTGATGACCGGCGACGCGCTTAGCGGCCTACGCCGTGATGCCCAATCTCTACTCAACTCTTTCGTTTCGGCGATCTATATCGCTACCTCCCGGATATCCGATAACCAAATAGCTGCACGCATTCAACATCACCGCGATACCCGGCTGGCTCACTGGCGGCTGGAAGAGCGTCCACGCAGCAGCTACGCAGATAAGTCAGGTTACGGTCGGCGGCGGCGGTGAATAACCGCTGGTCGCAAGGTTTAACGACAGGAGTCATCTTTCCATGATTAAGTCATTTTTTGCCGCATTATCGTTTATCAGCCGCCTGCCGGTCCCGGCGCGTTTGTCTCAGGGGCTGGAAATTGAACAATATCAACGCAGTATCGTTACTTTTCCCTTTGTTGGCCTGCTGCTGGGGGCGATCGCGGGGGTTGTCGTGATACTGCTCCAGCCCTGGTGCGGCGGCCCGCTTGCCGCGCTGCTCGGCGTGCTGGCGCTGGCGCTGTTGACCGGCGGCTTCCATCTGGATGGGCTGGCGGATACCTGTGATGGCATTTTCTCTGCCCGCCGCCGCGAGCGGATGCTGGAGATTATGCGCGACAGCCGGTTGGGCACTCACGGCGGGCTGGCGCTGATTTTTGTGCTGATTGCAAAAGTGCTGGTGGTCAGCGAGGTCACGCTGCGCGGTACGTCTGCGGTTGCCGCCCTGGCGGCCGCCTGCGCCGTGGCCCGCGGTATGGCGGTGCTGCTGATGTACCGTCAGCGCTATGCGCGCGAAGAGGGGCTGGGCAATCTGTTTATCGGTAAAATCTCGCTGCAACAGACGCTGATCGCCATGGGGATAGCTCTGGCGCTGGCGACGCTGCTGCTCGGCGTTAACGGTCTGCGCGCAGCGCTTATCACGCTGGTGCTGGTCTGGGCGCTAGGCCAGGCGCTGAAGCGTACTCTGGGCGGGCAAACCGGCGACACCTTAGGCGCGGCGATTGAGCTCGGTGAAGTCATATTTTTGCTGGCCCTGCTGTAAGTTTGCTTTCTTCCCGGTGGCGCTGCGCTTAGCCGGGCTACAAGTCCACCGCTGTCTGCGGGCCGGTAACCCGGACAAGGCGCATCGCGCCGCCTCCGGGAAAATTATTCAGCGCATGTGGTTACAGCGCTTTTTGCCATACGCTTTGCGGCAGCAGATAAACGTCTGCCGGCGCCGTCATGCCGTCGGTCACAATATGCTGGATGCCGCTGGCCATCACCGCCAGGGTGACGTCAAAGGCGTTCAGGCTATCGCCAAAACCCGCGGTCAGGTTGAGCATTGAACCGTTCGCCATCAGATAGATCGTTTTCTGGCCCATCCGGTAAGCGTTGATATAGGGCATGACCTCTTCCTGGCTGAACTGGCGCAGGTACTCGCAATCAATCTCTTCCGCCACGTGACCCACGTTGAGGATAAACACTCCATCTTTGCATTTATCAAGCGCCTGGCTGTTAACGACTTTTTTGCCGCCGGTAGCCGTGGCCACCACGTCCGCCGAAGCTATCGCCTCCTGTAATTCAACAACGTGCCAGCCGTCGTAGGCAGCCTGTAATCTCCGTGCCGGGTCGATTTCCGCCACCATGACCTGGCCGCCGAAGGCCTTCGCCGCCGCCGCAACCCCCTGGCCGACCAGACCATAGCCGATGACCAGTACTTTTTTCTCATGCAGGGTCAGGTGGGTCGTCTGGAAGAAGGTATGCCACGCGGTCAGGCCGACCATATGACGGTTATGCAGACCTTCCTTAACCGGCAAATCATCCCAGTTAAAAATCGGATAGCCGGGCCGAATATCGCCGAGGCGGCTAACGCCAGAGCCTGTCGCTTCAAGCCCGGCGACAACATTGCCGAACTCCCCACGCTGATGCAGTAGGGTTGTTATATCCGCGCCCATTTCGCACAGATGCGTCGGCTGCCAGGCAATCGCTTTTTCCCACGATTGCTGCCAGTCGGCATCGCTCATATCACGCCATGCGCAAGCCTCAGCGCCGCGCTCCACCAGCCAGGCGACCACATCATCCTGCACCGTGGTTGGGTTACAGGTGGTCAGGAAAACCTTCGCCCCTTTTTCCAGAATTCCCTGCACCAGTGGGATCATTTTCATATCCAGGTGCATACAGCAGGCCAGACGAACCTGGCTGAGGTCGGGCAGGGCGGCGACCTGGCGCAGCGTACGCGGCATATTCTGGCTGGCCCATGCGATTTCTTTCTCTAATTTTATCTTGTTATTCAACGTATTTGACCTTCAATCCATAGAGTACTGATACCCAGACGTAAGGGCGATTCTAGCGTAGCGCGCGCCTTTTTTACATTCACAAAATGAATAACGAAAAGCCACGATAAAGGCGTGGTTGTTAAAACAAGGTTAAAAAAAGAAAATGAAACATAAGTTCTTATTATGATGTAAGCGAGCTGCACGATGTTAAGCGTTTTACCCGGATCGCTCTTTTCACGGATTCGCATTTTCCTTGGCCGCCTTAAGCCGCACGCGTTACCGGTCGCCAGAAAACATATCGTTCTGGCGTCAATAGGCGCCGGGACGGGGCTGGCGGTCACCAGTATGTTTAGCCACTGGCTATTAGGCGAGGTCAATATCTGGTTTATCGCCCCGATGGGCGCGTCGGCGGTGCTGCTATTTGGCGTGCCGAGCAGTCCACTGGCCCAGCCGTGGTCGATAGTCGGCGGTAATGTCCTTTCAGCGCTGATTGGCGTGACCGTGGGAATCGCCATCCCGAACCTGGCCCTGGCCTGCGGCGTGGCGGCAGGGTTGGCGATCGCCGGCATGTATTTCCTGCGCTGCCTGCATCCGCCGGGCGGAGCGGTGGCGTTAACGGCGATCCTCGGCGGGGCGGGGATACAGAGCGAAGGCTATCACTTTGTTCTGACCCCGGTGTTACTCAACTCACTGATGCTGGCGATGCTGGCCATTGTTTTTAATAACCTGGTCGGACGGCGCTACCCGCATCCGCTGGCGGCGGAGGAAGTGAAGGCGAAAGCGGAGGCGGTGCCGCTGGGCATATCCGTGACGCGCGAAGATATTCATGCGGCCCTGCTGGACGGTCAGTTTCTCGACATTGATGAAGACGACGTGCAGGAGCTGCTGGAAAATATTGAACAAAAAGCCAGACAGCGTATCGCCAGCGCCCAGCGATCCTGACGTCCCTGGCTCTCTGGGGAACGCGGATTAATCCACGGGTTCCCCTTCGTATAGCCTTCCTCCCCAGCCATTAGCCTGAACCACGCATTTTGCTCCCCCCGAAAGCGACAAGCTCTGCGGATCGTGACTGCGATCGACAAAATTGGCCATTCAATGAGCAAAAAGTTGACGCCCTTAACGAAATGAATATTTCAAAATAACTTGTTATGGATTTTTTAATCCGTGAGAGTATAACAAGTTGTTAAATAATGCACCCGGGTGCAAAAAGGTGCAAATGTATTCCTGATGCCAGAACCTGCCGTATCTGGATCGGCAATGTGATCTTTTTATTCATAAAAACAAAACGATAGAACGCTCATCCCTGACAGGACAACAAAATGACCGATCATGTGATAACTGAAAGTCGTAAAACAGATAATGATAAGAAAATCAGATTAATAACCCTCGTCTCAACCATTGGTGGGCTGTGCTTTGGCTATGACACCGGGGTTATTTCCGGCGCGCTGATATTCATGAAGAACGATCTTGGCCTCACTCCTCTGCAGGAAGGGCTGGTGACATCGTTTTTATTATTCGGCGCGGCAATCGGCTCCGTTGGCGGCGGCTGGCTGTCCGACCGCCAGGGGCGGCGGAAAAATATTCTGTGGGTAGCGGTGATTTTTATCTTTGGCGCCCTCGGTACCGCCGTCGCGTGGGATATGTCGTCGATGATAATCGCCCGCTTTATCCTCGGCCTGGCGGTTGGTTGTGCGTCAGTGACGGTGCCGATTTATATTTCAGAGCTGGCGCGGCCCGCGCAGCGTGAACGGCTGGTGACGGTCAACGAACTGATGATCGTCACCGGGCAGTTTCTCGCTTACTCCGTCAACGCTTCCATCGTCAATTTCTATCCCGACATGTCGCACAACTGGCGGCTGATGCTGGCTATTCCGGCGCTGCCCGGCGCGCTGCTGTGGATTGGAATGCTGGTAATGCCGGAGTCTCCGCGCTTCTTCGTGCGTAAGGGGCAAATAGACAAAGCGGTTGCGGTGCTGAAAACGATTCGTCGGCCTGAAGAGGTGGAGCAGGAGATCCGCGATATCCAGCAGGTGAGTCAGATTGGCATCAACCATGGCCGATTTGTTGACGAGCTGAAGAAAAAATGGGTGCTGCAGCTGATTTTGATCGGGCTGATGATTGTGCTGGCAACGCGCGTAACCGGCGTGAATACCATTATGTACTACGCGCCGACGGTGCTGAAAGCCACCGGACTTGGCGATGCGGCGGCGGTGACCGGCGCCGTGGCTAATGGCGTCGTGTCTATTCTGGCCACGCTACTAGGGATGCTGTTAATTGGCAGGCATTCCCGACGGAAAATGTTCTTTACCGGACAGATCGGCGTCACCCTTAGCCTGGTGTTGATTGGCCTCTCGTTCAAGCTCTTCTTCCATATGGAAACCGTTGATGGCGTCAGCGGCTTGCATGCCAACTTTACCGGCGCCAGCTACATCATCCTTGCCCTGATGCTGATGTTTCTGACCTTTATGCAGGGTTGGATCGCACCGGTGTTCTGGCTGATGCTCGCGGAAATTTACCCGCTGCGGATGCGCGGTCTGGGTATGGGTTTTGCGGTATTCGGTTTATGGATATTTGACTTCATCATTCAGTCTGTTTTCCCGATTTTACTCAACAGCTACGGCGGCGGAATGACCTTCGGTTTCTTCGCGGTAACCAACGTCATAATGCTGATTCTGCTGGTGAAGTTCTTGCCGGAAACCCGTGGCTTAACCCTTGAACAAATTGAACAAAAATTCAGATTCTGATTTAGCGACATGGAGGAATATATGACAGTTAATATCGGTTTAATTGGTTTAGGTATGATTGGGCGCGATCATCTCCAGCGTTTTCAGACGGTGATTCAGAACGCCAGGGTCAGCGCCGTCTGCGATATCAATCGTAATGTTACCGACACTATTGCCCGCGAATATGGCGCTCAACCCTATTACGATGCGGTCGAAATGATTCAATCGGACGACGTGGATGCGATCTTTATTTGCTCTATTGGTCCGGTCCATAAAGAACAAATTCTGGCGGCCATCAAGGCAGGTAAACCGGTGTTTTGCGAAAAGCCGCTGACCCCAACCGCGGATGAAGCCAAAGCGATTATTGATGCTGAAGTGGCCTACGGCAAACGTATGCTGCAGCTGGGTTTTATGCGCCGTTTCGACCCAGGGTACAACCAGCTTAAAGCGACTCTGGATAGCGGTGAACTGGGGGAAATATTGCTCATCCATTGCGCACATCGCAACGCCTCCGTGCCAGAAAGCTACACCCTGGAGATGGCGATTAACGATTCGGCGACCCACGAGATCGATATTATCCGCTATCTGCTTAACGAAAATATCGTTTCGGTACGCGTCGATAAACCACAGAAGAAAACGCGCAGAGCCTGCGCGCATCTGCAGGATCCGTTGATTGTGATTTTTGAAACCGAATCCGGCGTACGTATTGATGATGAGCTGTTTGTTAACTGCGATTATGGTTACGACATTCGCTGTGAAGTGATTGGCGAAAATGCCATTAGCGCATTGACCGAACAGGCTCTCACCACCGTCCGTTCGGCACAGGGTTATAGCCGCGCTATCCCCAAAACCTGTATGGAACGTTTCGCCACCGCCTACGATCGCGAGGTGCAGAATTTCGTTGACCGGGTAAACCTGGGGGCGGAGATGAGCGGGCCATCATCGTGGGACGGATTTGTCGTGGCGATGGTATGCGATGCTGGCCTGGCATCGCTGAAGGATGGCGAAAAGCACGCGGTCTCTCTGCCGGAGTGTCCGGCGCTCTACCGCTGACCCATTAACGAAGGGAGAGGCGCATGTTAACGCTGAAACCAGAAGATATTTTTATTGGCTGTCGGGCGAATTCAAAGAAAAAGGCGCTGCGTATTGCCGCGGATTCCCTGCAGGCCAGCGGCTACGTCAGCGAGGGTTTTTTTGAATCGATGGTGGATCGCGAAAAGGCGCTCTCTACCTGGCTCGGGGCGGGAGTGGCGATGCCCCACTGTAGCAAAGAGGGGATCGACCTCGTGCGGCAAACCGGTTTCCAGCTGTTTCAGTTCCCGGATGGCGTGGGCTGGGGGGAGGGGAAAGTGGCTTTCCTTGTGGTCGCCGTGGCGGCAAAAAATAATGAACACATTGATGTTATAGCGGATCTGGCAGACCTGCTTGATGACGAAGTGAAAACCACGCTGCTGGCCAGCGCCGACAGCAAAGACGCGTTTATGCAGATCCTCGAAGGACACTCATTTAAGAAGGATAGAATATGAAACTGGCACTCTGTACCGATGTTCTCGCCGGCCTGGCGTTCCCGGAAATGCTCGATCGCGTCAAGCAGTACGGCATTACGGGCGTGGAGATGACCGCAGGCGGTTGGTCGCCTTGTCCACATGTTAAAACTGAAGAATTGCTGGCTTCTTCGGCAGCGCTGGCGGCGTTTCGCGGAGAACTGGAAAAGCGCGGAATGGAGATCGTTGCGCTGAACTGTTCGGGTAACCCGCTGGCCCCCGGCGCGCTGGGTGAGAAGCATACCGCCAGCAGCTATCGTACCGTCGAGCTGGCGGCAAAGCTGGGGGTGAAAAAAATTGTCATGATGAGCGGCCTGCCGGGCGGCGGGCCGGACGATAAAATACCTAACTGGATCACCTCGACGGTTTCCTGGCCGGACTATATGCCAGGCGTGATCGATTACCAGTGGAACGAGGTTGCTATTCCCTGGTGGCAGGCTTTTACCCGCCATGCGGCTGAACACGGCATCGAACAGATTGCTCTCGAGGAATTCCCCAGCCAGCTGGTTTACAACCCGAGCACGCTGCTGCGCCTGCGTGAGGCGGTTGGCGACATAATCGGCATGAATCTCGATCCGTCGCATCTGATCGCCATGGGGGCAGACCCGATTGCCGCAGCCCGTAAGCTTGAAGGGGTGATTTATCACGTCCACGGTAAAGACGCGCGTATTGAACGCGGGCTGGCGGATGTCGACGGCTTACTGGAATACCAGCCGGTCACGCAGACCAAAACCCGCACCTGGAACTACGTGGCGGTTGGCTGTGGACAGGATTTGAAGTGGTGGAAAGAGTTCTTCTCGGTGCTGCGCATGACCGGATATAACGGTTATGTGTCGCTGGAGATGGAGGACCTGACGATGAGCGTTGAAGCAGGGCTACGGACGTCGATTGATGCCCTCAACGCCACATTAAGTCAGTGACAACGGGCCGCGTTTTCCCTCCGGGGGGCGGGAGAACGCGGCGCGTTTTTTGTTGAGCGGATTCTATCTTGCTGTATTTTACGTTCTATTGGATGTTTTTTATCAGGAACGTTAAAACCGAGTATGAGCGCCCCAAAACGACAAAAAGCGACCGCCAGCGACGTTGCGTTACTGGCTGGCGTCTCCAAATGGACGGTTTCCCGGGCATTTACCCCCGGGGCCTCCATCCAGCCCAAAACCCGGGAAGAGGTGATGAAAGCCGCTAATATTCTGGGATATCGACCAAATTTACTGGCGCGTAGCCTGACGCAAAAGCAAACGCATATTATTGGCGTGGCGGTCGACGAGTTACGCAATCCCAACATGGTGCTGCTGCTTAACGAAGTGACTCGCCAGCTGCAGAATCGTGGCTACATGGCGCTGGTGATTAACGTCACCGATGAAGAAAATACCCGCACAGCGATGGCGCTGGCTTACCAGCTCCAGGTTGACGGTATCTTGTTTATGGCCACGGTGCTGACACCGGAACTTATCGCGATTGCCACTGAAATTCATCGCGTTCCGCTGGTGCAGATTGGCCGTAATACCGATCATCCGGAAATCCAGGTGGTCAATATCGATGGTCGGCTTGCCGGAAAGCAGCTTGCTGAACTGCTACTGGCGCAGGGGCATCGCACTTTTGGCTATATGAAGGGTCCGGATACCGCTTCCCACCATTTAATGAGGATGGAAGGATACGAAGCGGCGCTGGAGCAGGCAGGCTGCCGGCTTGATACTCTGCTGGTTGCCGGCCAGTATTTACGTACCCGGGGATATGCGGCGATGAGTGACTATCTGGACGCGACGCCCGCAGGCGAAAGAGTAGATGCCCTGTTTTGTGAAAACGATATTCTGGCGATAGGCGCGCTTCAGGCGCTGCGCGAGCGCGATTTAACGATGGGTATTGTCGGTTTCGATAATATCGATGAGGCGGCGGCGCCGGAATGGCAGCTAACGACCTACGATCAGCGACGGGAGCGGCTGGTGGAAGAGGCGTTGAATCGGCTCATTGATGCTGCTGAAGGGCCGACGGCGACGTGGCGCACCGGGGAACCCATCGTGCGCCAGTCGCATCGTCGGCAGGGCTAAAGGTCGCCGGTAATATACTGCGCTACGCCGTGAGCAAAACTCCAGTCCCCTTTGTGGTTGCTGATTACCGAGATCATGAGATCCTCGCCGCTCAGACCGCAGTGCTCCTCAAGCTCAGCCTGCAGAGTGGCATAAAAAAGCTGCTTCTGCGCTTCGCTGCGCGGGCTGGTATAAACCCGCACCACCACTACGTCCCGGCTTCGCGTCAGCCCCAGCCCGGTATCCTCAATAATCATATGGTGAGCTTTGTTTTCGTGAACAATCTGGTAGCGGTCACGCTCTGGCACCTTGAACGCCTGCACAACGGCGCGATGTGCCGCATCCAGCAGGGTTTTGATCTCGTTTTCGCTGCGTCCTTCAATGATATCAAACGTCAGTAATGGCATAGCAGATGGTCCTTATTGTCGGATTTACCTCGGTGAAAGAGATGCTACCTCGTGCTGAAGTCGGTAAAAACCGCTATATTTGAACTCATTGTTTTTCTCTGTGAACAATCATGATGAGCGAAATCCGCCCGGACATTTACTGGACCCACCTGTACTGGCTGACGGTACTGGAGGAGCAAAAAAGCTATACTCGCGCCGCGGAAAAGCTGGCGGTCAGCAAGTCCGCCATTAGCCAGAAAATAAGCGAACTGGAGCGAGTCACCGGCAAGACGCTGGTGCACCGCACCACCCGCAGCGTGACCCTAAGCGAAGATGGCCAGCGGCTGGTGGCGGAACTAAACGAACCGTTTGGGCAGATCCGCGAGATTTTTACCGGCACCTGCGACGATGAGGGCGGCCCGCTGCGCGGAACGCTGCGCCTTACCGCGCCGGTGGCGTTCTCTCGACAGCAGCTGGTTCCGGCCATCACGCCTTTTCTGCATCAGCACCCGCAGCTTCATCTGCAGCTGGAGGTGACCGATCGGCTGGTGTCGCTCGCCAGCGAAGGGTTTGATATTGCCATTCGCCACTGTCGTCGCGAGCTGCTGCCGGAGACCCACGTAGCCTGGCCGCTGTGCCGTACGGCAACCCTGGTGGTCGCCTCGGCGGACTATATTCGCCGCTTTGGTCGCCCCGATTCGCCTGACGCGTTGCGTCAGCATCAATGCCTGACCTACCCGCGCGGGCCGCAAAGCCCGCACTGGACCTTCGAGCGCAACGATGAGCGGGTGAGCGTTAAGGTGCAGGGACCCTTCGCCACCAATAACAGCGAATCCCTGCGCGATGCGGTGCTGGCGGGGCTGGGAATTGCCTTACTGCCGGATTTTAGCGCCAGGGAGGCGATTGGCCGCGGGCTGGTACAGGAGCTCTTGCCGGAATGGCGGCCGGTGGATGTGTTTGCGGAAAGTCTCTACGTTATTCGCCCCTATGCGCCGCGCGTATCGCGGGCAGTAGAGACCTTTAGCCGCTATCTGAAGACGACCTTCAGCTAATATTCTGTAACTCCTGCACCAGCGCCTCGCGAAAGCGGGGGAGCAAATCGGCTGGTTGTGTCACAAGTTCGGCAAGCGTCACGGTTTTCTCGGCGCGGTATACCCGTCCGCTGCCGAGCCGGGCTTCGAAATCATTGGCCGCCCGATGGGCAGCCTGCAGCTCGACGTCCAGCAGGATCACCGCGTGCGCGAGGACCACATGGCCCCGTCCTGCCGGCATGGGGCGCCAGTACTGGGCCGTGCCGGCTATTTTTCGCACCTGCCCGCCTTCGCCGCAGGCCAGATTATAGCGACCATCGCAAAATGAACCGCTGACTGCCTGAAAGTGGCTGGCTACGCCAAAGGTTGAAAGCGTACGCTGCAACAGGCCGCAGAGGAAAAGATAAATCGGCTCTGCGGCTTCGCCCAGCGAGTGATAAACCGGCCAGGCCAGGCTGAGATTGACAATTCCCGGCCCCTGCGGGACCAGGCCGCCGCCGGAGCGGCGCTGCCAGACCGGCCATCCCCGGCTGGCAAACTGATCGCTTACCGCCGGGAGTTCGGCAAATTTGCGATAGCTTCCCGGCACCACAAATCCCTGCGGGGCCTGCCAGAGCTGGGCCACCGCTTCCCCGTCGCGTGCCCGGTCAAACAGCGGCTGCTCGGCAAGCGTCGGATCGGCGCAGTAGTGAAGCGGCAGCTGCTGGTGATGAAAGCGCTGCGGCCAGCAGGGCTCCTGAATCATGGTAACTCCTTAAAGCGGTTCATCGCCGTGGCGACAAGGTTTGATCAGCATCGCCGTAAGGGCAGATAGCAGGCAACCTACGGTCAAATAGATCGCAACGCTATGCCAGGAGCCTCCGGATAGGGTGACCAGAGCGGCGGCAATAAACGGCGTAAAACCGCCGCCGACGACGCTGGCGACCTGATATCCCACTCCGGCCCCGCTGTAGCGATAGCTGGCGCCGAACATTTCGGTAAACATCGGCTGCTGGACGCAAACCACCATGTCGTGCGCAATATTCGCCAGCATGAGCGCGAAAAACAGGATCCAGAAGTATGACTGGCTTTCTAGCGCCATAAAGAACGGGAAACCGCTGAGGGTGCCGATCAGCGCTCCGGTGATATAGACGCGGCGTCGGCCAAAGCGGTCCGCCAGCCAGGCGAAGCAGGGGATCGTCAGACAGCTGATAGCCCCGACAAGCAGGCCAATGTTAAGAAACAGCTCGCGCGGCAGGCCGAGATTCTGCGTGGAGTAGTTAAGCGCGAAGGCGGTGACGATATACATTGTCAGCAGTTCGCACAGGCGCAGACCGATAATCATTAAGAACGCGCTCGGATGGCGGAACAGCGCTTCTACCACCGGCAGACGCTTTTTCTGCGGCTGTTGCTGCTGTTCGCGCTGCTGCTGTTCAAATTCGGCAGATTCCGCCATGCCGTTGCGGATCCAGAGCGCCGCCAGCACCAGCACGACGCTAAACAAGAACGGCAGACGCCAGCCCCAGCTAAGGAACTGCGCATCGGTGGTACAGGCGCTTATCAGCGACACCAGCCCCGTTGAGAGCAGCAATCCGACGCCATAACCCACCTGCACGCCACTGCTGTAGAACGCTTTCTTATTTTTCGGCGCGCTCTCAACCGCCAGCAGCGCCGCGCCGCCCCACTCTCCGCCCACCGCAAAACCCTGTACGGCGCGCAGCAGAACCAGCAGAACTGGCGCCCACCAGCCTATCTGGTTGAACGAGGGCAGGAGACCGATGCAGGCGGTAGCGATCCCCATCATCCACACCGTCATCATCAGCATGCGTTTGCGCCCGAGGCGATCGCCGAAATGACCGAAGATAATGCCGCCCAGCGGGCGAAAGAGGAAACCGACGCCGAAGGTGGCAAACGCGGCGAGGGTACCCATTGCCGGGCTGATTTGCGGGAAAAACTCCCGGTTAAATACCAGCGCGGCGGTGATGCCATAGAGAAGAAAGTCGTACCAGTCGACCACGGCCCCGGCGAAGCTGCCCCAGGCCGCTCTGCGGGCGCGGTTGAGAGAACATGCCTCCTTGCCGGGGCCCTGAGAAATTAACGTTGATTCCATACCTGTCCTGTCTGTTGCTGAGTTTCTAATTATTGGAATGAGACGCTTTCCGAATTCGCGCCTGTCCTGAGACTACCGCGCAGAAGGGCAAGTGAAAAGATTTTTACCTGCTCTGCGTGTTTAAAGGCATTAAGCGTTTGCCTGACCGGCCGGGTGCAGCCCGGCTGGGCCGACAGGAATGCGAGCTTAGGACTTGGCTTATTGTGTTTAATTTAAATTTTTGTACCCGTTGAGGACACCTTTTAAGAAATGACTTAAATGGTTTACAATTAACAAGTCTCCAATTTCGGAAGGGTGAGTTAAATGCGTTTAATTTTTGCAGCTTTATTTTGTGTCATGGTTTTGCCTTCCGCTTTTGCAGAAAAACTGCCGGCGCCCGTGGGTAAACCCGTTTTAACTATTTCCGGCCTGATTACTAATACGAATGAGGGTGATACCGCCGTTTTTGATGTGGCGGCACTGGAAAAACTGGGCATGGAAACGATCGTAACAACCACCCCGTGGTATTCGGGAAAGGTTCGCTTTGACGGCGTTTCCCTCAGTAAACTCATGGATTTAGTCGGTGCCAAAGGCAAGTCGGCGCGGGTGCTGGCGCTGAACGATTACACCACCATTGTTCCCATCGATGACTTTCATAAATTTCCCGTAATTTTGGCTTTAAAAATGAACGGCGAATATATGCGCATTCGTGATAAAGGGCCTTTATTTATTGTTTATCCCTACGACAGTAGCCCGGAATTGCAGAATCAGATTTATTATTCCCGTTCGGCATGGCAGGTTTCGAAGATTATAATTGAGTAAGGGTTTGATCTTGAATCGAATACTCACTGCCATTATTTTGTCGCTCTTCATTGTGACCGGTTACATTACTTATCTGGTCCATGAGCGGCAAAGTGAGCTGCAAAAATTAACCCGTTATACTGATTCGTGGTCCGTTTCCCAGATAGTCTCCGAGTACATGCGTCTTGAGGCGCGACTGAGTGCGATGGGACTGGAGGTAAAGGGAAGCGACCACGATGAGGTGCGCCTGCGTCTGGAAATCATGATGAGCCAGATTGCGCTGCTGCAGCAGGGTGATTTGGGAAAGTTTATCGGCAAAGATCCTCATCGTAAGGCGATAGTTGACAGCCTGATTACTCTTCTGGACCGGCTGGATAAGCAGCTGGATACCATGACGACAGCACAGCTGAAGCTGATGTTACAAGAGATGAGCACCCTGGACGGGCCGTTGACCTCGCTCGCGTCCACCTCTCTCGCCCAGGATTTTAATCTGGTTAATCTCACCCACGATAAAATACAGAACCTCTATTACATCTATTCGGCCATTTCTATTCTGCTGATTATTCTCTGTATCACGCTCGGGATGTTGATGCTGAAGCAGAATAACACCCTGCGTCGCGCTCACGTGCGGATGAAATTACTGGCTACCGATCTGCAGGCTTCCAAAGAAAAGCTACAGGTGCAAAACCGTCGGCTGCAGTACGATGCCTATCATGATTCGCTGACCGGGATGCCCAACCGGCTCTCTTTCTGGCAACGCCTGCAGGAGGTGGTTAACCAGGTGCGGCCCTATCACGGCTCGGCGGTGGTTATGTTGTTCGATCTGGATAATTTCAAGGACGTCAACGACACGCAGGGTCATGACGCCGGAGATAAGCTATTGCAGGATTTGGCCAGCCGTCTCTCATTTTTTCGTAAAACGTCAGAAACGCTGTACCGACTGGGGGGAGACGAATTTGCTCTGGTGACCCACGATCTTAGCGAAGAGATGGCGCTGGAGCGGGCAACGGTGATCCGGGAAAAGATTAGCCAGCCGTATCAGATTTACGACTCGCAGATTCAGATCGGCGCCTGTATCGGGATTGTCATCTCTGACGGAGAAAGTCGCACCGACTATTTATACAAATGCGCCGACCTGGCGCTGTATGAAGCGAAAAAAGAGGGCTCCGGTTACGTCCAGATATTCCGCCCCGGTATGCTTCAGCGCCAGCAGGAGAATAAATCTTTCGAAGATGACCTGATGCAGGCGCTCGAGAGAGGGGAGTTCAGGGTTTACTATCAGCCGATTGCCGATGCCATGAATGGTGAAATCTACGGCTATGAAGCGCTGGTTCGATGGTTTCATCCGCTACGCGGCAGCGTTCCGCCGACGGAATTTATCCCGGTGGCGGAGAAAATCGGCCTGATTAATGCGTTAGGCGAGTGGGTATTGAAAACCGCCTGTGAAGCGGCCGCCAGCTGGTCGTCGCCGCTCAAGGTGTCGGTTAACGTGTCGCCGGTTCAGTTAATGAACAGTTCACTGACCGATACCGTGGTAACTATCTTAAGAACAACCGGGCTGGATCCGTATCGGCTGGATTTGGAAATTACCGAGTCTGACGTATTTAATGAAAATACCCGCTCGTTAGAGATCCTGAGTCAGCTGCGTGAGCTTGGCGTGCAGATCTCTATTGACGACTTTGGTACCGGCTATTCGTCGCTCTCGCGTTTAAGCTATTTCCCGTTTGATAAGATAAAAATCGATCGATCATTTGTTATTAATATACCCCATCAGCAAGACGATCTGGATATCGTGCGCCTGATCATCAGCATGGGTAAAAGCCTGCATATGCGAATTGTGGCAGAAGGCGTCGAAACGGAAGAACAGCTGAAGTCGTTACGAAAATTAGGTTGTGATCTGGTTCAGGGCTATTTGATCGGTAAACCGGGGCCGCTTACTTCAGCAGGGAAATAAGTCATTTGTGTTTATTTGCGGGCGACTTTAGCGTAGCTGAATTCGCCCGTATTTATTTTAGTAAGTGGTCTAATCCCTAATGGGTAGAAATAGAGGGGGGAAACGATTTTGATAAAAAATAATACCCTCAGTGATTAAAAGGGGTATATGATATGCAACATATTTTCCTGTTTTCGGCCCCGTGCCGCGGGCGTAAAGAGAGGCAGAATCATGCAGCGAATCATCATCCCGACCCACTATGTGCATACCCGTAGCACCCCGCTGTGGACAAAAGAGACGGCGCCAGCGTCGATCTGGAAGCGGCATCTGGACGCGGGCACCCGGCAGGGCGTCTACCCACGACTGTCGGTGATGCGCGGCGCGATACGCTATCTGGGCTACGCTGATGAGACCAGCCCGGATCCGGTCGAAACCCTGACCATTGCTGAAGGGGAGTTTGGCGTTTTCCCACCCGAAAAATGGCACTGCATTGAGGCGTTAACGGAAGACACCGTATTTAACGTCGACTTTTACGTTGATCCTAAAATTCTTATCGAGGGATAATATGAACAGTGAAAATAAAGGTTATGCGTTAGCGGTAATCAACGGCAATAATAAAGATAAAAAAGAAAAAGTGTATCTTAAGCCCATGGCTCTGTACGTGCCTGATATCGCAGCGCAGGCCATCGCTGAGCTTATTTCCGATCTCTCAGTCGATAACGCCGGGGATAAGGGATTTATCGTAACGGTAACCAACAATAATAATGGCGTGTCGGTCGACAGTGAATTTGCAACTTTGGCTGAATTGCAGGATCCGCAGACGGCTGCCGATGCGGTAAAAGATCTGATTAATATCGTGCGCGGCTACGAGTCCGACGAAGAGACTAACGTCTGCGGCTGGTAAGCGTAACGGAGCCGAACCGCCAGCTGCCGCTTCGCAACCTTGCCGCAGACCTGCTGGCGGGCATCACGGCTGAGAGACGCGCCGCTGGAGAAGCCGAAACTCCGGGCTTAACTATCCTTCAACGGCGAGTGATATGTTTTACATTGTATTTATTGGTATTTTGGTAAATATCGGATAAATCGACGATGAGATTATTCTGCGCATAGCTGATCGATTGCACGCGTAGCAGTAGGCTGTTTTGCGCAACCTGCAGGAGTTCCGCTTGTTCGCGGGTGGCCAGAACCGGGGAATAGCTACGGTGGCTTTCCAGAATGGTGATGTTGCACTCCTTCTTAAAGTAGTTAAATTTTGACCTTTCCAGATTTCCGATGCTAAGCCATGGGAAAATCGCTACAGGTATATAGCTGTTTTCTATCAGAATGGGCACGTCATCAATCATCCGAATGCGCCTGACATAATAGACTTTTTCTCCGGGCTCAATTTTTAACTGTTGTGCGATGGCCAGAGGCGCATCGAGCATAGTGAACTCGATGACCTTGTTGCGATAGTTAGTCTCGCCAACGATATGCATCTGATAGTTGAACCCATCAAGCCCCCCGCCGTGATAATTGCTCTTTCGCGCAACGTATGAACCGCTGCCGTGGCGTTTGACGATCAATTTTTCCCTTTCCAGCAGCGTTAGCGCTTTGCGGATGGTCATCACTGATACCTGTAGCTCGCTGGCTAACGCTTTCTCGCTCGGTAACGCATCTCCGACTTCAAACTCATCGCTGTTGATGCGATTTTTCAGCCGTTCGGCAATGGATTTGTATATCACTTATAGATGTCTCATGGCGAAGTGAATTGTTGGCGAATAAATGTAACTATATGATTTTTAGATTAAATATTTTCATTCGCAAGGTGTTCATAAACTGGTCATCTAGTTATTTGTTTTTATTTATATATCTATTACTTCCGAAGATATATGACTTTCATCACAAATGACACTTTATCTCCTCTGATTAATCCCCTCTGGCGCATAGGCTGATTCGCAAGTTCTGAGCGCTGGCAGTCGATAAGCAGGAGAGGGGAAGAGGATGATCGGGGTAAAAAAATTACAAGATTTTTCCAGGGCGATGATTGGGCCGGTTTTATATCTGCCGGTTGTGGGTCTGTTGATTGCGTTGCTCAGTATGACCACCAATAAATTATGGGTGGCAGAAGACAGCTCGCTTTTCCTGCTGGGGAAATATGCTTCCAGTATGCTCTGGGCAATCATGAACAATCTTGGCTTCTTCTTTTGCCTCGGTCTGGCGAGCGGGCTGGCAAAAACTCGCAAAGCGGAAGCCGCGTTTGTCGCCGCAATGACCTGGTTTATGTACCTGGCGGCCAACAATAGCTGGCTTACTCTGACCAGGCGGCTTGTTGAGGGGAGCAGCAACGCGCAGCTTTACGGCAGCGGGCAAACCTTTATTTTCGGTTTCCAGGTCATCGATATGGGCGTGTTTCTTGGCATCATTCTGGGCTGCGCGGTGGCTTTCATTCATAACCGCTTTGTCGATATCGAGTTTCGCGGCGCATTCTCAATTTATGGCAACAGTAAGCTGGTTCTGATCGTAATGATCCCGCTGGTCGGCGTGTTTGCCATCGCCACGGTCTTTTTCTGGCCAATTGTTGAACACGGTATATCGGCGCTGACCGGCGTCATGAAAACTTTCGGCGCCGCCGGCGTTTTTCTGTATGGTTTTCTCAATCGTTTTCTTATCCCGACCGGTTTACATCATCTCATTTGGTCACCCTTCGTTTTTACCTCTATTGGCGGACAGCTGTTAATTGATGGGCAGACGATAGTCGGGGCAAAGCCCATTTTCCTCGCTGAAATTGCCGATAACACCGGGGGAGCGTTAAGCGACTCGGCGCGATTCCTGACTTATGGAATGGTCAAAATGTTTGGCACGGCCGGAATGGCCCTGGCCTTTTATAAGACGGCGAAACCTGAAAATAAACAAAAGTTGAAAGTCACGCTTATCCCGCTGATTGTGACCTCCTTCCTCGTCGGGATAACCGAACCTTTTGAGTTTTTATTTATCTTCACCGCACCGGTGTTATGGCTGGTTTATTCGTTAGTGGATGGCTTTTTCCAGATGCTGGCGTGGCTGCTCGATGTTCGGGTCTGCGCAACCAACGGCATTATCGATTTTATTGTTTATAACATACCGGCGGGAGCCCATCTGACGCGCTGGCCTGTTTTTGTCGCGCTGGGGTTAGCGGAAACAGCGGCGATGTATTTTATCGGTAAATTCCTGATTCTGCGTTTCAGGATGCGCACGCCAGGCCAGGAACAACAGGATGAGGCGCTAAGCCGAGCGGCGAGCGCAAGCGTCCCAGCTAAGGCTTCCGGTGAACAGGTCATTCTGGGGCTTGGCGGGAAAGACAATGTGTGTTCTGTCGGCAATTGTTTTACCCGACTTCGGGTTGACGTGCGGGACCCGGCATTAATTCAGGAACATATTCTGAAAACCAGCGGCGGTACCAGCGTCATTATCAAAGGTAATCACGTTCAGGTTATTTATGGTTTAGGGGTGAATAAAATCCGTAATGCTGTGGATCGCTATTTAGATGTACATGAATAATGAGGTGGAAGATGCAAAATAAATTTGTTGTTACGATAGCTGGCGGCGGCAGTACTTATACTCCAGGGATTATTATGATGCTGCTGGAAAATATGGACAGATTTCCGCTGAGCGAAATTCGTCTCTATGATAATCATCACGATCGCCAGCGCGTGATCGGTGAAGCCTGCGCGATTCTGGTGGCTGAACGTTATCCGCAAGTGGCTTTTAGCTACACCACCGATCCGCAGGAAGCTTTTACCGGCGTTGATTTTGTGATGGCCCATATTCGCGTCGGCCTCTATGAGATGCGCGAAAAGGACGAGAAAATACCGCTTAAGCATGGCGTGATTGGCCAGGAAACCTGTGGCCCTGGCGGTATCGCTTATGGTATGCGTTCCATTGCCGGGGTACTTGAACTGGTTGACTATATGGAAACGTACTCCCCCGGCGCGTGGATGCTCAACTATTCCAATCCGGCGGCGATCGTTGCCGAGGCCACTCGTCGATTACGGCCAGCGGCTAAAATTATTAATATCTGCGATATGCCGGTGGCAATTGAAGGATTATTCGCCGATATTCTTGGTCTGAAATCACGTAAAGAGATGAACGTGCGTTATTTCGGCCTCAACCATTTCGGCTGGTGGACCAGCATTACCGATAAGGCCGGTAATGATTTAATGCCGACGTTAAAAAAGTATGTGTCTGAGCTGGGGTATTGCAGTCCGAAAGAGGATTTTCAGCACAAAGCGCCAAGCTGGATTGAGACCTTCAAAAAGGTGAAGGACGTCTTTGCGCTGGATACCGACACGTTGCCCAATACCTACCTAAAATACTATTTTTATGCCGACTACGAGGTAGCCCACTCGGACCCGAACTTTACGCGCGCGAATGAGGTGATGGCCGGGAGAGAGAAAGAGGTATTCGATATGGCGAAAGACATTGTCGCCCGGCGGAGCGCCAAAGCGGCGCATTTCCATGCCGGGGCGCATGCCACCTTTATTGTCGATCTCGCCTGCGCCATCGCCTTTAATACCCAGGAAAGAATGCTGTTGATTGTAGAGAACAACGGCGCTATCGCGAATTTTGACGAGACCGCGATGGTTGAAGTGCCTTGCCTGGTCGGCGTTAACGGTCCCGAACCGCTGGCGATGGGGAAAATACCGCTGTTTCAAAAGGGGCTGATGGAGCAGCAGGTCGCGGTGGAAAAACTGGTTGTCGACGCCTGGGTTGAAGGAAGCTACCAAAAGCTCTGGCAGGCGTTGACCTTGTCCAAAACGGTTCCGAGCGCGTCGGTTGCGAAAGCTATTCTCGATGAACTGATCGAGGCCAATCGTGGTTACTGGCCGGAGCTGAGCTAAAGTGCCGCTAACGCCCGATGTATTTCATCGGGCGTTACCTACACTGCGATGCCGGATGGATACTCCGCTTCGCCGGAGAGTTGCTGTATGATCTCCGCCACGTTTTCTCTGCCAACCGGCGCCGAGATGGCGTTTCCCTGAAAATGGTCGACTCCCAGCGCTTTCAGTTTGTTGAATTTCTCCAGGCTATCTACGCCTTCGGCAATACAGCGGCTGCCGATCAGCCGGCAGTAGTAGATGAGGCTTTTAATCAGCGCCAGGGCGTGCGCATCGCGCTGCATATCATTGATGATGCCCATATCCAGCTTGTAGGCGCTGAACGTCAACACCCGCACCGGGAACAGCACGCTGCTTTGCGAGAAGCAGTCATCAAGCATAACTCGGAAGCCGCGCTGCTGTAGCCGGGCCATATTTCCGGCTATTTTCCCGTGGCGGCTGAGGTCGGCATTTTCGGCAAGCTCCAGCACCAGCCGCGGCGATATTTGCGGCTGACGCAGCTGCTGGCGCGCGGTTTCCATCATGCGGATCAGGTTTTCATTGCTGGCGACAGCCGCGGGAATATTCACCGCGAAATAAAATTCACCACTGTACAGATTGATATTCTGCACGGCTTCCTGCAGCACAAACGCGGTGAGCACCAGCCACGCATATTCCGAGCGTAGCTGCGGTAAAAAATCAGCGGGAAACAAAACGCTGCCGTTCCGGCGCCAGCGGACAAGGATCTCCATCCCCCTTAGCTGACGATGTTCATCGGTTATGGGCTGGAAAACCGGGAAAATTTGTCGGCTATGGATTGCATGGACAAATTCACGCTCGAAAGCGCAAAGGGCGGCGATGGGCTCACTTTTCTGTTCTCTTATCTGGCTGCCGGGAAAGCGGGCGGCCATCTGCGGGTGGTGTTCCACCATTTTTTTCAATCCTGCGGTTCTTTGATTGTAGAGCGTCTTGTGGCTGATGCCGCGGCGTTTGGCCTGATCGCTGGCGCGGTATCCGCAGAGCAAACCGAGGATGGCGTTCAGCTCCGGTCGGGTTAGCCCGGCAGGGCGCTTACCCAATGCCCGCGCTTCTTCATCTGCCAGCTGTTCAAGGGAAGGATATCCCTCGGGTATGACGTCGCGCAGTAGCGCCGCCAGACAGGGGACCGGGAGGTCGGAGGCGGCCGCCCGCACCGCGGAAAGCTGACGCCGCTCTGCGACCTGGTGTAGCAGGGTGGACCATAGCCAACTGGCCGGGCTGCGGCTGAGAAACAGCATCGGTAGCGGCGTTGCGGACTGTTCCAGCAGCATAGCGGCCCGCTTCAGGGTTGAGAGTAGCCGAACAGGAGATTCAGGGAGAAACACCACCAGACGGCGTACGTCAGGGGGCAGCGTCGGTGACGCTGAAGTTAACACCACGGGCCGGGCGCCCCCGTCTTCCATCAACCGCACCAGGCCCTCTGTGACCAGCGAACAGGGCGACAGGATGCCGTCATTCTCCGGGAGGTTATTCGTAAACAAAAGTCACCCCGATAATTGACTGCACGTTACCCGCGGTCACCTGTCCGCTGGTGCGCGCATAGTTGGCGGTTAAGCCAAGGCTGACCGCCGAGGTTCCCACGTTGCCTAACGACACCGTGGTATTCGCGGGAACGACGCTGCCGTTGCGAGTCAGCTGAACGCCAACCCCCAGGGCCGGAGAGGCCGATGCGGTATTGGTAAATATCGAATTGGCCGCGTTCTCCGTAGTACCGGAGAGGTAGTAGCCCAGGTTCTGGTTTTGCGCGCAGTAAACCGTTAGCGGAATGGCGGCCGAAGCGGGATATTCCGGCAGCGTCACCGTCACATCGCGAGCAGAAACGTCGCAGCCGCCGGTTGGCACCACGACATCGTTGTTGGCGTATATGTTCCACACGAACTGGAAGTCGTCGTTATCCTTGTTATTGGTCTGGCGCAGGATCAGGACAGCGATTAGCGAACCGGCGGAAATGGCGACCCCACCTGCGCTGCTGACGGGCGTCAGATAGAGAACGGTAGGCCAGGGTCTATCGACTATCGAGTTGTAGGTCATCCGCGCCGTTTCGCTGGTGGTGGGGAACGGGTAGCTGGTGCCGTTATACCTGACGGTACCGGAAAAGCTCGACAGCACGCCGCCATAGGCCGATCCGCGCTGGAGGGTCACGTAATCGGTCATGGTTTCCGGAAAATCGTTATGACAAAAAATCTGTGTCGAAAGATCCACGACCAGGTTCTGCCCGACGCTGACCGCCGGCGCAAGGTTTACGTACACGTTCGCCGAGCCGCCGCCGATGGGAATGGTCACGCCCGCCGCGGTTTTACAGGCGAAAGACCAGGCGTTAAACGACCAGCTCGCCAGCAGCAGCGTCATCAGAAGGGGGATTATCTTTTTCATTACTCTGTTCTCCTGGCTCAGGCGTAGGTATAGGTGACGTTAATCACCGCCTGAATCGTTCCCTGGGTAGCGCCGCCGTTGACCGTTAGCGCTCTGACCTGTAGCGGGAAGCTGGCGGACTGGGTGGCGTCATCCACCTGGACCTCTTTTCTCGCGCCGGTGTTCAGCGTGGTGCCGCCATTGTCCTGCAGCTCAAGCTGGATGTTGCCGGCGGTACCCTGGTTTTTGTAGTAGCCGGTGGCGTCCGCCGTGCCGCTAAAGCTGGCGGTGACCCGCGAGGTGCCGACCGGACAGTTGCTGAGGTTAAGCGCCACGCTGTGCCAGGGTGAGGAAGAGCCGGCGGAGACCAGGCTAAAGGTATAAAGATCGCCGAGATCGACGGTGGCGTTAGCGGTGGAGACCGTGCAGGGTTTAGCCACCACTTTGCCGTTAACGGTAATAGTCACGTCGGCGGCGCGGGGGGCGCTGGCGAAGG
>NZ_KV793506.1:1087-2010 GCF_001808475.1 Klebsiella sp. HMSC09D12 | reverse complement strand
GACGGCTGTTTAAAATCTGCTGCTTGTTGTCGTCGCCAAAAGTAAAACCAAACTTAGTGGCGATGACCACGCGGTCACGAAATGGTTTTAAGGCTTCACCGACCACCTCTTCATTGAGGAAGGGTCCATACACTTCAGCGGTATCGAAGAAGGTGACGCCACGTTCAACCGCTGCGCGAATGAGCTCGATAGCCTGATGAGTATCGGTCGCCGGGCCGTAGCCGTGGCTTAATCCCATGCAACCGAGCCCAAGTGCGGAGACTTCGAGTCGGGATTGACCCAAATAACGTTTTTGCATTGAATGAATACCTCTTTTATCGCGACTTAAACGTCCAGTTTGCGGCTGGCCAACCATTCAACTCTGGCAGGATCGCGGTGGGAGAAGAAAGCGCTGGTGGCGGTATCGATAGCGGTAATCAGCAGCATATCTTCAGCGCTGAGTTCAAAATCGAGAATGCTGATGTTCTCTGCCATACGTTCTTTTCGCACCGACTTCGCCAGCGAAACGATGCCTCGCTGGAAAATCCAACGCAGCACAACCTGGCCCACGCTTTTACCGTATTTCTGGCCAATCGCCGTTAACATGGGATGCTCAAACAGACCATTTTTTCCTTCTGCAAACGGAGCCCAGGCTTCCGGCTGAATGCCACGGCTTTGCATCCATGGCACGGTATGCAGCTGCTGGTTGAAGGGGTTAACCTCAACCTGGTTTACCGCCGGGGAAACGTTGTTGAAGGCGATAAGATCGGCCAGTCGGTCAGGATGGAAGTTGCTGACGCCAATGGCGCGAATTTTGCCTGCCTGCTGCAATTCTTCCATAGCACGCCATGCCCCATGGACATCGCCATAAGGCTGGTGAATCAGATACAGGTCCACGTAATCAAGTTGTAGCCGATTCAGGGAGCGTTCGAACTGGGCTTTAG
>NZ_KV793506.1:0-87 GCF_001808475.1 Klebsiella sp. HMSC09D12 | reverse complement strand
AGTCGTTAATCGTCCGGTATGTAATCTCGCGACCTGCATCGGCGGGTAATTTAACGCTGGCTTCACCCATCGGCGGAACCAGCGCAT
>NZ_KV793505.1:0-1184 GCF_001808475.1 Klebsiella sp. HMSC09D12 | reverse complement strand
GTAAGCGGGGCGAGACGGGAACCGGCTCGATGCGCAGCACGGCAGAACGGCCCCGCAGGGGCAATGCCCGTTTTAATTCAGCGTGACAGTCACGCGTGACCATCACGGGGAGAAAAATAATGAATGACCGACAGCGAGAACTGGCCCGTATACGCCAGGCCCGCCGCCGCGCGCGGCTCAAGGAAGAAGGCGCAAGCGTGACAGTCACGCTAACAAAACAGGAAGAAGCAATGTTGCAGGAGCTGTGCCGGGTTCGCCGTCCAGGACGAACGCCTTATTCAACGAACGAATTTTTCCAGCTGCTGCTGATCCGCAACTGGCAGCAGTGGCAGGAGCAAAAGGCACAGCTGGGAAAATGCCAGGCTTGCGGAAAGCTGAAAGCGGAGGGAGGTTGCGGGGGTGAACGGAAAGGCGAAACCTTTAACTGCTGGCTTGCCGTCGAAGCCAACGAACTAAATTTGTAGTGTATTGTGCAATACATATTTACACAGAGACAAAGAACAACCGGCTATCTCTGGAACGGCCGCGCAGCGGAAAGAAAAAAGCCCGGTCAATCCGGGCTTGTTTCTTTCGGCGGCTCAGTAATCGTCTAGATCTCCGCAGCCCAGCGGGCAACAATTACGCTCAATACCGTGGCTGCAATAACCGTTTTCCCGATCCTGCCGGATTTCTTCCGCGATCTCGTCTTGGGTCAGATAGTCAAATTCACGCCGCGCTACTGCGATCAGTTCTTCCCGATACTCGGCCGGAACGCCAGCAAGATAGCCGTCAATATCCGCGCTCAGGCGGCGCTGATACAGTTCATAAATCAGGCCGCAGCGGGGCTGCTGTTCGCGCGCAAAACTCTCACACTGGCGACGAAAATCTTCAAGAGTCTGCTCAAGGGTTTGTGTGGTCATGTCGTTTGTCCTCGATCTTTCTGTTAAAGACCCGGCTTGGCCGGGTCGTCAGTGCTATTTAGTTTGTTGCAGCAGCTGGTCTAATTTTGCCGCCAGTGCATACGTCGATGGGAAAGCGCCTTGCAGGCGCTGATTAGGCAGCTGGTTGAACGCTTCGAGGCAGGCGCGCAGCAATAATTCTTTCTGAGATTCGACTTCTTTTTTCAGCTGGGAAGGGGTGGTAACAGTGGTCATGCTTACTCCTTAGTGATCCGATACCGGCAATTTAGCGGGTGGCGGTATTGC
>NZ_KV793504.1:149270-172201 GCF_001808475.1 Klebsiella sp. HMSC09D12 | reverse complement strand
ACAGAAAGCTCAGTCGAAAGACTGGGCTTTTTGTTTTATCTGTTGTTTGTCGGTGAGCGCTCTCCGGGGCAGGACAAATCCGCCGGGAGCGGATTTGAACGTTGCGGAGCAACGGCCCGGAGGGTGGCGTGCAGGACGCCCGCCATAAACTGCCAGGCATCAAACAAGTGAAGAGCCCATCCTGACGGATGGGCTTTTTGCGCTTTGAAGTAAATTTGCTTTTTTCCTGCCACGGACAACATTTCTCGCTTTTGTGCGGGACGCCTGGTATCCGAGGGTATCGCTGGCTCTTATGCGCAGAATCTCCCCATCCTGTTGATACAGATAACTTTTTATCTTTTATTGCCTGCATCATCCTTGTGAGCGCCTCTGTTTCTGTGGAGGCCGCCCCGAAAGATACCAACTAGCCGCTACGAAGAATGAAAATACATTTATGGCAGCGTTATTATTTATTGGAAAATAATCGACGATAATTTCGCTTTCTGAATGAAATAATATCCTGAGGCGTTGTTTTCTATTGATTGGCAATTGACAAAGAAATAACCATATATATAAACCTGCTTCTTAATATTTAATGTGAATTATTTTAAGAGTATTTCTGTACTAATTCTTAAGTTACTCTAATGTAAATATATTAACAAACAGGTGAGAAAGCTTCGCGACGCGGCGGGCTATGGGCATAACCGCTGGACTTTTTCAGTGAAATGTCTTAGTGTCCTTAACACTTTGTTAACTCGATCTGGTTTAAGTTAATTCAAATTTGCTAAAAACATAGGGTGCATTGCCTGTATGGAAGCTAATCCGGTAACGTCTTTTGACGAATAATGCATGTTACCGGCTGGCAATATGAGAATAGTAATGAAAATTCTGATTAACTGGCCTCCTTTGCGCCAACTGATAAATTATATCCAGGAGCGTTTTACCTTTCTGGTTTTGCTCTGCTGGCCAGCGATTATCTGGCTGGTTTGTTGGCTGCTCGTATGGCTAACGGAGAGTGTAATGACGATGCTGGGCAAGTCGGTAGACCACTCATTTACCGTGAATTTACAGCCTTTTATGACGCTAAGTACGCTGCTGCGAATCTCCGTTAGCTGGGTGCTGCTGCTATTTATCCTGTTCAGCATGGCGATGGGATTCACCTGGCTCCTGCGGCGCTTTATGAACCGTAAGAAATAGAGCCGGTACGGCGACAAGCGACGATACCGGCATGACCTCAGGCCATTTCCCCGATCGTCTTACGAAAACGCAGTAGCGCGATAGTAAAAAACACGCCACCGATAGCCAGCAGCGTCAGAAACTGCGGCCAGACGATAGAGAAATCAGCGCCTCGATAAAGAATAGCCTGCGCCAGACTAACAAAGTGGGTTGTCGGCATGGTGAGCATAATGTCCTGTACTGCCTGCGGCATACTTTCGCGAGGCGTGGAGCCGCCGGATAGCATCTGTAGTGGCAAAAGCACCAGAATCATCAGCAGCCCCAGCTGCGGCATTGAACGCGCCACCGTCCCCATAAAAATGCCGATTGAGGTGGTAGCAAACAGGCTCAGGGCTACCCCCAGCATAAATAGCGGTATTGAGCCCTCTATCGGTACCTGCAGAACCCCCTGAACCATCAGCATCAGCGAGAGTCCGGAAACCACCAGCACCACCAGCCCCATTGACCATATCTTTGCCATCATGATTTCGAACGGCGTGACCGGCATAACCAGCAGGTGCTCCACGGTACCATGTTCCCGCTCGCGTATCAGCGCCGACCCGGTCAGTACGATCGCCAGCATGGTGATATTGTTAATGATTGCCATGACGGCGCCGAAACGCTCCTGCTCCAGATTCGGGTTAAAACGCATTCTGACGGCCAGCTCAACCGGCAGCGTGCCGTTGTCCCGGTAGCGGGCGACAAAGCTGTTCACCTCGCCGGTGACAATATTCTGGATATAGCTATTGCCGGTAAACGCCAGGCTCATTCGCGTCGCGTCCACGTTAACCTGCAGCTCGGGCTGGCGTCCGGCCAGAACGTCGCGCTGAAAATCCGGCGGAATATTGATGGCGAAAGTATACCGCCCCGCATCCAGTCCGGCGTCCATCTCATCAGCTGTAATCAGCTCCGGAGGCAAAAACCAGGGCCGGTAAAAACCATTGATGATACGCGATGAAAGCTGCGACTTATCCATGTCGGCAATAGCGATGGGCGCCAGATGCAGCGAACCCGGCATGACGGTTGCGGAGGAGTAAACCGAGACGGTAAAAGCGAAGACAATTAACGTCAGCATCGCTTTATCGCCCAGCAGGCTACGGAGCTCTTTCATTCCCAAATTATAAATATTGCGTAGTCCGCGCATTATCCCTCCTGTTTTTTCAACAGCCACACGCTCAGGCCCAGCACCAGCGGAACCGCGATAAGTAGCGGAATAAAGGATCCCCACAGGTCGGTCAGATTCAGCGCTTTGGAAAACGTTCCTCGCGCAATCGTCAGAAAGTGGCTGGTTGGATAAATCTGGCCAATCCAGCGCCCAGGCCCTTCCAGCGAGGCGACGGGGTCGATCATCCCGGAAAACTGCGTCGCCGGGATAAGCGTAATGATCGCGGTGCCGAAAATCGCCGCAATCTGACTTTTCATAAAGGTTGAAATCAGCAGGCCAAGTCCGGTGGCGATAGTGACGTAGAGCAGCGCGGCCAGGGTGAGCGTCAGAAAACTCCCTTTGTGCGGTACGCCAAAGACAAAGACCGACAGTGCGCAGAGCAGAAAGAAGTTAAACATCCCCAGTACGATATACGGCACCTGTTTACCCAGCAGAAATTCGCTGCGGGTGGTTGGCGTCACGTATAAATTGATGATTGAACCAAGCTCTTTCTCGCGGACCACGCTGAGCGCGCTGAGCATCGCCGGGATCATCATCAACAGTAGCGGGATCACCGCCGGAACAATCGCCGGCAGGCTCTTCACATCCGGGTTATAGCGGTAGCGGGTCTCAATGGAAATCAGTGAAGTATCGCGATTGGGGCTAGCCTGGCGGCTGGCCATCTCCTGCAGCCAGGCCAGATGCATGGCCTGCACGTAGCCGCGCACGGTTTCCGCGCGGTTCGGCATCGCGCCGTCCACCCAGACGCCAATTTGCACCGGCGTCCCTCGGGCGATATCGCGGCCAAAGTTGGGCGGGATCTCGATAGCCACCGCCAGCTCGCCGTTGCGCATTCTTCTGTCCAGTTCACTATAGCTTTGTAGCGGTGGCTGTTCGATGAAGTAGCGCGAGCCGGCGATATTTTGCGACCATCCCTGGCTGCTGACGGTCTGGTCGCGGTCGAGCACCGCAAATCGCAGATCTTCGACGTCCATACTGATCCCGTAACCCATGATAAACATCAGGATCACCGTGCCGAGCAGCGCCAGGGTCGATCGAACCGGATCGCGGCGCAGCTCAAGCGCCTCGCGGCGACTGTAGCTAAACAGGCGCTGCAGGCTGAACGCCTGTCGCGGCACACTGCTTTCGGTTTTGTGTTCTATCGCGGGAACCGCTGTAGCCTGCGCATCTGGCGGCTGCGTCGCCTCTGCCGCCTCCTGTAGCCAGGCGATAAATGCCTCTTCAAGCGTGGCCGAACCGCGCTGTTCGACCAGTGCCTGCGGCGTATCGCTGGCCAGGACTTTTCCGGCATGCATCAGCGAAATGCGATCGCAGCGTTCCGCTTCATTCATAAAGTGGGTGGAGATAAAAATGGTCACCCTATCCTGACGGGCCAGATCGACCATTAGCTGCCAGAACATATCCCTGGCCACCGGATCGACGCCGGAGGTAGGTTCGTCAAGAATTAACATTTCCGGGCGATGAATCACCGCGACCGCCAGCGAGAGCCGCTGACGAATACCTAACGGTAGCGAAGCGGGCAGGGTATCCTCTACCTCTTCCAGCATAAAGCGCTGGCTTATTTCGGCGATCCGCCCGGGGATCTCCGCATCCGGAATGTGGAACAGGCGGGCATGCAGCTCAAGGTTTTGCCGTACGGTCAGTTCGCTATAGAGAGAGAAGGCCTGCGACATATAGCCGACGCGGCGGCGGGTTTCGATATCTCTGGGATCGACCGGTTGTCCAAACAGCCACGCCTCGCCTTCGCTGGCCGGTAGCAGTCCGGTCAGCATTTTCATGGTTGTTGATTTGCCGCAGCCGTTAGATCCGAGGAAGCCGAAAATCTCGCCGCGGGCGATGCGAAAGTTGACGTGATCAACGGCGACAAATTGACCGAAGCGGATCGTCAGCCCGCGCGCTTCAATCGCAATTTCGCTTTCATCGGCATTGCGCGGTGGGATGATCACTTCTTTATGCGCCAGGCGCTGGGCTTCGGGAAGCAGAGCGATAAACGCCTGTTCCAGCGTCTGACTTGCCGTATGCGCTTTAAGCTCATCGGCGCTGCCGGTTGCCAGAACTTCCCCCGCGTTCATGGCTACCAGCCAGTCAAAACGTTCCGCCTCCTCCATGTAAGCGGTGGCGACCAGCACGCTCATGTCCGGCTGACGCTGGCGAATGCTGTCGATCAGATCCCAAAACTGGGCTCGCGAGAGGGGATCGACGCCGGTGGTAGGTTCATCAAGAATCAGCAGCTGCGGGTCGTGAATAAGCGCGCAGCACAGGCCGAGCTTTTGCTTCATCCCGCCGGAGAGTTTTCCCGCCGGACGGTCGCGAAACGGCGCCAGGCCGGTACTCTGCAGCAACTCATTGATGCGGATGTCGCGTTCGGCTTTATCATGGCCGAACAGACGAGCAAAGAAATCGACATTTTCATAGACCGACAGGGTATGGTAGAGGTTCTTTCCTAGCCCCTGCGGCATCCAGGCGATTTTCGGGCAGACGTCCCGGCGATGGCGCACATCGCTCATATCGCCGCCGAGCACCATGACGTTACCGTGCTCAATCACTCGCGCGCCGGAGATCAACGATAGCAGGCTGGACTTGCCCACGCCGTCAGGCCCGATCAGGCCCACCATACAGCGGGCGGGAATGCTCAGCGTAATGTCCTTCAGCGCGACGGTTGCGCCAAAGTGCTGGCTGACGTTTTCCAGGCGGGCGACGGTTTTCATTGCGGCAACCTCACCTTCAGCGCTTCAGGCCACGCCTGCTGGTTATCCAGACGGACCCATGCCATACCGGGCAGGCCGGTCTTCACATACTCCAGATGCTCTGCCAGCAGCTCTGGCGGAATGCGGGCTTTCACGCGGAACATCAGCTTCAGCCGTTCATCGCTGGTTTCCACCGTTTTGGGCGTAAACTGCGCCACGCTGGCGACAAAACTGATATTGGCGGGAATCACCAGGTTCGGCGCGGCATCAAGGATAATTCGCGCTTCGCTGCCCAGCGCCAGCAGACCCGCCTGCTCGGTCGGCAGGAAGAAGGTCATATAAACGTCGGACAAGTCGACCATATTCAGCACCCGGCCTCCCGCCGCCAGTACCTCTCCTGGTTCGGCAACGCGGTACTGAATACGGCCATTGCGCGGCGCTTTCAGCTCGCTATCGTCGATGTCGGCGATAATCCGCCGTTCGGTCGCCTGGGCGGCCTCGACCCGGGTTTGCGCCTGAATGATGCTGGTTCGCGCCGCCTCAATCGCGGCCCTGGCGGCAGAGACCTGAGCTTTCGCGGATTCCAGCGCCGCCCTGGCGCTTTCTGCCGCCGCCCTGGCGCTTTCTGCCGCCGCCTGGTCGTCATCCAGTTGCTGGGCGGAGACTGCACCGCGCTGCGAGAGCGTGCTGGAGCGGACGTGGCGTTTAGCCGAGGAGTTCAGCTCCGCCTGCCGCTGCTTCACCACCGCTTCCGTGGCGCGCATTTCGCTTTGACGCTGGTCGAGCAGGGCTTTCGCGGCGGCAATCGCGCTCTCTGCTTCCTTGATTTGCGCGGCGGCCTCCAGCCGCTGTTCGTTGAGCACTCGGGTGTCCATACGCGCCAGCACATCGCCCTGACGAACAAACTGCCCCTCTTTGACCAGGATGGTATCGATACGTCCGGCGGTTTTGGTGGCAATATCGACTTCTGTGGCTTCGATTCTACCGTTACTGCTGGCAAATCCTGCCGGAACCCCCGGCGGGCGCAGCATCCACCATACCGCAGCGGCAATCACCACTGCTAAACCAATAACGTATCCAACCCAACGTCGTTTGATTTTGTCCATACGCGACTCGCTTTTTTCCATTGGCTGAGTGGTGCGCGCTTCTCCTCCGCATGGCGAAGTTTCGTCTCTTCAGGAAAGGGAGAAATCGGGGATAAGGCCAACCGGCGCAGGGTTCCAGCAGCGCTGCTAACCGGTCAGAAGGAGGTGCGATCAATGTGGTCATCATCAGCAATCCTCGCCTTAAATGAAACACGCATATTTATTGCTACCGTCAATGTCATACTAACACCCGCGATGAGTATGTCCATATACAAAGCAGGGTCTTGTCGTTGAGTTAACATAAAAACGGTCCGCAGCGCAGTGGGTCAATATTATCCATTATGCTTATTGGGTTTTATGCTCCGGATACCGGCGCAGATAATCTTTCCGCGCTTCATTAAATCATCGTACATATAAGCTATTTTTCAGTGCTAATAACCAGAGGATATTATTCCCGGGCGACTGGTGCATTTTTAATCTGGTTGCTCCTGGAGAACTGTTGTATGATCGGCGGCCCTGAAAATACACTCACGCCGGGCGAGCGCTTTATTCAATGAAAGATGAAAGCCAAAAATATATCTCAATTATTTTTAAGGAGTGGTTGCCGCTGTACGACAGCCTGACGCCGGAAGTGAGGGCGGTACTTAAAAATATTGCCGGGCAGCAGGCGGAGGCGTTAGCGACCCGTTTTTATGATTTTATTTTCCAGGATCCTGACATCGCGCGGCACCTTAGCTATGACTTAGTTCAGGAACGGCTCAGCAGCTCGCTGGCCGGATGGGTGAAAGATATCCTGATGTGCGATAAGGAAAATTTGCAGGCGCTGGCGGAGCGGCAGTATCTGATCGGCAGCATTCATTCACGCATCGGAATCCCGGCAGAGGCGGTACTTCGCGGCGCGCGCCAGCTGAAAGCCGGGCTGATTGAAAATATCCGCGATAGTCACTTCGATCGCGAGACCAGCGTCGCCGCCATCTACTACGCCATCATGGCCATTAATATGGCGGTAGAAATGATGTGCCATGCCTATACCCTGTCGCACTATCGGGCGACGAAAAATGAAGAGGCCTACCGCCTGTATAGCCTGATGGATAACGTGCCGCTGGAATATGGCAAACAGCAGGCTTCGCTCTCCGGATGGGAAAATACCGCTATTTTTAATATTGTCAGCGATAATAAAACGGATATTAACGGGGCGTTATTATCTGATTCGGAATTTGGCCTGTGGTTCCGCCATAAATGCGTGCGTTATTTTAACAAAAATCCGCAAATGCAGGAAATCGCCGATTTAATTAGCAAGGTGGATGCGCTGTTATCCGCCTGGAAATCCTCATCTGACGGTTCTGAGTATAAAAATACGCAGGCTCTGCTGCAGGGGATCCATATCCATTGCCAGCAGATCGGCAGCCAGCTGGGCGTGCTGTTTAGCAGCCTGTCGCAGATGCAAAGCGGTAAAGATACGTTGACCAGCCTGCTGAACCGCCGCTATCTGCCGGTGGTGCTTAAGCATGAAGTGACGCTGGCGATGGAATATGAACTGCCGATGACGGTGGCGATTATCGATATCGACCACTTTAAAGAGATCAATGATAGCTGGGGTCATATGGTCGGCGACCGGGCGATTAAGCACGTTGCGGAGCTGCTCAGCGATAATATTCGCTCCAGCGATTATATCTTCCGCTACGGCGGCGAAGAGTTTCTGCTGGTGCTGGTGGAGACCGGCGCTGCGGAAGCCTTTACTATCCTCGAACGGCTGCGTAAAAAAATCAGCCAGCTGGCGTTTAGCGTTGGCGCTGACAATGAGATTTCGATTACCGCCAGCATCGGCTACGCCGTCCACTCCGGTCATCCGGATTACAATCTGCTGCTGCGCGATGCCGACAGCGCGCTGTACGTCGCCAAGCGCAATGGGCGCAACTGCGTGAAGATGCATGAAGGCGACGGGAATTAATCTGCCAATCTGCCGAGCCCTTCCCGGAGGCGGCGCGCTGCGCCTGTCCGGGCTACCTGACCGCAGGCGGCTGTGAACCTATAGCCCGGGCAAGGCGCGTCAGGCGCCGCCCCCGGGAGAGACATGGCAACGGCTTTCAACGCGGAGATATTTCCACGCCTCAAAACAGCACCGGCAGCCCCAGCCCGCGTTTTACTTCATGCAGCGTCCGTTGTGTCAGTTCGTGCGCCCGTTCGCTTCCCCGGCGCAGCAGCGCCAGCAGCATGCCTTTATCCTGAATATAAGTCGCCCGACGCTCGCGTATCGGCGCCAGCAGCTCCTGTAAGCAGGTCTCCAGCGCGTTTTTGCACTGCCTGTCTCCCAGCCCTCCGCGCCGATAGTGGGCTTTCATCTCGGCAACGAAGGCCTTATCAGCATGAAAGGCGTCGAGATAAGTAAAGACCACATTGCCTTCTGTCTGACCCGGGTCGGCGACCCGCAGGTGATTCGGATCGGTATACATAGCGCTGACCGCACGATGGATCTCCTCTTCGCTGGCCGAAAGGGTGAGCGTGTTGCCCAGCGATTTCGACATTTTGGCGTTGCCATCGATGCCCGGCAGGCGGCTGACGTCGCTGAGCAGCGCTTTGCAGTGCTGTAAGATCGGCGTCGTCGTCAGGCTATTCATTTTGTGCACGATCTCGTTGGTCTGTTCAATCATCGGTAGCTGATCGTCGCCAACCGGCACCAGTTCGGCCTTAAAGGCGGTGATATCGGCGGCCTGGCTTATGGGATAGGCTAAAAATCCCACCGGCAGCGAGCGGGAAAATCCCTTCTGGGCGATTTCATTTTTCACCGTCGGATTGCGTTCAACCCGGGCGACGGTGACGATATTCATATACAGCGCGCTGAGTTCGGCCAGCGCCGGCAGAGCGGATTGCAGGCAAATGGTGGTCTTCTGCGGATCGATACCGACGGCGAGATAATCGGCCATCACCTCAAGGATATTGCTGCTGATTTTTTGTGGGTTACTGCCGTTGTCGGTCAGTCCCTGCAGGTCCGCGACGAGGATAAACTGCTGATGGTCGTGCTGGAGCAGCACGCGCTGGCGCAGGGAACCAACGTAGTGGCCGAGGTGCAGCTGGCCGGTAGGACGGTCGCCGGTCAGGATCGTTTGGCTGGTGTTCATGAGTGACTCCTTAGGATGCTATCAGGCCGAAGGGCGACACTCAGAAACAACAAAGCCGCCTTCCGGCGGCTTTGAATAGAGGAAACGTGAAATCTTGCCGCCTGTTATGCAGGCAGCCACCAACGGCGGAGGTGAGAGATGACAACGTTTCTGTTCATCTTTTTATCCTGCCACGAAAAGTGGCGCGAGTGAAAGCCCTTTTTTCATTTAGCGATAAACCGGTAGCAGGTTAAAACTGGATAAAACATGAATTATCGCGTTGGCGCCGCCGAAGCATAAAATCAGGATAATCATGGCATTGCCGCCCCAGACCCGATAGTTCGGGCTGCCGAAACGCCTGCGCGAGGCGCGCGCCAGCAGGGCGGGGACGATAGCGGCCCAGACGGTAGCGGCGAGACCGGCGAAGCCAATGGCGTAGATAAAACCGTCAGGCCACAGCAGACCGCCGGCGATCGGCGGCAGAAAGGTCACCAGCGCGGTTTTAAACCGCCCCAGCCGGCTATCGTCAAACTTAAACAGATCCGCCAGGTAATCGAACAGGCCGAGTGTTACGCCCAGGAATGAGCTGGCGACGGCGAAGTTGGAAAAGACGGTCAGCAATAAATCGAGAGTCGAACTGTTCAGCAGGCCGCTTAAGGTCTGCACCAGCACGTCGATGTTGCCGCCTTTTTCGGCGATAGCGATAAACGCCGGGCGCGGAATATTGCCCATTGTGCCGACCAGCCAGATGATATACAGCACCAGCGCCATCAGCGTGCCGAGCAGCAGGCAGCGGCGAATGATAAGCGGGTCTTTACCGTAGTACTTCATCAGGCTGGGGACGTTGCCGTGATAGCCAAAGGAGGCCAGGCAGAACGGCAGCGTCATCAGAACGTAGGGCAGATAGGACGCATTGACCTCCGCGCGGTTAAACAGAATCGCGGGCTCCACGTGCCACATCAGACCGCCAAAGGTCATAAAGAAGGTGAGAATTTTGGCGCCCAGCACGATAGTCGTCATCCGGCTTACCGCTTTCGTACTCAGCCAGACGATAAAGGCGACGATCAGCGCGAACGCCAGCCCGCCCAGGCGTGCGGGAACCGCGAGGTTCATCTGCGCAAAAGTATGCTGAATAACTGAACCGCTGGCGGAAATATAGGCGTAGGTCAGGATATATAATACAAAGGCGACGGTCAGACCGTTGATAATATTCCAGCCGTTTCCCAGTAAATCTTTCGTAATCGTGTCGAAGCTGGCGCCAATATGATAATTGAGATTGGCTTCGAGGATCATTAGCCCGGAATGCAGCATGCAAAACCAGGTAAAGATAAGCGCCAGCAGCGACCAGAAAAACCAGGCACCGGACATCACCACCGGTAAAGAAAACATGCCTGCGCCAATAATCGTGCCGCCGATAATCATCGCTCCGCCAATCAGCGATGGTGTATTAGTTGAGACCGCTTTTGAGACTGATAATGTAGCCATAAGGTGCATTCCTCACGTGGCTATATAGTAAATAACGGGCTGCGGGCAAACGGCTACCCGGCGCAACCCGAATAATTGAGCTTAAAAAGATGGAGTTAAATTAATGGCGCTCTTATTGCGAGAGCGCCCTGATAGGGTTTATTTCACCGGTTTCAGTCTGGCGACGAAGTGGCGCAGTACCGGCGGTTCATAGGTAAAGGTCAGGCCCTTAATCGTGGCGGCGCGCGCCTTAACGGCGATCAGCGCATCAGCGATATAGTCCATATGATCGTTGGTATAAACCCGACGCGGAATGGTCAGGCGCAGCAGCTCCATCGGCGACGCCTTCTGCTTACCGGTTTCCGGGTCGCGTCCCAGCAGCAGGGAGCCGATTTCCACGCTGCGAATGCCCGCTTCCAGATACAGCTCGTTGTTTAGCGCGTGCGCCGGGAACTGCTCCGGCGGAATATGCGGCAGCAGCAGCTTAGCATCGACGAACACCGCATGGCCGCCGGTCGGATACTGAATCGGAATGCCGCCTTCGCGCAGGCGTTCACCGAGGTACTCCACCTGATTGATGCGATAAGCGAGGTAATCCTCGTTGGTCCCTTCTTCCAGACCGATAGCCAGCGCCTCCATATCGCGCCCCGCCAGGCCGCCGTAGGTGACAAAGCCTTCCATCGGCACGCAGCGAATGCGCACTTCGTTGAAGAGCTCTTCGTCATCGCGGAAGCAGCACAGTCCGCCAATATTCACCATCGGGTCTTTCTTGGCGGACATGGTCAGCATATCGCCGTACTGGTACATCTCGAGAATAATCTCTTTCACCGATTTATCGGCATAGCCCTCTTCGCGCTGTTTAATAAACCAGGCGTTTTCGCAGAAGCGGGCGGAGTCGATTACCACCGGAATATTGTTCTGGCGCGCAATTTGATACACCTCGCGCATATTCGCCAGCGATACCGGCTGGCCGCCGGAACTGTTACAGGTGACGGTAGTAATAATCGCCGCCACGTTTTCCGCGCCGTGCTCGGCGATGGTCGCTTTCAGTAAATCAATATCAAAGTTGCCTTTCCAGTCGTACCACGAGGTCGTGTCGAAGGCTTTCGGCGTCACCACGTTAATGGCTTTTGCGCCGTTAAGCTCCACGTGCGCGGCGGTAGTATCGAAGTGGAAGTTGGAAATAAACACCGGATGCGCCGACTTGCGGCGAGCAATCAGGCTTGGGAACAGAATCTGCTCCGCGCCGCGCCCCTGGTGGGTGGGAATGGTATACGGATAGCCGATAATCTCTTTGACCTTTTCACACAGATGCTGATAGTTACGCGACCCGGCGTAGGCTTCGTCGCCCATCATCAGCCCGGCCCATTGATGGTCGCTCATCGCGCCGGTGCCGGAGTCGGTCAGCAGGTCGATATACACGTCCTGGCTATTGAGCAAAAACGGGTTATAGCCCGCCTCTTCCAGCGCTTTGACGCGATCGTCAAAGGTGGTCATACGAATATTTTCGACCATTTTAATGCGGAACGGCTCAGGGATACGTTTCATTTATTTTCTCCATGGGAATGCTGTGCCGCGTCTGGCTATTTGGCGACAAGTAATGGGCGCAACAAATAGCGACTAAACGCAGTGCTGAATTAATTTTTTTAGGGAGTAAACAGCAGCGGAGAATTAACGAGGGAAGTCGTTGGAGATGCGGTGATCTAAATTATACCAGTCGTCCAGGCCGCCCTGGGCGATGAGGCGATAAATCGATTTTTGCGTCATGACATCGTCCTCTGTGGTTGAAGGGATGCCATAAAAATAAGGTAATATGAGAAAATAACCACGATTAAAATCACAAAAAATTAGTTATTGATAAGTGGAGTATAAAAATTTGACGCTCGTCGTATTTTTAGCGTTATTGATTATTTGGTTAGCAGGCGATGGTTTTTTGTTTTTTTAATTGTGCCAATGACGGCTTATTTAGTAGGGGTATTTAGCGCCTTCACCGCAATAAATGAAGGCGCAGGAGTGACTTACATGCTGGAAAAGACGTTCATAATGATGCCGCCGGAGATGATCAGCACCATGGCGAGGATGGCCGGAATATCCGGTTTCTGCTTATAGAGGATCATCGAGCAAATCGTGACGCCGACGATACCAAAGCCGCACCATAACGAGTAGGCGACGCCGACCGGAATAGTGCTCATCGCGCGGGTGAGGGCGAAGTAGCACAGGCCGTAGGCGCAGACCACCAGCACCGACGGCGCCAGTTTACTGAAGCCGTTGGTCTTTTTGATCATCGACGTGCCGGTGATTTCGGAGCCGATAGACAGCGCCAGCCATAAAAATCCGAGGTTAAACATATGCGATTCCTTTTCAGTTAGTTGGCGACTTTTTTGTCCAGCGATGAAGCAGCCGAGGGTTCTGCGGGCGCTTCCTCGCTCTCTTCGCTACCCATTTTGGAAAACAGATTCATGATCACGATACCGCTGGCGATAACCGCCATGCCGATAATGGCGGCGGTATCCGGGTGCTGGCCGTAAAACGCCATTCCCAGCGTCGATACCACGAGGATGCCGGTACCGGACCAGGTGGCGTAAGCCAGACCGACGGGAATATCTTTCACCGCGCGGGACAGCGAGTAGTAGCAGGTGCAGTACAGCAGCACCAGCAGCCCGAGCAGCAGCATTTTGGTTATCCCTTCACTGCTGCCGAACATTTTGAGGGTGGAGGTGGCTGAGGTTTCGGAAACGATAACCAGCAGCATCCATAGCCAACACTTTGTTTTTGAAGACATAAGTTAAACTCCGGGTTTACTATTTAAGGTAAGGTTCTTTTTTTCTGTTTTTTAAAAAATCGATAGCGGCATCGGTTAACTGCGCTTGAGGCGCACCGGCCAGCGCCGGATTATTCACCACGTCTGTGACAGTGAGATAACGGCGCGGACCGCTCGCCGGCGCCACCGTTGCTTCGCGACCCGACGCCAGCTTCTCCAGCAATTCGTTCATGGTGCACAGCGTGACGCCGCATTCGGCCAGGCGGGAAAGCGTGGCCTGCATATGCCCGGCGTAAGCGGTATCAGGCTGCGCGCCCCGCAGCTGGTTAAGCTCGCTGGCGGGATCGCAGTGATAGCGCAGCGCCAGCACCGGCAGACCGCTCAGCAGAGCATCGTGCACGCGGCGGGCAAGGGGACTGTGCAGAGAACCATTCACCAGATCCGCCGCCAGCGGGTAGTCGAGAAATGGCAGCAGCAGCGCTTTATACGCAGCGGACGGCAGCCCATATTGCCAGTCAGCCGCCGGTAGCGTTTTACCGATACTCTGCCACTGCTCGCCGTCGTCAATGCCGCTATCCAGCGCCAGGTGCAGGCTCTCGCCGCAGCCGGCCAGCCGCTGGCGAATAGCGTGCCGGTAGCCCGCCGCGGCGGTCACCATTACCAGTACCGGCGGCCGCAGACGCTGGATAATGCGTTCAACCAGCGCTTCCATCTGTTGGTTGGTCATGGCGAGCCTCCGTTAGCCGATGAGCGCGACCTGCGCGCCGTTTTTCAAGCCGGCGGCGTTGGCCTCTTCGGTATCAATATGAAACTCCAGCGCGAAGTCTTCGCGTACCCGCACGACTACTTCATCGAAGGTCAGCTGGCGTTCACCGTTGCTGCGGACGCTAACCTTCTGACCGTTGGTGACGTTCAGCTGGCGGGCGTCCTGCGGCGACATATGGATATGCCGCCAGGCGCAGATCACCTGAGACCGCAGTTCAACGTGGCCTGCCGGGCCGATCAGCAGCGCGCTGCCCGCATTCTCCAGCTGGCCGGATTCGCGAACCGGTGCTTTGATGCCGAGGGTAAAGCAGTCGGCGCGGGAGATTTCCAGCTGCGATACCGGGCGGGTTGGGCCGAGGACGCGCACGTGGGTGAGCGAGCCCTTCGGACCGACCACAGTGACGCACTCCTGGGCGGCGAACTGTCCCGGCTGACGCAGCGGCTTAAACGGCGTCAGGACATAGCCCTTGCCAAACAACGCTTCGACGTCCTGCTGCGCCAGATGGACGTGACGGTTAGAGATGCCGACCGGGATAGCCGGCGCAACGTGGCTCAGGCGGGCGGCGATTTTTTCATGGAGCAGGGTGTCGATCATGCCTTCTTCCCTTTCCTCATCGCCGCGTTTTTATCTTCCGTCGCCGCGGGCGCGGCGGCGGGCTCAGTGGGTTCCCTTGTTTCCACAGCGGCGGGTGCGACGATTTCAGCCTCAAGCGGGGCTGCAGCGGCAGCTTCCGCACGCGGCGGATGGCCTTTGAGGGTGCTGAGGGCTTCCACGACGCTGCGTTCCGGACGAGCGATCGTCAGGGATTTCACCTGCGGGTCGATAAGCTCAGCGACGGCCACGCCGCGTTCGATGGCGGTGTGAATCGCGCTGATCTCCCCCTCAAAGCAGACGCTAACCAGCCCCGATCCGACTTTGCGGTAGCCAAAGCAGGTCACTCCTGCGCTTTTACAGGCGGCATCTACGGCCTGAACGGCGGCAACTAACCCTCGCGTTTCAATTACGCCTAAACTTTTCATTGTCGGCTCCTGTTAATGGCGGACTAAGCGAATATCAAAATCAAACTGCGTGAAGAACGTTTCCAGCCGGTCTAACTCTTCGGCGGAATATGTCGGGTCCCGGGCGATGGGGTAGGGCATATCGAGGCGCTCATATTTTTTGCGCCCGAGCTGGTGGTACGGCAGCATATCGATGCGGCGGATATTTCCGCGCTTCGCCAGCTTTTGTACATAATCAATGGCCCCGGTAATGGCATCGAACGAGTCGTTATAGCCGCGAACCAGCGGCATGCGGATAATGACGTTAGCGCCGGAATCCACCAGCCACTCCAGGTTGCGGCGAATGCCTTCGTTACCAATGCCAAATAACGCTTTATGGTGCTCGCTATTAATTTGCTTAATATCGAATAAGAAGGTGTCGGTCACCGGCGCCAGCTTTTGATAATTAGCCAGCGGCGTAGTGCCCTGCGTTTCCACGGCGGTATTGAGCATCATCTTTTTGCATTCGCTAAATAGCGCGACGGCAAAATCGGTCTGCAGGCTCATTTCTCCGCCACCAATGGTGACGCCGCCGCCGGAGGAGATATAAAAGTCGTAGTCCTGCATGATGATCTCCATCAGTTCGCTGACGGTGACATCTTTACCCATAATATCCAGCGCGTTCTGCGTGCAGATCTCTTCGCACTTGCGGCAGCCGATGCAGTCTTTATTGCGGTTGACGAAGTGCTTCATTTCGCCGTTTTCTTCCGCCCGATAATGAATTCCCGCCGGGCAGACGTTGACGCAGTCGCCGCAGTTAATGCATTTATCCTGGGAGAACATCACCTGAAACTGGCTATTCAGCCCTTCCGGGTTAGCGCACCACGGGCAGCGAATATTGCAGCCTTTGAAAAAAACCAGCGTGCGGATCCCATCGCCGTCATAGATCGAATATTTCTGAATATTGAATATTCGCCCGGTTAATTCTTGTTTTGCGCTCACATTTACCTCCAGAAATACGATCGGGACATCCGTGTCCAAAAACGTCCGTGTTTTTATCAGAACTTCTCAATTACCGTACGGCTGATAATCTCGTCCTGAACTTCTTTGCACAGCTCAACGAAGTAGGCGCTGTAGCCCGCGACGCGGACGATCAGATCGCGGTATTTTTCCGGCTCCTGCTGGGCTTTTTTCAGCACTTCGTTATCGACATAGCTGAACTGCATCTGGCCATTGCCGAGAATCGACGCGGTGCGCAGCAGGGTAATCAGGCCGTGACGACCTTCCGGGGTATCCAGCAGCCCTTTGAGGAACTTGAAGTTGTGCACCATGCCGATATTCATGGTTTCGACGTTCATCTTGCTCACCGACTTGATGATCGCCGTTGGACCCTGTTTATCCGCGCCCTGGGTTGGGCTGATGCCGTCGGAGAGCGGCATCCACGCCAGGCGACCGTTCGGCGTGGCGTTGGTCAGCTCACCGATCGGCGTGTTGTTGGAGATGGATAGTGTGCCGTGGCTCAGGGTGGAGTAGAGCATCTTGTACTTACGGCACTCGCGCTCGGTCCACTCGGTGATATCCAGTGCATACTGGTCAACGTAGTTATCATCGTTGCCGTATTTCGGCGCGTTGAGGCAGTCGCGACGCAGGCCTTCAAAGCCTTCGAAGTTCGCCAGCAGCGCGTCGCGCATCTGCTCAAGGGTGTATTTCTTATCTTCAAACACCAGCTTACGAATCGCCGCCATGGAATCGACGTAGGTCGCCAGACCGGAGAAGATCAGCCCCGGGCCGTGGTTGATCATCGCGCCGCCGGCGGCAACGTCTTTCCCTTTTTCCATGCAGCCTTCTACCAGCAGCGACATCAGCGGCTTCGGCGCCACGTCGCGGTGCACGCGCTGGCTGATGACCGTACCGATCGCCGACAGGCGTACGATATGGGCAATCTGTTTTTTCACCGCCGCGTCGAACGCTTCGAAGGTGTGCAGGTCGCGCAGGTCGCCGGTATCCAGCCCCTGATAGCTGTCAAACAGCACCATCCGACCGCGGTTTAAAACGAACTCAATGGCGATGGGCCACTGGGTGTAGCCGGTGGAGGTCCACTGGTAGATGCGCCCGGATTTCTGCGGTTCGACGCAGCCCATCAGGCAGTAATCGCGGGCGTCTTCGAAATCGAAGCCTTTTCGCAGCATCATCTTGATATGGGAGTCGTCGAAGTGGCAGGCCGGGAAGCCCATCCCCGCTTTGACGACGTCGACGATTTTTTCCATATACTTCTGCGGCGACTGGTTGTGAATACGGCAGGCCAGCGACGGCTGGTAAACCTTCACGAAGCGCACGGCGTCCATGATCAAATAAGTCAGGTCGTTACAGGCATCGCCGCCGGAGCGCTTCTGACCGCCGACGGTCAGGTTGATAAACGGCTGATAGCCGGCGAAATATTTCGCCCCAAGCTCGCTGGACATCCACATCAGCTCGGCGCATTTGATGATAAACGCCTGCAGCAGCTCCAGAGCGGTGTCGTGAGTCAGGCGGCCTTCGCGGATATCGGCTTCAAACATCGGGTAGCAGTACTGGTCTACGCGACCCAGGGACAGCCCGGTCTGGTTCTCTTCAATTTCAAACAGCGATTCCACGGTCCAGATGCTCTGCAGCGCCTCCTGCAGCGTTTTCGGCGGGTTCGCCGGCACGTTCTGGTTCACCTCAGCGATGGTCAGCAGCTCGGCGCGGCGCTGGGCGTTCTGTTCAACGGCGGCCAGTTCGCGGGCGCGGGCGGCGATGCGGTGTGCGTAGTTAATCACCCCTTCGCAGGTTTCAATGGCCGCCTTGTAGTAGTAAATACGGTCGATATCTTCCGGGTTTTCCATGCTCAGGCTGGCAAGATGCGCCTCGGCGTCGGCTTTAATGCCGTTCATCCCTTTGGTAAACAGCAGCACATCGTAGCCCGGGCAGGTGTCGCCGCCGCCGTTGATCTGGTGGTAGGAGAGGTCGCTGACGAAGGTTTCGCCGCTGAATGCCCATACGCCCGCTTCGCGGTACTGGGCTTCGCAGATTTCGTCCAGCGAGCGGCCTTCCCAGAACGGTACGATCTCTTCGCGGATGGTTTTCTTATCTGCTTCGCTGATCTCAAACGGATCCTGCGGACGGGTGCTCATGGTATCGAGTTCATCGCGCACCCAGCGCCAGGCGATATCCGGCGAGAAGGCGCCCGCGCGCGGCTTGCCGCATGGATGACCGACGATCAGCTCATCATCCTGAATCAGAATCGGCGCGGTTTCGCAGGCGTGGCGGAAGGCTTTGGCGCGCAGCAGAATTGTCGGCATGCCGGGGTTGGCTTTGACCACTTCGGTAAAGGCCAGCGCGCGATAGATAGAGACGCTCGGGCGCACGGTCAGGTAGTGGTTGCGCAGGCGCTGCATGCGCGGAGTCAGCCCTTCTGCTGCCGGCGTATCGCCGGCGGCGGCAAACGGGGCGGCGGAAACGTGTTGTACTCCCTTGAACAGACGCACCGGCAGATTCAGGGCGCTCAGGTTTTGCTGCGCGCTGAGGAACATGTCGGAGAGTTCGTTGATGCGCGCATTCTCAAGGCTTGCGCCGTGCAGCATGGCGTCAAACATCGGATAACCGTCGATCGCGCAGGCGGCGCGCACTTCGCACAGTCCCGCCAGCTTGAACCACAGCGATTCGACGATTTCATACGCCTGCTGCGGGGAGAGCGCGCCGTTGTTGATATCGTGCTGGTAGTAAGGCAGCAGGGCTTTGTCGGCGCCTTCCGGGTTGACGGCGTAGCTGCCGTTATCCAGCTGGAGCGCCAGCTGGAACAGATAAAAGGCCTGGCACGCCTCTTTGAAGCTGCGCGCCGGATGCGCCGGAACATGGTGCAGAATGGCGGCGCTGTCCAGCAGTTCCGCCCGGCGGTAAGCGTTGGTTTCCGCGGCGGCCAGCTGTTCCGCGCTGTTGGCCAGGTTTTGCGCCAGCGCCAGCAGGGCATCGCAGGCGTAGATGGCCGCACGGCAGCCGTTGACTTCGTCCATGCCGCTGCGGCTGACGGCGCTGCCCAGCGCGCGGGTTTTCTCTTCCAGCTGATGTTTTATCGCCAGTACGCCTTTTTCGACCACCAGCTTGTAATCCGGGGAGTCGAGATCGCTATTCAGATTGAGAAACTGGAACGCGGACGGGCGACGGGCGGCGCTCTCGTCGTGGAAAATCGCCCCGTGCGGTTTGCGGGTCTGGTTGCCGACGATCAGCTCGTCGGCGCTGATGCACAGCGGCAGCTGGCGCATCAGTTCATAGAAACGGCGCGCCGGTTTGACGGCGGCGGGAACCCCGGCGATATCGCCATCAAGGGCGTTGAGCGTGGTGGCATGTTCGGTGCACAGGGTGCTTTTTTGTGAGAGTAAACGTTCTGCCAACACTTTGACGCGCGGCGTTAAGCTGTAGTGTGCCATGGGTAAGGTTCTCCAAATCTTGTTATCAGTGGCCCTGAACGGCGTTGCCGGTCCATGCCCGGCGATAGAGTTCGGTCAGTGCGTGAGCATCCGGCGCGCGTGGGTTCGTCGGGGTACAGCTGTCGCGTAACGCCTGGCCGACCATCTCCGCCAGCCGTTGTTCAAACTCGTCTGCAAGGACGCTGGTATCGCGGATGCCGGCCGGCATGCTCATTTCGTCTTTAAGCGCCTGAATGGCGACCAGCAGACTGGCGACGCCCTGGCGGGTAGTGGCCGCAGGCAGATCCAGCAGATGGGCTAATCGGGCATATTTGCGGGCGGCATCGGTATCGCACAGCCCGTGATAATCGGCGTTCCAGGCCACCACGTCCGCCATCAGCAGGGCGTTGGCGCGACCGTGGGGGACGCGAAACACGCCGCCGAGCGCGTGGGCAAGGCTGTGGGTAATGCCCAACGAGGCGTTGGTGAAGGCCATGCCCGCCATGCAGGAAGCGTTGTGCATCTTTTCCCGCGCCAGCAGGTCGGCACCGTTGCGCCAGCAGGTCGGCAGAAAGCGAAATACCTGCTGCACCACTTTCTCCGCCAGCGCATCGGAAAAGTCGCTGGCGGCGAGGGAGACATAGGCTTCCAGCGCGTGACACAGCACGTCCATACCGGTATCGGCGGTGATCGCCGGCGGCACCGAGGCCACCAGCGCCGGGTCAAGAATGGCGATATCCGGCAGCAGCGACGGGTCCACCAGTACCAGCTTCTCGGCGTGTGCTTTTACCACTGAAAAGGCGGTGACTTCAGAGCCGGTGCCGCTGGTGGTGGGGATCGCCACAAAGCAGGGCGGCTCGCGGTGAGCGTCCGGACGGGTTTGCGCCAGGGCGAAAATAACCGCTTTGGCTGCATCAATCACCGAACCGCCGCCCAGCGCGATAACCAGATCCGGATAGCGGGTATCCATCCGCTTCATACCGCGCACTACGGTGGCGATATCCGGGTCGGCCACCACGTCGTCCCAGACCTGGAAAGCGATGCCGCGCGCATGGAGGATCTGCGTGACGCGATCGGCGAGGCCAAACTTAACCATCGCCTGGTCGGTGACCAGCAGCACGTTGCGGGCGGGCAGCTCGTTCAGGATGGCAAGCGCATCCTGACCAAAGCGAATCCGGGGTTTCAGCAAAAATTCACTCATTGGGTTATTGACTCCTTAAGCGTCCCGAAACACGTTCTCGACAATGGCGACCACCGACATGGCCTTGTGGTGCTCTTTGTTGAGCGCCAGGTACTCTTCGGCCAGCACGATGTCGTGCATACCGGCGCCGACGCTATCAACGGCAACCCAGGTCTGGTCTTTCATCGGCTGCTGGTCATCATCCAATTTGACGATCAGCAGCAGGTTGCTGCCCCGTAGCTCATCGCACTTCTGCGTGGCGACGACATGTCCGACTACCTTTGCGAGAATCATTGTTTTTATCGCCTTATATCAATGTGTTACTTACCGAGGCGTTCCAGCACCTGGCGGATGACGCGTTCCACGTTTTGCTCATTAATCTCGCTTTCCGCGCCGACGGCGGCGGCAGCCGCAAAGCGATCGTCGGCGCTGGCCGGATGGGCTGCGGTGGCGGCGGTCGCTGGGGCGTTAAAACGTTCATCGTCGAAGATGCTGCGGTTCGGGCCGGACGCCGGGCTGACGATGGTCGGCTGCGGTTCCGGGCGGCTACCCGGCGCGCGCAGTTCATCGATGGAGCGAACGCCGTAGCCCACTTTGCGGATGTTGAGCAGGTTCATCGGTCCGACGTTATCTGAGCTGGAGCCGCCGCCGACTGCGCCGCAGCCGAGGGTCAGGGCCGGAGTGATATTGGTGGTCGCGCCGATGCCACCCAGCGCCGCCGGGGTGTTGATCAGAATGCGGTTAACCGGTTTTTCCAGGCAGAACTGGCGGATGACGTCCTGATTGCGGGTGTGGATCACCAGCGTGTGGCCGAGGCCTTCGTTGGTCAACAGTTCCACGACGCGGTGACAGGCGGCTTTCCAGTCCTCTTCGACGTACAAGCCGAGTACCGGGCACAGCTTTTCCCGCGAGTAGGGGTTGGTATGCGATACCGTGGTCTGCTCGGCAATCAGCACTCGGGTGCTGGCCGGGACGCAGAAACCGGCCATCTGGCTCAGATAGAGCGCGGTTTTACCCACCACTTTAGGGTTGATGGTGCCGTTGGGACGCAGCAGCAGGGCCGCCATTTTCGCCGCTTCGTTTTCGTTCATGAAGTACGCGCCCTGAGCTTCCAGTTCGCGATGCACTTCGTCGTAGATGCAGCGTTCGACGATAATCGACTGCTCGGAGGCGCAGATCACGCCGTTATCGAAGGTTTTACTGGTGATGATATCTTTCACTGCGTGGGGGATATCGGCGCTGCGTTCGATAAACGCCGGGCCGTTACCCGGACCGCCGCTAATGGTCGGCGTGCCGGACGCGTAGGCGGCGCGCACCATGCCTTCGCCGCCGGTCGCCAGGATCAGCGACACGTCTTTGCTGTGCATCAGCTCTGAGGTGGCTTCGAGGGTCAGTTGGCTAATGGCGTCGACGCTACCGGCAGGCGCCCCTGCCGCTTCCGCCGCGCGCTTCACGATTTCAATCGCTTTCCAGCTGCACTGGCGGGCGCCGGGATGCGGGGAGAAGATAATCGCGTTGCCGGCCTTCAGGGCAATCAGCGTTTTGTAGATGACCGTGGAGGTCGGGTTGGTCGACGGTACCAGCGCACAAATCACCCCCAGCGGCACGCCCACGTCCATCACTTTTTGTAGCGGATCGTCATGAATGATGCCGACGGTCTTCATATCTTTGATGGCGTCGTAGACGCGCAGCGAGGCGAAGCGGTTCTTCAGCACTTTGTCCTGCCAGTTGCCAAAACCGGTTTCTTCCGCGGCCATTTTCGCCAGCGCTTCGGCATGATGCGCCGCTTCCTGGGCCACGTTTTTCACGATGGCGTCGATTTGCTGCTGCGAAAAGGTGGCCAGAATCGCCTGCGCCTTTTTGGCATTGCGCACCAGTTCCCGGGCGTTCTGCCGGGACTGCAAATCGTTATCCAGTTCAATCATGAGTCTATCCTTCATCAGACTAAAAGAGTGGAGACGGGGCGCGCCCTGTCAGGTCATGCTTTGTGCTGCGCCGCGATTTTTTCGATGTCGTTATGCGGACGCGCGATGACGCGAGAGGTGACGACTTCGCCGATGCGTTTTGCCGCTTCCACGCCGGAATCTACCGCGGCATTCACCGCGCCGACGTCGCCCTTCACCATCGCGG
>NZ_KV793504.1:0-149250 GCF_001808475.1 Klebsiella sp. HMSC09D12 | reverse complement strand
CCGCGCCGACGTCGCCCTTCACCATCGCGGTGACCAGGCCGGAGCCGACGTTTTCATAGCCAATCAGCTCAACGTTAGCGGCTTTGCACATCGCATCCGCCGCTTCAATACAGGCCACCAGACCTTTGGTTTCGATAAGCCCTAGCGCTTCTTTCATCAGGTTTTTCTCCGGTTAATCTATGATTTTGTAATGCGAGACGATTTTGTTGATGTCGTTATGCGGGCGGGCGATAACCAGAGAAGTCACCACTTCGCCGATGCGCTGCGCGGATTCGACGCCGGAATCCACCGCCGCTTTCACCGCGCCGACGTCGCCCTTCACCATCGCGGTGACGAGGCCGGAGCCGACGTTTTCATAGCCAATCAGTTCAACGTTGGCGGCTTTACACATGGCATCCGCCGCTTCGATACAGGCCACCAGACCTTTGGTTTCGATCAGACCTAATGCATCACCCATTTGCGTTCTCCTGGCCATCAGGCCTTGTGTTTAATGACGATTTTGTTGATGTCGTTATGCGGACGAGCGATAACCAGCGAGGTCACCACTTCACCGATGCGCTGCGCGGATTCCACGCCGGAATCCACAGCCGCTTTCACTGCGCCGACGTCGCCCTTCACCATGACGGTCACCAGCCCCGAGCCGATGTTTTCATAGCTAATCAGCTCGACGTTGGCGGCTTTACACATCGCATCCGCGGCTTCAATGCAGGCCACCAGACCTTTGGTTTCGATAAGCCCTAATGCATCACCCATGGTTTCTCCTCCAGAACAGGTTTTGTGATTCGGAAAACCGACCGCGTAACGGCGTCAGGACGCGGATGCGGCGTTCGGGGTTCACTATAGGGAATGGCGAATGAAGTGAAATTTAAATCTGCTGACGTGGTATTTTTAGTCTTTTACTCTGTGATTTAGATTGGTTAAGGCGCTTATTTATGCATTTGTGCTGCGATGGCAGGGCGGATTGAGTGACGATTGTGGCGCTTTTTTCACCATTTAGCCTGAGGCGGATTGATGTTAATAAGTTGCTAATTTATTGCAGATCGGGGGTAATTTATTCCCATGCTAAGTGTGGGGAGGATCGTGTTTTCTTCGGCAGGCTAAATGCAAAACGTGCGGTTTTACTAACGGGAAAGCGAGGAAGGAAAAGCGGGTGTGAGCTTAGTCAAGCTTGCTGCCGGACTTCAGCGTGCAGACGTAGAGCGGGGAGTTGATAGAGCTGAGAAGAATGGCTTTCTCATTGAGCTTCTGTGCGTTGAGGAACAGGCCATCGTGGCTGTCGGACATCTCGCGCATAAAGTAGTCGAAGATCACGTCCGGCGACTCATCGATGGACGAGGCGCTGGATTCCCACTTGCTGATGCGATAGTGGCGCTCGGTGGTGGAGATGCGCTTGCTGGTGTAGCTGAATTTGACGTAGCGCTGGAGGTAAAGCCAGCCGGCGGCGGAATCGGTGTAGCCTTCAACGACCATCGACCCTTTGCCGTTGGCGGCAAAGTTGAAATGGATATTGCCGTTAACGTTCTCCTTCTCCATGTTCTCAAAGCGCATAATCGCTTTTGTCGAACAGCTCATTACCCCGCCGTTTTCGACCGGCAGCAGCTTCCAGGCGCAGAACCCGGCGGCGGCAATAAACACCAGGCTGGAGAGGGCGAAAAAGGGGCGCGGGGCGATTCTCATTGCGGCTTCCATGAATAATAAAAATAGTTATCGCAGTAGCTGAACGGGTTATCTTCATGCATCGCGCAGTGGGCGAGGAACACCCGGCCCAGACCGTTGGTTTCCAGCCGGTCGCCATAGAAGAAGACGAAGCGTTCGCCGGGCTTACACTCCAGCTTCAGGCGTTGGCGTACAACATCAAAATTCTTGCCGTAGGCGCTTTCGGCAACGGATCGCAGCATCTCATCGCTGGCCAGCAGTTCGCACTGGCTGTGGCGTATTTGCGTCAGGGTAATGGGGTGCGCTGTGCTGCCGCCGAGAAAACTGCAGACCACCAGCAGCAGGGCGATGGTGAGCAGGCAGCCGCCGGCCAGATACCAGCAGGTGCCGCGCGCGTGGCGACTGGAAACGGTCTTCTGTTCTGCCGGGGCGGTGGCCAGATCTGGCTCAGCTTCTGCCGCAGGCGCCGGTTCCGGCTCCGGGCTGGCGTCGAGCATCTCGATAGCGAGGTCCGGATTGAGCTGCAGCAGTCCGCGCGATACGGTGACGATAATGTTGTCGATATCGTAGTGGCGAAAGGTTTTGCGCAGCATGCTCAGATATTGATTGAGATTGCTGTTGGATGAGGTTAACCCATTGTCATCCCAGACTTTTTTAAGCACTTCGTCGCGGCTGACCACCTCGGTGTGGCGCAGGAAGAACCACAGCAGCGCGTTGGCGGTGATGGACAGCTGGCTGTCCGCCTCATCGCTTCCCGGTAACGTTAGCGTGCCGTCCATTGCATCATAAATAAGACGGCCATGGATGTTATAGCGCATCGTGGCCTCAACATGCTTCACGCAGGAAGCGTCATCTTCGTCAAATCGCTGACCAGCGACTGCCGGTGCCCGGGGCTCATGGTGCGCCCCTCGGTTAATTCCGATAGCCAGATGCCGTCCGCCGCATAGCGCACCAGCGTGCCGGTATGGCTATTGTCCAGTTCATCCCCTTTCGCCAGATGGTCCAGCATCCAGTCGCGCCAGCATTTTCGCAGCACCGGTTCATCCGGCATGGCCAGCGACAGCACCATCAGCTGGCGGCTCTCCTGGGTGTCCGTGAGTTCCGGCGCCGACAGATAGCGCAGATAGGCGCGGGTAAATCGGCCATAAGAGACGTTATCCGCGGCCATAAGCTCTGAAATCGCTTCTTCCATAATCGCCAGCAGACGGGCAAAGAGAGCGAAAATCAGCGCCTGCTTGTTGGGGAAATGGTGCAGTAAGCCGCCTTTGCTGACGCCCGCTTCGCGCGCGACGGCGTTCAGCGACAGCGAGGCGATACCGTCCCGACCGGCGATAGTGGCTGCGGATTCCAGCAGTTGCTTATGCAGGCGGACAGGATCTTTTTTACGATGTTGGGCTTCCATATTCATGGCCCGAATCATACCGACCAGACGGTATGATTATTCTTGATCGCTATCAATATGCGAAGGGGCGTAGCGGGGCGTGATGCCGTTATTGCGTGGAGGCTCACAGTTCACCTTATGAATTGTGGTGATATTCGCCGCGCCGCGAATATCACCCACCGAGATTCACATAGGCTTCACGTGGATAGCGAGGCCATTTTCTCCAGGCGCCAGCTCCGGACGCAGGTTCAGAGAGGGGATCAAATAGTCGCCGTGATTCTGACGGCGGAAAGGAATGGGCGGCGTTTCAGAGAGGGTATCCAGCCGCCGGGCCAGCTCCTCGCGCAGGATGGCGAAGCGCTGTTCATCGAGTTTGTCGGTGCGGTAGAACACCACCGGCGGCAGCACCTCAAATCCGGGATAGAACAGCATCCCGTGCTGAATGGGGAACAGAATGTCGTCGATAGACCCGTTAATTCCACGCGGAGCATAGTGCTCCGCCCATCCGCCGGCGGTAACGACCAGCATCGCCCGTTTACCCGCGAACGTGCCTTCGCCGTAGCGATCGCCCCAGTGCGTATCGCTGTGCTCGCCGACGCCGTAGGCAAACCCGTAAGCGTAAACCCGATCAATCCAGCCTTTCATGATGGCGGGCAGTGAAAACCACCACAGCGGGAACTGGAAAATCACCGTATCGGCCCACAGCAGCTTCTCCTGTTCGCCCACGATATCCGCGCTCTGCGTGCCGTGAGCGAAGGCATATTGCGAATCTCGCGTCGCCCGCCAGCTTGCACCCACCGGCGGGGCGCTGCTGTCGTCGGCATCAAATCCCGCCTTCCAGCGCATGGCGTAGAGATCGGACACCTGCACGTCGTGACCGGCGTTTTGTAGATGTTGCACGGTAAAATCTTTCAGCGCGCCGTTAAGCGAACGCGGTTCAGGATGGGCGTAAACCAGTAATATTTTCATTGAAATCATCTCAGCATAAGGGAGAGCTGCAGAGTAGAGTTGGCGGCGCTATAGTAGAAATGAATTACTTTAATGACAGGTATAGTCATGGTTAATCTCCAGCGTCTGGATCTCAATCTGCTACGCACGCTTCACGTCCTGCTTAGCGAAAATAACGTCACCCGGGCGGCGCAGCGCCTCAACCTGTCGCAGCCGTCGGTTAGCGTCCAACTGGCGAGACTGCGGGAAATTTTCGCCGACCCGCTGCTGCTGCCGGGGCCACGCGGAATGCAGCCCACCGCCCGCGCCGATGAACTGCGCGGGCCGCTGCGCGATGCGCTGCTGGCGCTGGAGCTGGCGGTGGCGCCGGTTCAGCCTTTTGACCCGGCCACGGCGGCGCAGACCTGGCGGGTGGCGGCGACCGACTATATGGCGTCGGCGATTTTGCTGCCGGCGCTCAACGCGCTGCGCATCGCCTCTCCGGCCAGCCGTCTGGCGCTGTTTGAGCTGCAGCCTTCGCGGCTGGTTCAGCAGGCGGATCGCGACGAAGTGGATCTGTTTTTTCACACGCGCGATGGTGCACCGCCCGCGCTGCATCAGCGTTTGTTGTTCCACGAACGCTACGTGCTTGCCGGGCGGGCCGGGCACCCGGCGCTGCAGTCGGCGTTAACTCTGGCGCAGTTCTGCCAGCTGGAACAGGTGATTGTCTCGCCGGACGGCGGAGGATTCAGCGCCGCGACCGATAGCGCGCTGGCGAATCTCGGTCTGGCGCGGCGAGTTGTCCTTTCCGTGCCACATTTCCTGTTTATGCTGGAGACGCTGCGCAATAGCGAGCTGGTGGCGGTGCTGCCGGAGCGGCTGGTGAGCGGAGCTGCGGGTCTGACGGTGGTCGAACCGCCGCTGGCGGTCGCCGGATTTGATATGTTGATGCTGTGGCACGAGCGCTGGCATCGCGACCCGGCGCATCGGTGGCTGCGTCAGCAAATCGTAACGTCATTAGAGGAGAAGCCATGTTAAGCGGATTAAACCATCTGACTCTGGCGGTCAGCCAGCTGGCGCCGAGCGTGGCGTTTTATCAGCAGCTGCCCGGAATGACGCTGCGCGCGCGCTGGGATAACGGCGCGTATTTTTCCTGCGGCGACCTCTGGCTGTGCCTGTCGCTGGACCCTCAGCGGCGCGTTACCCCGCCGGAGGAGAGCGACTACACCCACTATGCTTTCAGCATTGCGGAGGCGGATTTCGCGCTTTTTGCCGGGCGGCTGAATGCGGCTGGCGTTCCGGTTTGGAAAACCAATAAAAGCGAAGGCGCGTCGCACTATTTTCTCGATCCGGACGGCCACAAGCTGGAGCTGCACGTCGGCAACCTCGCCCAGCGCCTGGCGGCGTGCCGGGCGAAGCCCTATAAAGGTATGGTGTTTTTTGGCGAGGACGAACAGGCGGCCGGGAACCCGTAGCCCGCCTAAGCGCAGCGCGAGCCGGGGAAAAGCGGAGGCTGCATTGCGCGTTGTTTCCCCGGAGGCGGCGCTGACGCGCCTTGTCCGGGCTACCGGCTCGCAGACGGCCGGGAACCCGTAGCCCGGCTAAGCGCAGCGCGAGCCGGGGAGATAAATCGCGCTAGCCTTCCAGCTTCAGTTCCACATTGCGCTTGAGCACCAGGCGCATCAGCAGGTAATAGACCACGCCAACCGCCAGCCAGCTCAGCCCAAGCACCTTGGCCTGCACGTCCATCTCATAAATCACAAAGCCGATAATGCACAGGCCAATCACCGGGAACAGCAGGTGCATCACCAGATTGCGTGACTTATTGCGGATCAGATAGTGGTTGATGACCGCAATATGCAACACCAGGAAGCCCATCAGCGCGCCGAAGTTCACCAGACGGCTGAGGTTATCGATATCGCCGTAGAACCAGAGGCCGGAAGCCAGCGAAATCAGCGCCACAAACAGGGTGCTAACGTAAGGCGTTTTCAGCCGCGGGTGCACTTTTGCCAGCAGCTGCGGCAGCTGCTTGTCGCGCGCCATCGCAAACAGAATGCGCGACACGGCGGCCTGCGCCACCAGGGCGTTGGCAATCCCCCAGGAGATCACCGTCGACCACATGGTGACATACTTCAGCCAGCCGCCGCCCGCCAGATTCGCGGTATCGTAGAAGGCGGTATCGAGGCTGCTAAACGTCATGCCCTGCGCCAGATCGGCGGCAATCCACGTTTGCAGGATAAACAGCGAACCGACCAGCATCAGCGCGCCCAGCGACGCCTTACCCACGGTATCCACGCCGCCTTTCGTTTCCTCGGACAGCGTGGAGATCCCGTCGAAGCCGAGGAACGAGAGCACGGCGATGGAGACCGCGCCCATCACCAGCGGCAGGCTGAACTTATCGGCGTTATAGAGCGGGTCGAGGGTCAGATGGCCCGCCCCGGCGCCGGAGTAGAGCGCAATCAGCCCGAGAACGACGAACACCGACAGCACCACGATCTCCGCGATCAGAATCGTGTTATTGGCGCGCGCGGTAAAGGTAATGCCGCGCAGGTTAATCAGGCTGTTAATCGCAATAAAGCCGACAATCCACAGCCAGCCCGGCACGCCAGGCAGCATAGGCGCCAGCGCCGCCGCGCTGACGATATAGAGCAGCGAGGGCACCAGAATATAGTCCAGCAGGATCAGCCAGCCAGCAAAAAAGCCGACAATCGGATGAATACCGCGCTGGGCATACGCGTATACCGATCCGGAGACCGGGAACGCGCGCGACATCGACCAGTAGCTCATGGCGGTAAAGAACATCGCCACCATACCGATGAGATAAGCCAGCGCCACCATGCCCTGCGCGCCGTCCCAGACGTAGCCAAAGACGCCAAACGGCGCGATGGGCACCATAAATATCATGCCGTAGACCAGCAGATCGCGGAACGTCAGCGCCCGATGCAGCTCCTGCTTATAGCCAAATTGTTCAACGCTCATGCATGCTCCCCTTCGACGCTCAGGGAGAGCTGTTCAGCCACTGATTTCGGTAAGGCATAGCGACAGGTTTTCAGCGGATCGACCACCTGACAGATTTGCAGGTCGCCGGCGATGCTCAGAATACTGATCGCTTCAGCCAGCGTCAGGGAGGTATTGTCGGCGATAAAATGCGCCATATTACGGGTGGCCAGGGCGGCGGCATCATCAAGCGTCTGTGCCGAAGCGAGGGTAAACAGGGTCTCGCTGTTTTCGAGCATCGGCAGCGGCAGGCGACGGTTTTTAACCACCGTCAGTTCGACCAGCACTTCGCCGGGGATTTCCAGACCGCAAACCGAAACTTCGCCATCGCCCATCGCGGCGTGTAAATCCCCCAGCCCGAACAGCGCGCCGGGAACGTTGACCGGCAGCCATAGGGTGCTGTCGGCGGTAATCATTTTGCAGTCCATATTGCCGCCGTGGCTATCCGGTGTGCCGCAGGAGATGGCTTCCCCGGCAGGCGCGACGCCGATCACGCCGACCATCGGGTTGAGCGGGACGCGCACGTTGCCGGGCAGCACGGCATGGTCGTTTTCAATCGGGACAATGGTGACCTTCGGGGCATCAAGCTCATCGCCAATCACTCCGAGCTGCGGTGCGGTGACCATCACCGCCTGATTGCTCGTCAGGGTAATGCGCTTGATGGTGACCTTGAGCGCATCACCCGGCTCGGCGCCCTCGACGTAGACCGGCCCGGTCGCCGGGTTGATACGCTGCCAGTCCAGTTCGTTGAACACGGCATCGGCGGAGGTGATTTGGTCGGAGAAGCAGTCGCACGTTTCAAACAGCACTTCGCTTCCGCTGCTGACGGTAGCGACAGGAGCGTTATCGCGCGACATGGCGTAGACCACCTGGTCTTTGGTTATTTTCATGACATTCATCCCGGTTATATTGTTGCGTTTTTATATTTAGAGTTTCCCGCAGGGGGAAGGAGTGAATTTATCGGGATTATTACAGGAAGGCAATCTGGTCAGGTTTTTCAAAAATAAATGATATATATTTGCTGATGAATCATGCGGTTAAATATTTTATTCTAATATTTTTATATGCTGGTTATTAAGTTGTTTGGCTGTTCAATGTTTTATTACTGGTTGTCATTTTTTCATTATTTACTGATATTAATCGTTTATATAGCAGATTACTCTGCGAAAATTTACGTGCTGGTCATTTAGCGCAATATGCCGGGGGAGCATTGATGATAATACCAAGGGATTTGGGCTCTCAAAGAGGGAAAACCGGAGGCGGTGCTGGCGCACCCGAGCGGGCTACAGGCCCGTAGGCGGCGGTGAACCTGTAGCCCGGTCATACGCAGCGCCACCGGGACCAGCCTATAACCTCACTCCGGCGCCCACTCCATCGCCACCTTCACCGCCATGCCCAGCTGCACCATCACCTCTTTATGTTTATCTATCGGCGGCAGAGCGCAGTTGATCCTTAAGCAGTTGCGGTATTTCCCGGATGCGGAAAACAGCGATCCCGGCGCGACCTGGATTTTCAGCCGGCACAGCTGCTTCGCGACGCAGACCATGTCCACCTGCTCCGGCAGCTCGACCCACAGCATAAAGCCGCCTTTCGGGCGGGTAACGCAGATCCCGCAGGGGAAAAACTCCCGCAGCCAGCAGGTGTAGATCTCCATATTGCGCTGGTAGATCTGCCGCATTCTTCGCACGTGGCGGTGATAGTGGCCTTCGCGAATAAAGTTACAGGCCGCCAGTTGGGTGGAGGGGACGTTGGTACCGCTGGCGGCATATTTCATCTGCAGCAGGCGATCGTAATAACGGCCGGGGGCAATCCAGCCGATGCGCAGGCCGGGAGCGATGGTTTTGGTAAACGAACTGCAGAGCATCACCCGGCCGTCGATATCCCAGGAATGGATCGTGCGAGGGCGCGGGTATTCGGTTGCCAGCTCGCCGTAGATATCATCCTCAAAGATAACGATATCGTGGCGCTGGGCGAGGCACAGCGCCGCCCGCTTGCGGGCATCCGGCATGATAAATCCCAGCGGATTATTGCAGTTGGGGACCAGGATCACCCCTTTGATCGGCCACTGCTCCAGCGCCAGCTCTAACGCCTCGATGCTGATCCCGGTTTCCGGATCGGTGGGGATCTCGATGGTTTTTAGCCCTAATCCGCGCAGCATCTGCATGGTGCCGTAGTAGCAAGGGGATTCGACGGCGACGATATCGCCGGGCTGACACACCGACAGCAGCGCCAGCGACAGCGCGCTGTGGCAGCCGCTGGTAAGTACCAGATCGTTGGCGGTGACCACCGATCCGCCGTCGAGCATCAGGCGGGCGATCTGTTCGCGCAGCTCGCGACGCCCGGCCAGCTCGTCGTAGTTCAGAACTTCGCTAAGGTTGTGCTGAATTGCCCGGCTCAGCTCGCGCCAGATAGGCTTCAGGCTTGGCTGGGTGACGTCCGGCGAGCCGCCGCCGAAGGGGATAATCGATTTATCGTGGCGGGCGTCGAGCATGGTCAGCACCTGATCCCACTGAGTGATCTCTACCGGGCGCTGGACCGGCCGCGACATCGGCGGCACCGGCGGCTGTGCTTTACGCGGGGCTACAAAATAGCCGGAACGCGGCTGCGGTACGATCAGCTGCTGCTGTTCCAGCGTCTGGTAGGCTTGCTGAACGGTGCTGATGCTGACGCCGTGCTCCTGGCTCAGGCTGCGCACCGACGGCAGCTTTTCGCCGGGGCGATACAGCCCCTGTTCGATGCGTTCTGCCAGCAGGCTGGCCAGATGTTGATAGCGGGTCATGCTGTATCCTTGATCGTCGCCATACAGATCAATAAACCAGTACAGATTGGCGGTAAAAGTGAGGTCTGCTGTACGTTTTAGCGAATCTGTATGTTAAAGAAAAGTATTTTGTGAATCTGTATTGTTTGGCCGCGGATCCGTGAAGATAAAGCCTCTGGCAAGGTGAGGAGGTAGAGGATGGAATTTCACGAAAATCGGGCAAGACAGCCGTTTATCGGCTTCGTATTTCTGGCGCGGGCGTTCAAAAAGTGGTGGCTTCGTGAGCAAACGCGCAGAACATTGCAGCGTATGAGCGACGAACAGCTAAAAGATGTCGGGCTGCGTCGGGATCAGATCAATTAAAAAGTGCGATTTTTTACCCGGCATTTTCCCGGAGGCGGCGCTTGACGCGCCTGTCCGGGCTACCATACCGCGCAGAGCTGTAGCCCCGGTAAGCGTGAGCGCGACCGGGGATGATACATTCACATAATTTATCAATTCATGCTTATCCACTCTTCGTTTCTTGATACTTATCGTGATAAGTATTATTTTCTTCACAGCTAAGTGAGGAAAGTAAAATGACCGAAGACGACCTGTTTGCCCGCCGCCCGATGGGCATGCGCATGGCGATGGTGGTGCGCCAGTGGCGCGCGATTATTGATTCTGCCATCACCGACACCGGCCTGACCCAGTCAAGCTGGACGGTGCTGATGCAGCTGCACCAACTGGGGGATAACGTCTCGGTCAGCGAGCTGGCGGAGGTGCAGGGCATTGAACTGCCGCCGCTGATGCGCACCCTCACGCAGCTGGAAAAGCAGGGCTATCTGCTGCGTTCAACATCGCCTTATGACAAACGCATACGCCTGCTGACGCTGACGACGGAAGGCCGCGCTATTCTGGAGAAGCTGAACCGCGTGATTGAGGCCTATCAACAGCGCGTCACCGAAACCCTCCCTGAAGCGCAGCTCGCCGCCTTTAGCGCCACGTTAAATCAAATCGCCTGCAATCTGCGGACTATCCGCGAAGAAGATAACAAGATCTAAAACACTATGATGACCCCTGAACAGAAATTTGCCCGCTGGGTAAGGGTGAGTATTGCCGCCTTCCTGGTCATATTCGCCTGGTTTATCGTTGCCGATATCTGGATCCCGCTCACGCCGGATTCCACCGTGATGCGCGTGGTCACGCCGGTCTCGTCGCGCGTCTCCGGCTATGTCTCCCATGTCTATGTGCATAACAACAGCCAGGTGAAGAAGGGCGATCTGCTCTATGAACTGGATCCAACGCCGTTTATCAATAAAGTGGAAGCGGCGCAGATCGCGCTTGAACAGGCGAAACTCAGTAACCAGCAGCTGGACGCGCAGATCGCTTCTGCCCGCGCCAACCTTCGTACCGCCCAGTACACCGCGCGCAACGATAAGGTCACGTTCGATCGCTATCAGCGTCTGAGCACCATGCAGAACGTTTCCCAGTCGGATCTGGATAAAGTGCGCACCACCTGGCAGACCAGCGAACAGTCGGTCAGCGCGCTCAACGCTAGTATCCACAATCTGCTGATCCAGCGCGGCGAGCGCGACGATGGGCGCAACGTCACGCTGCAGAAGTACCGCAACGCGCTGGAAGAGGCGCAGCTTAACCTCGGCTGGACGAAGGTCCGCGCGGAGACTGACGGGATGGTGAGCAACCTGCAGCTTAACCCTGGTCTGTACGCCACCGCCGCCACGCCGCTGCTGGCGCTGGTGAGCAATCAGACCGATATCGTCGCCGATTTCCGCGAGAAGAGCCTGCGCCACACCGGCGTGAATACCGATGCCGCGGTGGTGTTCGATGCGCTGCCGGGCAAAGTCTTCCCGGCGCACGTCACCAGCAGCGATGCCGGTATTCTGGCTGGACAAGAAGAAGTTAACGGCCAGCTATCGCAGCCGGAGCAATCCACCCGCTGGGTGCGCGACGCGCAGCGCATGCGCATTCACGTCGCTCTGGACGAGCCGCTGGATAAGCCGCTGCCCACCGGCGCCCGCGCCACGGTACAGCTCTATAACAGCGATGGCCCGTTCGCCCGTACCTTCGCCGGCGCGCAGATCCATCTGGTGAGCTTCCTGCACTATGTCTATTAATACCCTGGCGCGGGTCTTCACCCCGCACGGCAACATCGTCTACACGGCGAACGATTTTCGCCAGACCTTGCGTATCGCCGTGGCCGGTACTATCGCGCTGAGCATATCAACTTTCTATGACGTGCAGTACGGCGTCTTCTTCGTGGTTTATCCGCTGATGCTGCTGTCGCTGGTGCCGGTGTTTAACCGCCACGTGGCGCGGCAGTTTGTGTTCAGTGCGGCGGTGAACTGCGTCGAAATGGTGTTAATCGTCGGCTATTTATCGCAGTGGCCGGTCATCATGACGCTGGTGGTGTTTGGCCTGTACGTGATGCGCTTTCGCTTTATGAGCCAGGGGCCGCTGTTTCTGCTGGGGTCGATGGGCGTGGTGTGTCAAAGCACGATGCTCAACTTTATGAGCTATCCCACCAGCAACTGGCACACGCTGATGTTCTCCAATATGGAGGCCTGCGTGATGGCGGTGGCGCTCAGCGCGCTGCTGAACTACTTCATCCCGGACGTTGAACCGCGCAAGCCGCCGCCGCGCATTGAAAAAGATGCCGCGCGTATCCGCCACGAATCGCTGCTTTCCGGCAGCGTGGCGACGATGATCTTTGTGATTTTTCAGGTCTGCGATCTGAGCGACTCGCTGTCGGCGCTGATGGCGGGCATCTTAATTCTGTTCCCGATGCACTATCGCGGCGCGGTGATCAGCTCGATCTGGCGCGTGGTGGGGGTGGTGCTGGCCTGCCTTTATATCCTGGTGGTGCAGCTGATTATCTACGACTTCAGCAACCATATGGTGCTGATGATGCCGTTGATTGGGCTGGGGCTGGCGTTTAGCGCCCGGCTGCACGTGATGGAGAAGGTGGGGGCAGGCGTTGGCTTCGCCAGCATCACCACTATTGGCATCATGTTCGGCCAGAACCTGCATCCGGACCAGGACCTGGTGTTCAGCGATCTGTACCGCATTACCTCCGTGACCGTGGCGCTGATCGTTACGCTGACCATGGTCTTTCTTATGCATCGGCTGCTGAACTGCTTTGCGCCAACCCGGTTCGTGGTGACCGAATAAGCTCAGGCCGCCAGCGCCCGCTGCGCATCGCGAAAAGCGTTATGCAACAGCCGCCACATATGATGCGCCGCCGGGGAAAAGCGGCGATCGGAGTTGCGTAGCAGATGGCACTGGGCGCTGCTGGCAATAGGATGGTCGATAGGAACCGCCCGCAGAATACCGTGGGCGATCGCCTCCCGGGCGGCGTATGCGGTCATAAAAGAGACGCCTAATCCCGCCTGGCTCAGGCTCATGGCGGTCGAAAAGAGGTTGCAGCGATAGGCCGGGTGAAACTGCCGTCCTGCAGTTTTAAACATGGCGTTCATATGGCGCTGCAGGCCAAAGCTGTCGGTGAGCGCGATCAGGCGATAGTGTGTGAGCTCATCGATAGTGACGGCGGGCAGGGCAGCGATGGGATGCTCAGGAGAGACCACCGCGCAGATGGGGCCCCACTGAAAGCTGTGGCGTTTAAGCTCAGGGTTGCCGATGGGGCCGAAGGCGACCGCCATATCCGCTTCGCCGCTGGCGATATCGTTGAGCATCTCCTGCATGCTGCCGACAATAATATCCACGAACACGTTAGGCCAGGACTGAGAAAAGGTGCTCATCACTGATTCAATAAAGGTGGTGACCAGCCCGCCGCCAATCCTCACCGAGATAGTCCCGCCGCGCATATGGCGTAAATCCTTCAGGTGACTTTCCAGCTTTTCCCGGCGCTGACGGCTTTCGTAGTAGTCCTCCGCCAGCAGACGCCCTGCTTCGGTGAGCACCACGTTTCGTCCCTGCCGCTCCAGCAGAGGTAGCTCCAGCGCCCGTTCCAGCTGCGCTATCTGGCGGCTGATGACTGACGGATTAATCCCCAGCATATCGGCGGCCCGGCGAATGCCTCCCTGAATCCCGACTTCATACAGATAGCTCATAGGCCTCTCATGCAACATCGTTTCTCACTCCTTTGTTGACCTCAGGTCAACAATAACACCCTTTCACAGGTATTTATCATCCCGACGAGTTATAGATAATCGTAATTCGGACAAAAACTGGCAGGGAGGAAAAATCTCATCGCTTATTCCCGGCTTGCTATTAAGTTTGCAAGGCTCAGGAAGTCGAAGAATAAGAAATCGTGATGGTACTGACTGAGGGAATATGGAAAAGCTTATCAGCCGAAATAATAAATTTGAATAACAATAAATTGACATAATTTCAAATTGCAAACAATCGCACTAACATTTCATTATGTGAGGACAGGGTATGAGTGAAAATAAAACGTTGGAATGTTCCTCCGACGAAACGACAAATGAGTGGAAAGTCGGGCCCGGGGCCTGGATTTCACTGGTCATCGTATTATTAGTTTTCTCCGGGCTGCTGTTTAAAGTGGAGGGGATGGCCTGGCTGGGGGCATTTGACTTTACCACTCTCGGCGGTGCGTTCGGCACCATGAAAACGCCGGAAACCAACACCTTTATCGGCAGCGGCGGCATCAGCGCCAAGGCCGGTTTTCTGTTTGCGCTATCGCTGGTGCCCACGGTGATGCTGGCGCTGGGGCTGCTGGAGATATTTACCCATTACGGCGCGATTCGCGCCGCGCACAAACTGCTGACGCCGCTGCTGCGCCCGCTGCTCGGGATCCCGGGTTATACCGGACTGGCGCTGATTACCGATTTACAGAGTACCGATGCTGGTGCTGCGCTAACCAAAGAGCTGTATGACAGCAAGAAAATAAACCGTAAGGATCTGGTCATTATGGGGGCCTGGCAATATTCCGGCGCCGGTCTGATAAATAACTATTTCTCGATTGGTTCAGCGCTTTTCGCTTCGTTAACCATTCCTATCATTATTCCGCTGCTATTAATGTTTGTGCTGAAATTCGTCGGCGCGGCAATCACCCGTCTGGTACTGAATACTGCTTATAAAGGCGATTTTGAAAATGAATAATTCGGCAAAAGTCTCCAGTAACCCGTTCGATATTTTCGTTATCGGCGCGCGTAAAGGATTTAATATCGCCATCAACAATCTGATGCCGAATGTATTAATGGCTTACGTGATCGCCGAGATGCTGAATTTGCTCGGCGTGATGCAGATAATCGGCCACGTCTGCGCGCCGCTGATGGGCCTGTTCGGCCTGCCGGGCGAAGCGATTACCGTGCTGCTGACCTCCTGGCTTTCCGCCTCGGCGGGAACCGGCGTGGCGGTGAGCCTGTTGAGCAAAGGCACCCTCAACGTGGCGGATATCACGATTCTGATCCCGGCGATTTTCCTTATGGGGTCGCAGCTTCAGTACATGGGGCGCCTGCTCGGCGTGGCGGATGTCCCGAAAAAATATTGGCCGCTGCTGATGGCGGTGAGCATTATCAATGCCGTCATCGCCATGCTGGTCATGCGCGTGATTGCATAATAGAAGGCAAGGAGTCAAACGTGTCGCGAACTTTAGAGCATTTCAATTATCTGCACCAAATTCCTGAACTGGGCTTTGAGGAGTACAAAACGTCGGCATACATCGGCGATGCATTAGAAGCCGCGGGGTTTCAGGTGCAGCGCAACGTCGGCGGTACCACCGGCATTGTTGCGCTGCTGGATAGCGGTAAGCCGGGGCCGGTCGTGGCGCTGCGGGCGGATATGGATGCGCTGGGCCATATGATTGATGGCCGCCTGGAGGCTCGCCATACCTGTGGCCATGACGGGCACTCTTCGGTGGTGTTGACCGCCGCGGAAGAGATCCTCGCCGAGGGGCTGGTAAAACGCGGGAAGCTGAAAATACTCTTTCAGCCTGCCGAAGAGCTGGGTACAGGGGCGATCGCGCTGACGGAAGCGGGCGTGCTGGACGACGTGGAGATGCTGTTCGGCTTCCACCTCAGGCCGCTGGAGGAGTGTCCGAAGGGCAAGGCGGCGCCGGCGATGTACTACTCCGCCTCGGCGACGGTGATGGCCGACTTTCACGGCAAAGCCGCACATGCCGCCCGGCCTCATCTGGGCGTTAACGCGCTGGATGCCGCGTCGCACGCGGTGCAAGCGGTAAACGGCATTCATCTGGCGCCTTCGCTGACCTGGAGCGCAAAAGCGACTCGCTTCCTGTGCGATGCGGGGGTAACCAATTCGGTGCCGGCGAAAGCGCACGTGTGCTGGGATTTGCGCAGCGCGGAAAATGACGGTATGGCGATGCTGAAAGAGCGGGTGGTACGGGCGATAGAGAGTAGCGCGGCCGCTTACGGCGCCACCGTCGATATCCAGATCGTCAAGGAGATGCCTGCCGCGATTATCGATGAACAGGCCACGGCTATCGTCAGCCAGGCGATTCGGGAAACGTTTGGCGAAGCCGGCTTAACGGCAGCGAAGAGTACGCCGGGCAGCGAGGACTTTTTCCACTACCTGCGCCTGCGTCCACAGGTGAAGGGCGGGTTCTGGGGGCTGGGCTGCGACCTGCTGCCGGGGCTGCATCATCCGGAGATGCACTTCGATCGCGCCGCGCTGGCGGATGGCGTGCGGGTGTTTAAATCCTGCATTCGCCAGCTGCTGGGATGAGAGGATAAATCCCGACCTTGCGCTCGTTTCACGCCGGGCGGTACCCGGCATACAAACGGTGATTGCGCTCGCTGTACGCCGCCGGGCGATGATTCACGCCCTGGTTACGCCTGCTGCGGAAACTGAGCCAGCAGCTGATAATCATCCCCGGCCACGCGAAACAGAGCTTCCGTCTGGCCGGGGAGAATCCACCTCTGCTCTTCGCCCGGCTCACAGCTCAGATAGATGCAAAGCCCGCAGCCGCCGCGCAGCTGGCGCGGAATATCCTTCACCCGGAAGGTCATGCCCGCCGCCTGCAGGGCTTTACGCATTCGCACCACCCCCACCGTTGAGTGAAATAAAAACAGATATTCCGTCACCGGCGGCTCCTCTGACGTAAACCGATCAGCGCCGCGCCGATCGCCCCGGCAAACTGTGCGTCGGGATGCGTCTGTACCTCCATACCCACGTGCCCCTCCAGCCTCCGCGCGAAGGCCGCGCAGTGGCTGACGCCGCCGGTAAACAGTAGCGGGCCCTGCGCCGACAGACGGCCGATAAAATTGGCGCTGCGTCGGGCCATGGCGTTGATCACCCCGGCGAGGATCGCCTCCGGCGGCACCCCGGCCGAACGCAGGCTAATGACCTCCGATTCGGCAAATACCGTACACATGCTGGTAATCGCATGGGGCTCAATACCATCGGTGATGCTGTCGAGCTGCTCGACGCTGGCCCCCAGCGTACGCGAAATCACCTCCAGGAAGCGCCCGGTGCCCGCCGCGCATTTATCATTCATCAGGAAATCAGTCAGATTACCCGCCTCGTCCAGCTGGATAACCTTACTGTCCTGGCCGCCGATATCGATGACCGTGCGAGTCTGCGGGGCCAGCAGGCGTGCGCCGAGTCCGTGGCACGAGATCTCGGTGACCTGCTTATCGGCGAAATCCACCAGTTGGCGTCCGTAGCCGGTTAAGGTTAAAAAGGGGGGCTCGCTTAGCCCAGCGCGGAGCGTTTCCCACGCCTCAACGATGGCGTCGGCGGGGCGAAACGGCGTCGGGCAGAGAAAGCGGCGCTGAATCACGCCGTCGTCGAGCAGGATGCCTTTGGTGGCGGTCGATCCGGAATCAATCCCTACGGTAACTGTCACGCGCGCTCCTAAAGCATCTCAATGAAGGCCGCCACGCGGGTGCTGAGCTGACCGATATCCGCCGTCGAATAGTCGGTCTCAATGGCGATGTAGGGGATGTTGTGCTGCTGGCGCACGTGGCGTTTTATCGCCAGCGATTCCACCGCATAGGTATGGCAGGCCTGCAAAATAACATCCACCACGCCGTCTGCCTGATACTCGTCCACCATCTGGCTGAGCAGATCCAGGCGCTGGTCGTTCGGCGAGATGCAGGAGCAGCCGATAGCGAGATACTTATCGGTCAGGGCGTCGTAAACGTCGCCAGTCTCCTCCACGCAGCGCTCGGTGGCTTTCGCGCCGGTGCAGTTTTCAAAACCGACCACCCAGCCGCCGTTGTCTTCAATGGCCTTCACCACTTTTTCCGCCGCCCCGCCGATCGGGCAGCCGGTGATCAGAATACGCGGCCGCGCCTCCAGCCCTTTCCCCTCTTGCCACTGCAGACGCACCCGATCGGCCATGCCGTTGAGTTCATCGATTAGCGCCGCTTTATCGAAGCGAAAGGTCGCACCGTAGACCACTTTTAAAATATCGCTACCGCTGAGCGCGGGCGGATTGAGCTGGCCGACGCGATAAAAGTTCGCCAGCGCCCGCCTTTCGCGGTTCTTGAGGATAATCGCGTCGCGCAGGGAGGCTTCGGTGATCGGCGTACCAAAGCGATCTTCCACCGCCTTTTGCAGGCGCAGGATTTCCGCTTTCCACAGCGCTCGCGAGGCATCATCGCTGGCGCTGTTCGGCAGCTGCATCACATGTACGGCTTTGAATTCAGCCATGTATTCATACATTTTCTTTTTGCCATCGCAGGTGGTTTCGCCCACCACGAGGTCGGAAAAGTAGAAGTAGGGGCATTTGTCGGTCTTGCCAAAACCGTAGCTGCTTTTTATCAGCGGACAGAGGTTGCGCGGCAGATCCTTTTCGGCCTCTTCAATCGTCTCGTCGGAGGTGGAACACAGCGACACCACCACCGCGCCCGCGGCCAACGGGATCTCCTGCGGCATAAAGGTGCAGTAGGTGCCAACCAGAGGAATATTTTGCTCTTTAAGCTCCATGACCGTGAGGAAACCCTGCTGGCGGGCTGAAGAGAAGTGGTCAAAAATGGCGGGTAGATCGGTGATAAGCGACATGGTTTTCCTTCCCCGTACACGGGAGATGATGAAAGAGGTCGCATTATAGCCACATTTTGTATGGGTATTTATTGATCTTCCGCTAATAGACTTTTTTCAGATCCATCTCTTCCTGAATTCGATCGCTCCATGCAAGGTGGGTGGCGATGGCCGCATCAATCCCGGCGTTATAAAACATTGGACCCAGCTCTTTCGCGATAAAGTCGACAAAAAATTCCGCGTCAAATTGCTCCAGTTCCAGTTCAAAATTCTCCTGGCAGTATTTATACAGCTTTTCGCGTAGCAGATCGCGTTGCGGCGGGCTGAGATCTATATCGCTCATAGCGTTCCTTAATCAATATTGTTACGGTTAAACAGGGCTGCTGATTATATCCGATCGCGGGGAGTCAGTTGTGATATGGCGTGATGTTTTTGGCCATAACGAAGGAGGTTGATTAAATCGCTCAGGAGCTAATTGTGACTGAGATCACAGTATTCTCGTTAAAATGAAGACAATAAGAGCGATTCTCATAACTTCATGAATTTAAATGAGATAACATGTTTTTCATGGTGTGAATAACATTTAGTTGCGCTCGCCTTTTTTCAGCATGCGGTATCTGGATGAATAATCTATAGACCTGTTTTCAGGTTATCTGGCTTACGGATTTTTTCTATAAGTATATTCTGACGGCGATTCATTTATCAGGGGTGAAGGATGAAACGCGTAAAACTGGATATGAATGTTTTTGACGCTGCTCTGATGCGCCTGGATTGGGTATTTGATACCTTCGAGCAGGTCTGTTTATCTTTTTCCGGCGGTAAAGATTCAACGGTATTATTTCATCTGGCGGCAGCCGTTGCGCGTAAAAAAGGGAAAAAATTTGCGGTGCTGTTCGTGGACTGGGAGGCGCAGTATTTATTAACCATCCAGCACGTGCAAAATATGAAAGAGCGCTATCAGGATGTGGTGAGCCGCTTCTATTGGGTGGCGCTGCCGATGACGACGGTGAGCGGCGTATCGCAGCATGAGCCGGAATGGGTCGCCTGGCGGGCCGGGGTTGAATGGGTGAGGCAGCCGCCCGAGGATGCCATCACCGATGCCGGTTTTTTTCCTTTTTATCAGCCGGAAATGACCTTTGAAGCGTTTATTCCGGCCTTTTCCCACTGGCTGGCCGCGGGTAGAAGTCTTGCTTCGCTTATCGGCATCCGCACCGACGAGTCGCTGCATCGCTACATGGCGCTTACCTCGCAGACCAAACTGCGCTTTGAGGAAGATAAGCCGTGGACGACCGCCTCGCCGGAGGGATTTAGCTATACCTGCTATCCCCTTTATGACTGGCGGACCCGCGACATCTGGATCTTTAATCATAAGTCACGACTCCCCTACAACCCGCTTTATGACCTGATGTATCGCGCCGGGGTGCCGCTAAAAAATATGCGCGTCTGCGAACCCTTCGGCCCCGAGCAGCGGCGCGGGCTGTGGCTGTATCACATTCTTGAGCCGGAGACCTGGGAGCGGATGTGCCGACGCGTATGCGGCGCGCACAGCGGTGCGATTTATGCCAACGCCAGCGGCGACTACTTTGCGCTGAAGACCAAAATCCGCAAACCGGCGCATTTTAGCTGGCGCGAGTATGCGCTCTTTCTGCTCGACAGCATGCCGGAAAAAACCGCCGAGCATTACCGTAATAAAATCGCTATTTATCTGCACTGGTACCAGACCCGCGGGTTTCCCGACGATATCCCCGATGAGCAGGAAAAAGATCTCGGCTATCGCGATATCCCTTCATGGCGCCGCATCTGTAAGACGCTGCTGAAAAACGATTTCTGGTGCCGGATGCTGTCGTTCAGCCCGACGCAGCCTAAGCACTATGAGCGCTACTGTCGACTGATGAGTAACAAACGTAAAGAGTGGAGGACGCTCTGATGTCACCGGATGTGGCTAAGACAGTGATTGAATATCTCGAGTCGTTTGACGATGTTGACCTGAAAATCAAAGCGATTAACGAGCTGAAGAGCCTGATCCACCAGCACAGCCCGTTCTGCCGCGAGCCGGTGGACTGCGTGCTGTGGGTTGAAGCCAAAACGGTTGAGGCGAATGACTACAATCCTAACGTGATGGCGACGGTGGAAAAAAAGCTTCTGGAACGATCTATCGAACTGGATGGTTTTACCCAACCGGTAGTGGTGGCTCGCCAGCAGCGACGGCACCTGGTGGTGGATGGTTTTCATCGCCACCTGATTGGGAAGAGCCGCCCGGAGCTGAGCCGGCGTCTGCATGGTTATCTCCCGGTGACGCTTATCAATGCTGAGCGCGAGGGGCAGAAAGAGCGTATCGCCGCCACTATTCGCCATAATCGCGCCAGGGGTAAACACCAGATCGCGGCGATGTCCGATATCGTCCGCGATTTACATCGTCAGGGCTGGGACGATCGGCGCATCGGCGAAGAGCTCGGTATGGATGCTGATGAGGTGCTGCGTCTGAAACAGATCAGCGGCCTGACGGAGCTGTTCGCCGACGAGAGCTTTAGCGAAGCCTGGACCGTGGAGTAGCGCCTTTCGCTACTCCTGCTGTGCCAGCATGGCTTCGGGACGCTGGCGTATCCGGCTTAACAGCCCCGCCAGACAGCACGCGGCCGCGATCCCTGCCGTTACCCCCAGCAGATGGAACGGCAGCCTGCCGCCGTTAAACCACAGCCAGCGCGCCGCTTCGATAGAAAGTGCGCTGACGCTGAGGATCACGATATTCAGCGACGCGGAAACGGTGCCCTTTGGCAGATCGTTGGAAAACAGGGTAAAGCGGAACAGCGTCGGGAAGATCAGGCCAATGCCGAAAGCGTAAAAGCAGGTGCCGATCACCGACCACAGCCAGACGTGCGGCCACAGCAGGTTGCCGAGGATCAGGATCGCCAGCCCGGTCATCTGGATGGGCACCGCGCGCCAGATAAAGCGTGGGCGGGTGGGGTCTTTGACCCAGCGCGCTACCGACAGGTTGGCAATAATCACTGCGCTGAAGACCGGTACCTGGGTCCAGGCAAACTCGGCGGTGGTCAGTCCGCCGTCGTCAATCAGGATAACCGGCGAGACCGCAACCCAGCTCATCAGCGGAATATAGCTGAGCGAGAGCGTGGCGGCGCCGAACAGGAAAATGCGGTTGCGGAAGACATCGCGAAAATCGCGCAGTACGCCGCTGGCGCTGAAGGGAACGTCGCCGCGGCGGACGGTTTCCGGCATGTTCAGCAGCAGACCCAGCCAGGCAATAAACCCCATCGCCGCAATGATCCCGAACAGCACCTTCCAGTGCACGAAATGCATCAACGCGGCGCCGGAAAGCGGACCAATGATCGGCGCGATCAGCACGATCGAGGTAATAATCGCCATCAGCTTAATGGCTTTTGTCTGGCCAAATGCCTCCTGCACGGTGACGTAGCCGACCGTGGCGATAAAGCAGATGCTGGTGCCCTGAACAAAACGCGCCGCGAGGAACTGCTCCATTGAGGTGGTGAACAGGGTCGCTACGCAGGCCAGGGTAAAGATCAGCGCGCCGGTGAGCAGCACCGGACGGCGGCCGATACGATCGGAGAGCGGCCCGAGCAGCCACTGTAGCGCCATGCCACCGGCCATATACAGACTGACCGAGGCGGGAGCCAGCGCCACGTCGGCGTCAAAATCGCGCACAACGTGGATAATCCCCGGTTGAATAAGGTCGGTGGTCAGATAGGCGGCAAAGTCATACAGGATCAGCGCCGCCGGAAAGAACAGCGTGGCGGAATGGCGGGCGAAAAAACGGGTCATCCATTGCAACATCGGTGGGCTCCTTGTTGAGTCTCTACGCAACGACGATCGGAAAGGGGCGAATCTATCCTGAGCTTGCGTGTTAAAACAGCGGTACGCGCTTAGCCGGTGCCCGCTGTTTCAGCACTTCACACTGCAATAAATTTAGGGTCAACTTAAAAATCCCTGTTTTTTTAGTGGTTAATATGTATTTATGGAAGAAATACTTTTAAAACAGAAAGTTGAATTAAATATGTAAATGCAGCAGCGACGGAATTTGTGAAAACAGCCACAGCAGCAGACCGATGGTGCCGCCAACCAGCGTGCCGTTAATACGGATAAACTGCAGATCCTTCCCGATATTCAGTTCGATTTGCCGCGACATATCGCGGGAATCCCAGCTTTTGACCGTATCGCTGATATGGCGCGTCAGGAAGGTGGCAAACTCCGGTGCCACCCGGTGCGCCGCCTGCTCGAGATGTTCGTTCAGCGATTCGCGCAGCGCTTCATCGTGGAGCAGCGTTTCGCCAAACCACTGCCCGGCTTCGGCAATGCGCTGTTTAATGCGTGAATCCTCACTATTGACGTCGTTTTTGACCCAACCGCGCAGGTCGGCCCACACTTCGCCCAGATAGCGGTTAAACGTCTCATCATTTTTCAGATACGCTTTGATACTGTCCGCTTTTTCCGCCATCTGCGGATCGGACTTCAGGTTATCGATCAGCTTGAGCGCCGCGCGATCGAAGGCCTGGCGGATCTGATGAGCGCGATCCTGACTGACTTCGTCGAGCAGCGTGTTAACCGCATCGGTAACCATTTCAGCGCTGTGCTCGCCCAGCCATTCGGTAGGCAGTAGCCTGGCTTTAAGCGGATGCTCGATCTCCAGCCAGTGCACGATACCGCGGGCAATAAACGCCCGCGAGCTGTCGCGCTGGAGCAGGGCGATCAGCTGGCTAATCAGCGAATCCAGCAGTTTCTGATGGCGGTTATCGCGCGTCAATCCTTCCAGCATCATGGCGCTGGTTTGGGTTAAATCGACCTTATCAATCGCTTTATGCACCGCACGACGCAGCAGGCGCTGAATGCGCGCGTCGTCGGTAAGCTCGAGAAAGCCGCTCATCACCTGCAGCAGATGCTGACCGACCCGACGCGCGTTTTCCGGCTGGCTGAACCAGTTGCCGAGCATCAGCGCCGGTTCGTAGCGGCGGATCAGCGCGACCAGCGAGGGCGTATCGAGAAATTTTTCCTGCACGAAATAGCCGAGATTGTCGGCAATTCGGTCTTTATTACGCGGGATAATTGCCGTATGTCGCGACACGAACGGCAGCGGAATGCGGCGAAACAGCGCAACCACCGCGAACCAGTCCGCCAGCGCGCCCACCATCGCCGCTTCGGAAATAGCCTTTAGCGCACCGACCCATGGCGTCGGCGGCAGCACGAGGGTAGTGATAAAAATGGCGACTGCAATCAGCAGCAGCGAGAGCGCCAGCAGCTTGGCGCGTTTCAGTTCCGCGAGTTTTTCCATAGGTCTAAGCATATAGCCTGACGGCGAACTCGTGCAAAAACTGATTGAGCGGGAGGGGTGGGACTTTATTTGCCTGAGACTTATTTCCCGTGGCGCTTAGCTAGCTAAGAGTGGGCATCGTGAGCACCATTGATGATATGAAATGACGGTATAGCAATTTAACCGTCTGGATTTCACCAGAAATTAGTGATTCAATAGGAAATTAAATACGTTTTATATTTCAATGTGTATCAAAATCATTCCTGAAATTTCCTGGTGCTATATTTGATGAAAACGGATAAACATTCTGTTGATTTTAATAAAATTCTGTCTTTCGATTTAGAGCTTACGCGTGATGAAAAGTTAAGGCATATGGGGGCCGTGCTGGCGGAACGCACGTTGAGTTTGAAGATAAATCAGGATGAAGCGATTCATCAATTGGATGAAATGGCAGGCGATGCAGATTTAATCCTCGGTCATAACATACTGGATCATGATTTACCCTGGATTGCCAAACAACGCGTACGTGCTCAAATATTATTAGATAAACCAATCATTGATACCCTTTATTTATCACCGCTAGCTTTTCCCGCAAATCCATACCATCGGCTGATTAAAGACTATAAACTGGTAAGAGATAGCATTAACGATCCAGTGAATGACGCTAAATTATCGCTTCAGGTATTCACCGAGCAAATATGTGCGCTGCAAGAAAAGCCGCTGGCTCAGTTGCAGCTATATCAGTATCTTTTTGAGCACGGCGTTGCCAGCCATTTCAGTACACGTGGGATGGCCAGCATTTTTTCCGCACTGACGGGTCAGGCGTCCATATCCGCCGTAGTTTTACCTACGCTAGTTAAATCGGTTGCTCAGAATAAAGCATGCCCTAACCAGCTTAATCGGGTTATTGGCGATGCTCTTAAACAGCCTTTGCGCTTACTACCATTGGCTTTTGCCTGTGCCTGGCTCCCCGTATCGGGAGGGAATTCTGTTTTACCGCCCTGGATATGGCGCCGTTTTCCCGTCACCGCTGATATCATCCGCGAACTGCGTGAGCAAAAATGCCAGTCTGAAACTTGCCGCTACTGCTGTGAAAACCATGATGCTCGTCGGCATTTACAGAAAATTTTCGAGCTGAACGATTTTCGTAAACTTCCTGATGGCTCGCCGTTACAGCGCAATATCGTTGAGTACGGATTAGCTAGTCGTTCACTGCTTGGGATATTACCGACTAGCGGAGGGAAGTCTTTATGTTATCAACTTCCTGCGATTGTCAGGAATCTGCGAAATGGTTCTTTAACCATTGTTATTTCGCCTTTACAAGCGCTGATGAAAGATCAAGTGGATAATTTACGTCATAAGGCAGGTATTAAAGGCGTTGAGGCCATTTCAGGGATGCTAACTTTACCTGAGCGCGGCGCTATTCTTGAGCAGGTCCGTAAGGGGGATATTGCGATTCTTTACCTCTCTCCTGAGCAATTACGTAACCGCGCGGTAAAACAAGCTATCAAGCAACGTCAGATTAGTGGATGGGTTTTTGATGAGGCTCACTGTTTATCAAAGTGGGGCCATGATTTTCGTCCTGACTATCTGTATTGTGGCAAGGTTATTGAATCTTTGGCGCAGGAGCAGTCTGTGCAGATTCCTCCGGTATTTTGCTATACCGCAACGGCGAAGTTGGATGTGATTAATGATATTTGTCGGTATTTTGACAAAAAATTATCGCACCCATTAGCTCGTTTTTCAGGGGGAGTAGAAAGAATTAATCTTCACTATGAAATCATTGCAAGTAATGGCTTGAGCAAAATTAGTCAGATTTTGAATTTGCTCGATAAATTTTTTTCTAATGATGATGAAGGTGCATGCATTATCTATTGCGCGACCCGCCGTTCGGTAGATGAAATCAGCGATGTGTTGACCCAACAGCAACCTTTACCGGTTGCTCGTTTTTATGCCCGGCTTGAAAATAGTGAAAAGAAAGAAATCCTTGAAGGGTTTATTGCTAACCGTTATCGAGTTATTTGTGCTACTAATGCCTTTGGCATGGGAATAGACAAAGAAAATGTACGTTTAGTAATACATGCGGAGATCCCCGGTTCTCTGGAAAATTATCTCCAGGAGGCAGGGCGTGCTGGGCGGGATACGCTGGACGCGCATTGTGTGCTATTATTTGATGAGCAGGACATTGAAAAACAGTTTCGCCTTCAGGCTATTAGTGAAGTAAGCTTTAAAGATATTTATGCAATATTTAAGGGAATCAAAAAGAAAGTTAATGAAAATAATGAAGTCGTTGCCACAAGTATTGAGCTAATTAATCATCCTATGGTTAAAACCAGTTTCTCTATCGATGATAACAATGCGGATACTAAAGTTAAAACGGGGATAGCGTGGCTGGAACGTGTTGGTTATGTGGAGCGACTTGATAATATAACTCAGGTTTTTCAGGGAAAAGTGGCCTTTTCTTCTCTGGAAGAAGCGCAAAGTAAGATGGCAGCGCTGCACTTGAATCCTGCGGCGATGGTTCTCTGGAATGCTGTTTTACAGGCGCTATTAAATGCTAATGACGATGACGGACTTAGTGCCGACAGCATTGCTGATGAGGTTGCCCAATTTCTTCCGCATAAAGAAAATAATACGTCAGGAATTGAAGCAAAAGATGTTATGCGCGTATTGACACAGATGGCTGATGTTGGCCTGGTCACCAGGGGAATGCTGCTGACCGTACGTATGCGCCCCAAAGGGAAAGATAATGCGAGGATCACAACTGAGTTAATTCACAATATTGAAATCGCCATGTTAGGGCTGCTGCGCGAAGCTCATCCTGATATTGAACTGGGGATGCCATGGCCTCTCCAGATTGCGGTTATGAATCAAGAGATTATTCAGCAAGGCTATGATAGAAGTAATACCACGTTACTACAAAATATATTATTTAGCTGGTCTCAGGATGCTCGAGCAAACGGTCATAAAGGGCTTATTGATTTTCGTTATGGTACAAGGAACAGCTACCAGATTATTATGTATCGTGACTGGGCATATATCGAAAGAGCCATTTTACAACGTCATCGTGTGACAAGCTCCGTACTGAATTTTATTTATCAATTGGCATTGGATAGTGATGAAAGCAGTATCAAAAAAGTGATGCTTTCTTTCTCACTGGAACAGGTTATCGATTATTTAAGAAAAGATGTTGATATTATTCCAATGATCCAACAGAGACAGGGGGGGGATGAGCAGCAGTGGCTGATGGCTGGTGCAGAACGTGCTCTACTTTATCTTCATGAACAACATGCCATTGTGCTGCAAAATGGGCTGGCTGTTTTCCGGACAGCGATGAGCTTGAAATTGCAGGCTGAAAAATCGCAACGGTATGTCAAAGCTGATTATGAACCACTGGCTCTCCATTATCAGCAAAAGACGCTTCAGATCCATGTGATGAATGAATACGCCAGGCTTGGTCTTGAAAAACCTAACTATGCCCAACGGCTCGTACAGGATTACTTTGCTATGGATGCCGAGTCATTTGTTCCACTTTATTTTAAAGGGCGGCGAAAAATTCTCGATCTGGCAACCAGCGAAAGCTCATGGAAACGCATTGTTGAAAATTTGCATAATCCCGATCAGGAGCAAATTGTGCAGGCGAGCCTTGAACAAAATACGTTAGTTCTTGCCGGACCAGGCTCAGGGAAAAGTAAAGTTATTATCCATCGATGCGCCTATCTTTTACGCGTGAAGCAGGTCGACCCGCGTAAAATCCTGTTGCTCTGCTATAACCGTAACGCAGCGATTTCCTTAAGACGCAGATTGAAGTCGTTGCTTGGTAAAGATGGCGCCAGCATAATGGTACAAACCTTCCACGGATTAGCATTGAGCCTTACGGGATACCAGATTGAGCGGAAAGATAATGACGAAATCGATTTTGATAACCTGCTCTGGAAAGCAATAGCTTTACTCAAAGGCGATGAAACGCAGCTCGGGTTAGAAGTTGAAGAACAACGTGAATACCTCCTCGGCGGGCTTGAGTATTTACTAGTGGATGAATATCAGGATATTGATGAGCCACAGTATCAGCTGATTGCCGCGCTGGCAGGTAAAAATGAAAGTGAAGATGATGCTCGTCTTAATCTCATGGCGGTGGGTGATGACGATCAATCTATTTATGGTTTCCGTGATGCCAGCGTGCGATTTATTCGTTTGTTTGAAAGCGATTACTCCGCCCGTACTCATTTTTTAACGTGGAATTACCGCTCTACGGCCAATATTATTGCATGTTCAAATTATCTTATCAGTCATAATCAGGGGAGAATGAAATGCGAGCATCCGATCGTAATCGATCGCGCTCGCCAGATGCTTCCGCCAGGCGGAGAGTGGAGCGCACTTGAACCTTCGGAAGGCAAAGTTGTTATCCAGCATTGTACCGGCGCGGCTCAGCAGGCGGCAGAAGTCGTGCGCCAAATTCAGTATATTCAACGGCTGCAGCCGGAATGCCCTCTTGAGAAAATTGCGGTTATTGCACGCAATGGGCTCGACAAAAAGGAGCTTATTTGGGTCCGTTCAGCCCTTGCGGATGCAGGTATTCCTTGCCGCTTTGCGCTGGAGAAAGATTATGGTTTCCCCATTCGCCACTGTCGGGAGATCGCCAATTATCTGCTATGGCTACGAGAAAGAGCGCTCGAGTCGCTGACGCCAGCAGAGCTGTGTCAGCAACTACCGGGGCGAGACCAGGCGAACCGTTGGCACGATATTATTTATGAATTAATTGAGCAATGGGAGCTAAGCCAGGGAGGCGAGCCATTACCTGCCGCTTATTTTGAACATTTCATACTGGAATATTTACATGCCCAGCACAGCCAGGTTCGCTTTGGCCTGGGGGTTTTGCTGAGCACCGTACATGGCGTAAAAGGTGAAGAGTTTGAGCATGTCATTATATTAGATGGAGGTTGGCGTAGTTCGCACTCTCTGCAACCTGAAAATAACGAAGAAGAACGAAGGCTCTTTTATGTTGGCATGACGCGAGCGATATCCCGACTTGTTATTATGCATGATGATCGTGCGCCAAATCCCTATATCGAACAGTTAGATCCAGCGGTCATCAGCCATACTGCTGCACAAGCCGTTGCGCCTGGGATCTTACGTCGTTTCTCGATCATCGGATTGCGCCAGCTCTATATCAGTTTTGCAGGTGGACATCCGGCTGGTCATCCCATTCATTCGTTACTTACCGATACGCAGGTTGGGGATAGCGTCCAACTGGTCTCTGTCGGGAATACCATCAAGGTGAATGCTAATCAATCGGCAATTGCGCAGCTTTCAAGTGCCGGAAAGAGCCAGTGGCAATTTTCTCTTTCCGGGATCCGCAAAATTGAAGTGCTTGCCATGCTACAGCGCAGCAAAACACTAACAGCAGAGGATTATCAAGTTGCGGTGAAAGTGGACAATTGGTATGTACCGATATTATTGGTTGAAACCCGTGAAGAAGCCGCTTATGACAATATTACTTGAAGCAGAATACTTACACGGCCTCGTGCAAAAATTGCCAGACAATCCAGCCGCCAAAAGCCATCAGTATGGCGCCGGCCGTGCGCTCGACTCGCCAGACGACGGCGGAAAGGCGGCGCTGCACCGACGGTAGCGCAATCAGCGTAACCAGCAACAGATCCCATATCAACACCACGCTGGTCATCCATGCCCCGCTGACGGCCTGCTGCACCAGCGTGACGTTCGGTCCCAACAGGGAGGTCATCAGCGCGAGGTAGAACAGGGCGTTTTTCGGATTGAGCAGCGAAGAACCCAGCCCGAGAAAAAGCTGTTTCACCAGCGACGGGCGCGAAACCGGGGCGCCATCCAGCGCCAGCGTGGTAGGACGGCTTCTTATCAGCAGACTGCCAATCCACAGTAAATACGCCGCGCCCAGCAGCTCAATCACCGTAAACAGCAGCGGCGCGTGGCGCAGGATCCCCCAGCCGATTACCGCCAGAATAATATACAGACCGTTTCCGGCGGCAATGCCGATACACAGGCCGACGCTGCCGCGCAGGCGATAGCGGATGGCGTAGCCCACCAGCAGAAAAAAATCCGGCCCGGGGCTTAGCAGGGCGACAAAATGAGAAAGCGCCAGCGCGGGGAAGGCGGAAGGAAAGAGCGTAGCGAGTATGTCCATAGCAACCTCAGTAGTAACCTGAGGTCACCCTACGCCAGCGTAAACGCTAATTATTGTCTGTTATTGATCGGGACTGCGCATACTGGCGCGGCGTGGCGGCGGTATAGCTGACAAAGGTTTTATGAAAGTGACTCTGATCGGCAAACCCGGCCTGGTAGCCCACATCGGCAATATTATCCCCTGCGCGCAGGCGCGTTTTAGCGAATTCAATACGCGCGATATTGATAAAACTGGCGGGCGTCAGGCCGGTCTCCTGCTTGAAGGTGCGGATCAGCGTCTCTTTACGTAGAGCAAACTCGTCGGCGAGGCTATCCAGCGTCGGCGGAGCCTGCAGATCGGTTGCCAGGCGGGTGAAAAGACGGGCGCTGGTCTCGCTTAGCGCCTGAGGCGCATGCGGGCGCAGCGGTAGAGTATGAACCAGACGAGCGACGCTTGCAGGGAGCTGCATGGTCTGCTGCTGCCTCATCTGCTCCACGATCTGCAGATACTGCGCAAAGAGTCCGGCATCGCGAATGACGGGCGATGATGTGATCAACCTTGCCTGATGCACACCGTCTGTCAGCTGTTGCCAGCACCAGCTTAGCTCGAGATAGAGCATATGGTAGCTGCGCGGCTGGCCGTCGCGCGGATTACAGCTGTGGGGTGCCTGCGCGGGGATAATAATCAGGTCGCCAGGGCGCAGCAGATACTCCTGCCCGCTGCAGATACAGCGCGTTTCCCCCTCGATAATCGCCCCAATGGAGAGCTGCGGATGACGATGCCGTTTATAGGCCTGGCGGCTAAGCCATGTGCTGCGCAGCTCCAGCCAGGGAAGCTGTTCGTCACGCCAGAAAGTTTGCTGAATGTCGCGCGTATGGCTCACGGCTGGCTCCTGAGCTGAAGGGAATAGCTGTTTATAACATGCCATCAGCCGGTGGGAAAACTGCGAGTCGCGTTGGACAAAAATGTTTTGCTTGCAGCCGAAGAAAAATAGCTTTCGTCGCGGCTCGTAAAGACCAACAGCAGGGCGTGTGGTGAGAAACAGGGCGCAGTAGAGTGGCGGCAGGATTTCTTACGCAGGCGGATAGCCATGGAAAAGGGTACTACGTCCACGCCGCACGATGCGGTATTCAAACAGTTTCTACGTCATGCTGACACCGCGCGGGACTTCCTTGATATCCATCTGCCGCCAGCGCTACGAAAAATGTGCGACCTGGATACGTTAACGCTTGCGTCCGGTAGCTTTATTGAAGAGAACCTGCGGGCATACTACTCCGATGTTCTGTGGGCGCTGAAAACTGCCGCGGGAGAAGGCTATATCTATGTGGTCATCGAACATCAAAGCTCCCCGGATGCGTTTATGGCCTTCAGACTCATGCGTTATGCTATTGCCGCGATGCAGCGCCATCTGGATAACGGGCATAAAACGCTGCCGCTGGTGATCCCGATACTGTTTTATCATGGCGTCGCCACGCCATACCCCTGGTCGTTATCCTGGCTCGACATGTTCGCCGACCCAGCCCTGGCAAAACAGCTTTATACCGGACCATTTCCGCTGGTGGATATTACCGTCGTACCTGATGACGAAATTGTGCAGCATCGAAGAGTCGCCCTGCTGGAGCTGATGCAAAAACATATTCGTCAGCGCGATCTGCTGGGTATTGTGGAGCATCTGACGGCCATTTTGCTTAATGGATACGCTAATGACAGGCAGCTGAAAACGCTGTTTAATTATCTGATTCACTCGGGCAAAGCGCTTCGGTTAGGTAAGTTCATCCGCGAAGTGGCCCAGCGGGTACCGCAGCACAAGGAGAAGCTAATGACTATCGCCGAAAGGTTACGTGAAGTAGGGCGCAGGCAGGGGAAGCGGGAAGGCCTTGAGAAAGGTCGTCTGGAGGGGGTTGAAGAGGGGCAGCGCGCCGAAGCGCTGCGTATCGCCCAAACGATGCTCGCCGAAGGTATGGCGTTGGAGACGGTGCTAAGAATTACCGGTTTGCCGGAGGCGGCGCTTGCGGTCAGGCATCATTAGGCCCCTGATGCGCCGGGGGGCAGCTGGAGCCGTTTAGCCCTCCAGGCGTTCACCATTTCATTCCTGGAAAATTCCGTATCTACCTGATCCGGAGCGCATCCTCAGCTATCTCGACTACCCTTAATAACCTGTGCGGTATTTATGACTGCGTTAACAGCGATAACAAGGAGACATGCGATATGGCTTATCAGACGGTGAATCCTGCCAATAATCAGCTTATCAAAGCGTATCCGGCACACAGCGATGCTGACGTGGAAGCGGCGCTGCAAAAGGCGGATGCGCTTTATCATTCGCAGTGGGCCAAGGGAAATATTGACCAACGGCTACCGATCCTGCACAAGCTGGCGGACCTGATCGACAGCCGGGTTGAAGAGCTGGCCAAAATCGCCAGCCAGGAGATGGGTAAGCTTATCGAGCAAAGCCGCGGTGAGGTCAAACTGTGCGCGCAAATTGCCCGCTACTACGCCGATAACGCAAAACAGTTTCTGGCGCCGGTAAAATATCCGTCAGAACTGGGTGAAGCCTGGGTCGAACACCATCCCATCGGCGTACTGATGGCGGTAGAGCCGTGGAACTTCCCTTATTATCAGCTGATGCGCGTGCTGGCGCCGAACCTGGCGGCAGGGAACCCGGTGATCGCCAAACATGCCAGCATCGTCCCGCACTGTGCGGAAACCTTCGCTCAGCTGGTTCGTGAGGCCGGCGCGCCAGAGGGCGCATGGACTAACCTGTTCATTTCTCAGGATCAGGTAGCGAAGATTATCGCCGACGATCGCGTACAGGGTGCGGCCCTGACCGGCTCGGAAAAAGCCGGTGGCGTGGTAGCGGCGCAGGCGGCTAAACACATTAAGAAAGCGACGCTTGAACTGGGCGGCAACGATGTATTTGTCGTTCTCGACGATGCCGATCTGGAGAAAGCGGTGAAGACCGGCGTGCAGGCGCGGCTCAATAATGCCGGGCAGGTGTGCACCGCGGCGAAACGTTTTATCCTGCATGAAAAAATTGCCGACGCTTTCCTCAGCCAGTTTACGCAAGCCTTCCGCGAGGTGAAAATTGGCGATCCGCTGGACGAAAGTACCACGCTGGGCCCGCTCTCCTCAAAAGACGCGCTGGAAACGTTAACCAAACAGGTGGACGAGGCGGTGAAAAATGGCGCGAAACTGCATCTGGGCGGCAAACCTGCGCAGCGAGAAGGCAGCTTTTTCGAGCCCACCATACTGACCGGCATTACCCGCGATAATCCGGCTTATTTTGAAGAGTTCTTCGGTCCGGTCGCGCAAATCTACGTGGTGAAAGATGACGATGAGGCGGTGAAGCTGGCCAACGATTCGCATTACGGCCTCGGCGGAGCCGTGTTCAGCCAGGATATCGACAGGGCGAAACGCATGGCTTCGCGGATTGAAACCGGGATGGTCTATATCAACTGGTTAACCGATACCGCGCCGGAGCTGCCGTTTGGCGGCGTTAAGCGCTCCGGGTTCGGCCGCGAGCTTTCCGATCTTGGGATTAAAGAGTTTGTGAATCAGAAGCTGGTGGTGGTTCGCCGCTAAGCAACCGAGCGCGCAGATGCTCTGACTCCCCCACCGGACTAATGGCCCTCCCGGAAGACATCGATTGGCGAGGGTTTCTTCCTCAGAAAGAGGGAGGGGAAGGGTAATTTTGCGCCTCCTTCGCTCATCCTGACCCTCTCCCCCAAGGGGAGAGGGAACCGTCCATGCGGCTATTTGCGCAAGCTGGCAAACGCCGCGCGAATTTCTTTTTCCGGTAGATTGATGCCGATAAAGACGAGGGTACTGTGCGGCCGCTCATCGCCCCATGGTCGGTCCCAGTCGGCGCTGTAGAGGCGCTGAACGCCCTGAAACAGCAGGCGATTCGGTTCGCCGTCGATCCACAGCATCCCTTTATAGCGCATCAGCTGTTCGGCAAAAGTGAGCAGCAGATTTTCCATCACCCTGGAGACTTCGCTGATATCTACCGGATAATCCAGTTCCACTACGATTGACGATACGTCGTTCTGCTTGTCGGCCATAAAGTGGAAGCGCGGTTTGCTGCTAACCACGTTCTCCTCCAGCATAAAACCGCTGGTGTTAAACAGCAGATTCAGGTCGATATCGCCGTGGATGACGCGGTAAATGGGCGCGCGGACGTTGATGCGCGTCAGCCGCTCGCGGAGCTTGTCGCTGTCGCCCGCCACGTCGGTTTTGGTGAGCAGGATACGATCGGCGTACCCCACCTGCGACTGGGCAATGGTGAACTGGTTCATCTGCTGGTCAGCATGTGCCGCATCAACCAGCGCAATCACCCCATCCAGCAGGTAACGTTCGCACAGTACATCATGAGAGAAGAAGGTCTGAATAATCGGGCCGGGATCGGCCATGCCGGTACACTCAATCACCAGTCGGTCAAAATCAATTTCTCCGCGATCGCGGCTGTCGAGAAGATCGAGCAGAGCGTCTTCCAGTTCGTTGGAGCGGGTACAGCAGATACAGCCGTTGGTCAGGGTTTTAATCTGCGTCGCGCGGTCGCCGATAAGCTGGTCATCGACGGCGACTTCGCCAAATTCGTTTTCGATAACGGCAATTTTAAAGCCGTGCCGTTCGTTCAGGATATGGCGCAGTAGAGTGGTTTTACCGGCGCCAAGAAAACCGGTTAATAGGGTAACTGCAATCGGTGCCATATTTGCCTCCATTAGCAGCAGCGCACGCCGCCTTTGCCGTCGCCGCCGTAGCGGGCCTGCTGGCGTTCGCGAAAGAATTCATCATAGGTCATGTACGGCTGGTCCGGATGATTGGTCTGCATATGCTCGACGTAATTATCGTAATCCGGAATGCCAATCAGCATTTTCGCTGCCTGACCGAGATATTTTTTTGCCTGACCTAAGTTACCAAACATTATGCTTTCCAGAGAACGAATAAAGCCGGATGGCGGCTAGCGCCTTATCCGGCCTACAAACATTCGCTTGTGTAGGCCGGGTAAGCGTAGCGCCATCCGGCATTAGGGGTTAGTGATGTGAAGAGGTCTTCACGCCGCCTTCCGGTACCGGTACGTACGGTGTCTCTTTGTCGGTACGCACTTTATTGTTGCGTACGTTGAGCCAGGTTTTGATGCCGTAGAAAATGATGCTGTAGACCACGACAAGGAACAGAATGCTCAGACCGGCGTTGGTGTAGTTATTCACCACGATATGGTTCATGTTGGCAATCTGCTGTGCGGTCAGTTCGCCGCCGGAAGCGATCTTCTCTTTGTACTGCTGAGCCATGAAGAAGAAGCCTTCCATCTGCGGGTTGGTGCTGAACAGTTTCAGGCCCAACGCCCAGGTGGTGCACAGCAGCAGCCATGCAGCCGGGATCACGGTGACCCAGATATATTTGGTGCGCTGCATTTTGACCAGCACCACGGTACCGAGCACCAGCGCCACGGCGGCCAGCATCTGGTTAGAGATGCCGAACAGCGGCCACAGGCTCTTCACGCCGCCCAGCGGGTCGACCACGCCCTGATACAGCAGGTAGCCCCACAGACCAACGCAGCCCGCAGTACCGATAATGCCTGCTACCAGCGAGTCGGTTTTCTTGAGGAACGGTACAAAGTTGCCCAGCAGGTCCTGCAGCATAAAGCGGCCTGCGCGGGTACCGGCATCCAGTGCGGTGAGGATAAACAGCGCTTCAAACAGAATACCGAAGTGGTACCAGAAGCCCATATCCGCCATCGGGATGATTTTGTGGAACACGTGAGCGATACCCACGGCCAGCGTCGGCGCGCCGCCTGCGCGGTTCAGGACCGACGGTTCGCCGATATCTTTCGCGGTTTGCAGGATTTGTTCAGGAGAGATCACGAAGCCCCAGGAGCTGACGGTCGCTGCCGCGTGAGCGGTGACATCCCTCAGTTGGGCGGCAATCAGCGCGGCGTTTTCACCGCCCATTTCGTGCAGGTTCGGCATGGTGATGCCCAGACCCGCCGGCGGGGTGTTCATCGCGAAGTAGAGACCCGGTTCGATAATTGATGCCGCCACCAGCGCCATCACCGCCACGAAGGACTCCATCAGCATCGCGCCGTAGCCGATAAAACGGGCGTCGGTTTCGTTAGCCAGCAGCTTCGGCGTGGTGCCGGAAGCGATCAGGGCGTGGAAGCCGGAGACCGCGCCGCAGGCAATAGTGATAAACAGGAACGGGAACAGCGCGCCTTTCCACAGCGGACCGGTACCGTCAATGTACTGGGTCACCGCCGGCATTTTCAGGTCAGGGTTAAGGATCACGATACCCAGCGCCAGGCCAACGATTACGCCGATTTTCAGGAAGGTCGCCAGGTAGTCGCGCGGCGCCAGAATCAACCATACCGGCAGCAGAGCCGAGATAAACGCGTAGCCAATCAGGGTAAAGGTAATAGTGGTGTCTTTAAAGGTCAGCGCCGGGCCCCAGTAAGGGTCGTGGGCAATCACGCCGCCGAAGTAAATAGACGCCACCAGCAGAACGATGCCGATAACCGACACTTCGCCTACCCGACCCGGGCGCAGGAAGCGCATGTAGATCCCCATAAACAGGGCAATTGGCACGGTCGAGCAGACGGTGAACACGCCCCATGGGCTTTCCGCCAGCGCTTTAACCACGATTAACGCCAGCACTGCGAGGATGATGATCATTATCAGGAAGCAGCCGAACAGCGCGATGGAGCCCGGTACTGGCCCCATCTCCTGCTTGATCATCTCACCCAGCGAGGCGCCGTTACGACGCGAGGAGATAAACAGCACCATAAAGTCCTGTACCGCTCCTGCCAGCACGACGCCCGCCAGCAGCCACAGGGTACCCGGCAGGTAGCCCATCTGCGCGGCGAGCACCGGGCCCACCAGCGGACCGGCGCCGGCAATCGCGGCAAAGTGGTGGCCAAACAGCACGTAGCGGTTGGTCGGAACGTAGTTCAGGCCATCGTTATTAATTACCGCCGGCGTCGAACGCGTAGGATCGAGCTTCATCACCTTTTGCGCAATGTACAGGCTGTAATAACGGTAGGCGACGAGGTAGACGGAAACCGACGCCACCACGATCCACAGCGCACTGACGTGCTCACCGCGGCGCAGAGCGACGACCGAGAGGCAAAATGCCCCGATGATTCCAAGAATCACCCAGGGTATGTGCTTGAATAACTTTTTAGTATCCATAGTAAAACCTGGCGTTAATGAGATGAATAATGGGCCGAAGCCGTTTAGTTTTGAGTCAGGGTTGGTGGAGGTATTGATTAGCTATGCTGGAGACGATCTTGCCAGAACTTCGCGCGCGTAAAGTTGGGTAAATCTGTGAGTGGTTATATTTGGGGTTAAGCGGTCACTTGCCGGGGTAAGCGGTTGGGAGGGAAGTTAACAGGGAATAATTATGTGATTGAGATCACAGGGAGTTGTGGTGTGGCACGAGTCATACCAGCGGCAGATTATATCAATTCAAATTCATTATTCTCATTTCATAATGACTTCACATTTTACCTTTATTGCTGAAATATATTCAGCAGTCCAATAAAAATAGCCCCTCATTGATGAATTCGTCGTTAAGTTATTATTACGATGATTGCCTTATGAATATGAGTTGATATTTATGCATGTTTGAATGTATTTAATCGCCATTAAAGAGTGTTTGTCATCGACATGGATAGCCCTGGCTTAAAAAATAATGAATAAACGGAGTTTAATTCATAAGGCTTTTATTATCTCTGCGCTGCCAGTGTGGGGGTACGCCGCGCCTGCGGATATCGTACGTGAGCAGCAGTTCATCAACCAGCAGCAGCGCCAGCAAGCCCTGGAAAGTCAGCTCGCGCCGCCGTCACCGGATATTCATTTATCCGCGGAAGGAGTAAATATCGATGATGGGCTATTTCCCGTTGAACAACCTTGCTTTGCTATTTCTCGGGTTATTTTGCAGGGCGCCGAAGCCTTACCGCATTGGCTTCCGCTCCAGCGCCAGACAAATAAAGTGAATGGGCGTTGTCTGGGAGGAAAGGGAATAAATCTACTGATGGCCCAATTGCAGAATATATTAATCGACCGCGGTTATATCACCAGCCGGATCCTTGCTCCGCAGCAGGACTTAAAAAGCGGTGTTTTACGCCTGGTGGTGATGCCGGGTTATATCCGTGAAGCCAGGCTTACGGCGCAGAGCGATGATTATCTGTGGCTGGCGAGCGCATTTCCGGCGACTGACGGGAAACTGTTGGATTTGCGCGATATTGAACAGGGGCTGGAAAATCTGCAGCGCCTGCCGACGGTTCAGGCCAGCATGGAAATTGTTCCGGGCGAGACGCCGGGGCAAAGCGATATTGTCATTAACCGCCAACAGGAGCGCTTCTGGCGCATCGACGCCTCGCTCGATGATTCCGGCTCTAATGCCACCGGCCGTTACCAGGGGAACCTGACGCTGTCACTGGATAACCCACTATCCTTAAGCGATCTTTTTTACCTTTCCGGTTCACATAACCTCGATGGCAACGGCGGTAAATCCTCAAAGAACCTGACCGGCCACTATTCGGTCCCGCTGGGCTACTGGCAGTTCGTATTAACCGCCAGCCAGTACGATTACGTGCAAACCGTGGCGGGGGCTAACGGCGATTACCAGTACAGCGGTAAAAGCAAGAACGTTGATTTCCAGCTTAGCCGCGTACTGCACCGTAGCGGTAGTCAGAAGACCACTCTTAGCGCCGATGTGTTAGCCCGCGAGCAGCGTAACTTCATTAACGACACCGAGATTGCCGTCCAGCGGCGGCAAACGGCGGCCTGGAAGCTTGGTCTGCAGCATCGCCATTACCTTGGCAACGCCACTCTCGATAGCGGAGTGAGCTACCAGCGCGGTACCCGCTGGTTCGGCGCTCAACCTGCGCCAGAAGAGCAGTGGGGGGAAGCAACCGCCCTCAGCAAGATCCTGCAATTTAATGCTCAGCTCAATTTGCCTTTTGCCTTGGGCGGGCAACGTTTTCGCTTTACCAGTCGCTATCAGCGGCAGATGAGCAGCACGCCGCTGACTTCGCCGGATATGTTTTCCATCGGCAGCCGCTGGACGGTTCGCGGCTTTGACGGCGAGCGCACCCTGACCGCCAGCCACGGCTGGTACGTCCGTAACGATATCGCCTGGTCGACCCCGTTGCCGGGGCAGGAGTTTTATCTGGGAGCAGATTACGGCGAAGTCGGCGGCGCTGGCAGTGAAACGCTGGTGGGCAAACACCTCGCCGGAGGCGTGGCAGGGTTGCGCGGCCAGTACCTACGCGCCAGCTACGACCTGTTCGCCGGTATCCCTTTAGACAAACCCGATGATTTTAAAACCGAGCCAGCAACTTTTGGTTTCAGCGTCAGCTGGAGCTACTGACTTTTACTCACGCGCCGTCCGGTGGCGCGTGCTGCGCACAGGGATGATTTTCCGCGCCGCGGTGAACAACGGATGACGAGTAACGGCAATGAATAAACGCTTTTATCGAATCGTATTTAATAAGGCTCGCGGGATGCTGATAGTGGTGGCGGAAACGACCCGCTCTCATCGGGCGGGCGTGTCGCCGCAATCTGGCGCCGACGCGCGAACCGGGTCGACGCTGACGTCCATCCTGGCGCCGCTGGCCTTTGGGTTTCTGCTCGCGTTTTCCTGTCTCACCCCGGCTAAGGCAGCGATTGTCGCCGATAACCATGCGCCCGGCGGCCAGCAACCGCAGATCGCCAATAGCGCCAATGGCACTCCGCAGGTCAATATTCAGACACCGAGTGGCGCAGGCGTTTCGCGCAACGTTTACAGCCAGTTTGACGTCGATGGGCGCGGCGTGGTGCTGAATAACAGCCACGCCAGCACTTCAACCCAACTGGCCGGGATGGTCGCCGGTAACCCGAATCTGGCGAAAGGGGAAGCCAGAGTGATCCTCAACGAGGTGAATACCCGTGATCCGAGCCGGCTGAATGGCTATATCGAGGTTGCCGGGCAGAAAGCGCAGGTGGTGATAGCTAACCCTGGCGGAATTAGCTGCGACGGCTGCGGGTTTATCAATGCCAACCGCGCGACGCTGACGACAGGTCAGGTGCAGTACAGCAACGGGCAGATTAGCGGTTACGATGTCAATCGCGGCGAAATTATCGTACAGGGAGGCGGGCTTGATGCGAGCTCGGTAGACAGCACCGACCTGCTCGCCCGCGCGGTGAAAATCAACGCCGGGGTTTGGGCGCAGGAGCTAAAGGTTACTGCAGGGCGTAATCAGATCGATGCGGCGCACAGTCTGACGACGGCGAAATCATCCGACGGCAGTGCGGCGCCAGCGGTGGCGATAGACGTCAGCGCGCTAGGTGGGATGTACGCCCATAAAATTCGTCTTGTCGGTACCGAGCGAGGCGTAGGCGTTCACAATGCCGGCAATATCGGCGCGGCGGCGGGGGACGTAGCAATCAGCGCTGATGGCGCGCTCAGCAACAGCAGCGTGATTCAGTCCGCACAGAATCTGCAACTGTCCGTTAAGGGCGATCTTCACAATCAGGGCCAGTTGTACGCCGGAAAAGATAGCCTGGTGACGGCCAGCGCGACGCTAACCAATGACGGCATTATCGCCGCGCAAGGTGATACGCGGATTGCCGCCAGCACTTTGCGTAGCGCGCAAAATAGCACGCTCGCAGCCGGATTAAATAGCGATGGTTCTTCCGCCAGCAGCGGCGCGCTGACGCTGAATAGCCAGACTTCGCTGGCGTTGAATGGCCGCAATATGGCGGCTGGGACGCTGACGGCGCAGGGCAGGGCAGTGGATCTTGATAACAGTCGAACCTCGGGGGCGCGGATTGTGGTCAGCGCCGCGTCCGGCGATATCACAACCCGAGATGCGGTGGTGGCGGCCAGCGAAAAACTCCAGTTGGCCGCCAGCGGCAAACTCAAAAACCACAGTGGCCTGTTGACGGCCAGCCAGCTTGAGCTGAAAGCAATGGCGCTGGATAACCAGCAGGGCGTAATCCAGCAGACGGGCGAGGACGATCTACGCCTTGATTTTTGCGCGGGATTGGATAACCACGGCGGTGAGATCGCCAGCAACAGCCATGCATTGACGCTCAGCACCAGCCAGTTGCTCAATCAAAACGGAACGCTGTTGCATACCGGCAGCGGCGGCATGTCGATTACCAGCGATGGCGTGCTGGACAACGGCGAAGGCACTATTGCCGCTAACGGCAATATCGTTTTGTACTCCGATAACATTAATAATCGCAGCGGTAAGATCAGCACGACGCAAGGCAATACTCAGCTCACTACGCGTCATGAGCTGGAAAATTCACAAGGGAATATCGTTGCTGGCGGTAGCCTTTCTCTACAAGTAGCAAGCCTTCGGAACCAGCATGGGCAATTGATTGCGGCGCAGGGCGACCTGGCCATGAGCTCTGAAGGAGGGCTGGATAACCGCGAAGGCGTTCTTGCCGCAAATGGCAATATCAAGCTTGACGCCGACAATCTGATCAACCATGGCGGAAAAATCAGCGCGGCGCAGGGCGACGTTCAGCTCACTGCGCGCCATGGGGTGGATAACTCGCAGGGGAATATCATCGCCAGCGGCGACATCCGGCTACGGGCTCAAAATCTTAACAATCGTCACGGGCAGGTTGGCTCGGCGCAGCGGGGCAGCGTCAACCTGACGACGAGCGGTTTGCTGGATAATCAGCAGGGCACAATTACCGCCGTTGATGCCCTGCGTATTCAGAGCGCCGCTGTTGATAACCGTCAGGGAGAACTGCAGTCCGGCGGTAACCTGAACATCACCATCCACAATCGGGGGCTGGATAACCGGCAGGGGCAGATCGTCTCCGCCGCCGCTCTGGATATAGCAGGCGTCAACCTGGTGCTGGCTAATACGGGCGGGACGCTACTTGCCGCGAGCAAACTTATTCTCGATGCCGGTTCCCTCAGCGGCGATGGCGAGGTGCTCTCTCAGGGCGATATGTCACTAACGTTGCGTCAGGCGTTTCATCACGCCGGGAGGATCATCGCCAACGGCAACCTGCAGTGGAATCTCTCCGGTTTGGGACTGATTAATCAGGGTGTTATCAGCGTTGGCCAGGTGCTCAATCTCTATGTGGCGAAGCTGGATAACCGTCAGGAAGGTGAAATCAGCTCTGGCGAGAACCATTTTACGGTCAACGGCGAGTTGGTCAATCGGGGACTGATTGACGGTGGTTTAACCCATATTGTCGCCACGACGTTAACCAATATCGGTAGCGGGCGCCTGTACGGCGACGCCGTCGCGCTGCAGGTGGCAACGCTGACTAACGCCGCGGAGAACGGCGTGGCGGCGACGATTGCTGCACGAGCATTGCTGGCAATGGGCGTCGGCACGCTCAATAACCAGGATCACGCGCTGATCTACAGCGACGGTACGCTTACCATTGGCGGCCAACTTGCCGAAGACGGTTCGCTCAGCGGCCGGGCGGGAGTCTTTAATAACCACAGCGCAACGCTTGAGTCCGCCGGTGATATGGCGATCGATATCCAACAAATCAATAACTACAACGACCATCTGGTGACGAAAGATGTGATGGTCGAGCAGTCATGGCGCCATGAAGCGGCGCTGAAAGGATCGGTACAGCGCTTCGACTGGTCGCTGGTCGATACCAGCTATAAAAACAAATACGGCGTTCACGACGCCATCATGCCGGACGGTAGCCGTGGCGATGAGTTCTATGAATATCAGTACCAGCGTACCGTTGTGGAAACGCAGGTGGTGGAAAGCGATCCCGGCAAAATCCTCTCCGGCGGCCGGCTCATCATCAACAGCGATAAGCTGAATAACTACGACAGCCAGATTATCGCCGGGGGAGCGCTCGGTGGCGTGATTAGCGAACTAAACAACGTCGCCACGACCGGTAAACGGGTGACCACCGACGTCGGTACCCAGACTCGTTGGTATGAGAAAAAGACCAGCCGCCCGTTTGGCGGCACCAAAACCAGCCAGGGGAAAAAAAGTAGCGAATATGAACCGACGCCCACGGTTCAGACTATCGATCTGCAAACCATAAAGCGGCAGGGCAATACCCAAATTGATGGCCATAGCAGTGTGATTACCCCGCGCGATCGCGCCGATGAGCCAGGTGAACTACCTGCCGGACGACTGGTGGAAGTGACGCCGGTTAACGCTGACGGAACGGTTATTCGCCTCGTCACGCCGGATACCCGTCTTCCTGTCAGCAGTCTGTATCAGATCGATCCACAGGCTAAAGCAGGCTATCTGGTGGAAACCGAACCGCGTTTTACCAACGGTAAAGCGTGGCTCGCCAGCGACTACATGCAAAATCAGCTGGGCGTTGATCAGGCGATGAAGCGGCTTGGCGACGGCTATTACGAACAGCGGCTGGTGCGTGAGCAGATCGTTAAACTGAGCGGCGAGCGCTACCTCCAGGGCTACAGTAACGATGAAGAGCAGTACCGGGCGCTGATGGACGCGGGCGTCGCCTTCGCCAAACAGTACAACCTGACGGTCGGGGTGGCGCTGACGCCAGCGCAGATGGCGCTGCTGACCAGCGATATGGTCTGGCTGGTCGCCAGAGAGGTCACGCTAGCGGATGGCTCTGTGCGGCATGTGCTGGTGCCGCAGGTTTATGCGCGGGTTAAAGCGGGCGATCTTGATGGCAGCGGCGCGTTGCTCGGCGGTGAAAACGTGGCGCTCAGTGTGAGCCGTGATGTGACCAACAGCGGGCACATCCACAGCCGCGGCGTGACGCAACTAACCGCGGAAAACATTCATAACAGCGGCTATATCGGCGGCAACCAGCTCACGCTAAACGCGCGTACTGATATCAACAATATTGGCGGAACGCTGCAGGGCGGCGATAGCCTGATCGCGCAAGCCGGGCGTGATCTCAACAGCGCCAGCACCCTCGGCGGCGGCCCAGGTAACATCAGCCTCGATCGGCCTGCGGGGATTTATGTCCAGAATGAAAACGGCCAGCTGGGGCTGCAGGCGTTACATAACATTAATCTGACGGCAAGCATGGTGAGTAACAGCGCGGCGGGCAGCCAGACGAAGATTATCGCCGGCAACGATCTCAACCTGCGGACGCTCGCCACTACCCACAGCGAAAGCGGAAATTGGGGGAAAGGCAACGATCGTTCTTTGACCCAGCGTGGCGATATCGGCACGCAAATTAATGGCGGCGCGGTTGCGCTGTCCGCCGTCCACGATATTCATGCCCGCGCCGCCAGCGTGACGGCAACCAGCAGCCTGACGGTTGCCGCCGGCAATGACATTAACCTCAGCAGTGGCGAGTCCTCATGGCATCTGACGGAAAACAACCATCAAAGCAGCAGCGGCCTGCTGGCTCACCGCTCGCTCACCACTCACGATGAAGTGTGGGCGCAGAACGCCATCGGCAGCAATTTTAGCGGTGACAGTATTGTGATGCAGGCCGGGCGCGACCTGCTGGTGTCCGGCAGCAGTGTTGCCGGCACCCAGGACGTCAACCTTGTGGCGGGGCGTAACCTGACCATCGCCACCGCCGAGGAGAGTCGCCAGGAAAACCATCTACGTAAAGAGAAACATAGCGGCTTTTCCGGCACTGGCGGTGTTGGCTTCAGCGTCGGCAGTTCGTCGCTGAAAGCCACCGACGTGACGACAACGCTGAGTAGCGCCGCCAGTACCGTCGGAAGCTCACAGGGCAACCTTAGCCTGAGCGCCGGTAATGTGTTGACGGTTCAGGGATCTGACATGGTGGCCGGCAACAATATGGCGTTGACCGGTAAAACCGTGAATATTCTGGCAGCGGAAAACCAGAGCACCCAGACCCATACCGTGGAACAGAAAACCAGCGGCCTGACGCTGGCGTTATCCGGGATGGTGGGCAGCGCCATTAATACCGCGGTTTCCAGCGCTAAACAGGCCAGCACCGAGAGCAATGGCCGTCTCGCCGCGCTGAGCGGGCTGCAGTCGGCATTATCGGGCGTACAGGCGTATCAGGCATCGCAGATGCAGACTGCGGATTCCAGTCCGGAGAGCATGATAGGGGTCAACCTTTCCTGGGGTAGCCAGTCATCGAAATCCACTCAGCGACAAACGCAGAACACCAGCCGCGGCAGTAGCCTGATGGCCGGCACCAATCTCAGCATTATCGCCACTGAGGCGGATATCAACGTTGAGGGCAGCCAGCTGCAAGCCGGCGGCAGCGCGTTACTCAATGCCGCGCGCGATGTGAATTTATTCTCTGCGGAGAACGTCAGCACCCTGAGCGGTAAAAACGAGAGCCATGGGAGTTCGTTTGGCGTCGGTATTAACTTCGGTCAGGGCGCGAACGGGTTGACGGTCAGCGCCAGCGCCAATGCCGCGAAGGGCCACGAGAAGGGCAACAGCCTGATGCATAACGAAACGACCCTCAGCGCCGGGGAACGGGTGACTATCGTCAGCGGTCGCGATACGACGCTGACCGGGGCGCAGGTGAGCGGCCATCAGGTGACAATGGACGTCGGGCGTAACCTGACGCTGAGTAGCGAACAGGACAGCGATAACTACGATTCGAAGCAGCGTAGCGGCAGCGTGGGGGCGAGCGGCAGCATGGGCGGCGGTTCGGGCTCTCTCAACCTGAGCCAGAGCAAAATGCACAGCACCTGGGCATCGGTGGAGGCGCAAACGGGGATTTTTGCCGGCGAGGGCGGTTTTGATGTGAAGGTGGGCGGGCATACGCAACTGAATGGCAGCGTGCTGGCGAGCACGGCGGCGGAGCTGAACCGCTTGGATACCGGGACGCTGGGTTTCCGGGATATTAAAAACTCTGCCGAGTACAGCGTGGAGCAGCAGAGCGTGGGGACGAGCACGAGCGGTAGCGTGGCGGGGCAGTTCCTGGGGAATGCGGCCAGCGGTCTGCTGATGGGGGCGAACGGCAGCGGCAGCGACAGTTCGCTGACGCGGGCGGCGGTGAGCGAGGGCAGTATCGTTATCCGCGACGGCACGAGTCAGCAGCAAGACGTGACGAGGTTAAGCCGGGATGCAGCGCATGCGAACCAAACGTTGAGTCCGATATTTGATAAGGAGAAAGAGCAGAACCGGCTGGCGGTGGCGCAGAAGATAGGTGAAACAGGTCGCCAGGTGAGTGATGTGCTCGTGACGCAGGGCAAGCTGAACGCGCAGGCGGCGCAGAGCGACCCGGCTGCGCGGGCAGCGGCACGGGAGATGCTGGTAGCGGGAGGGAATGCCCATCCGAGCGAGGAACAAATCAGCGCGCAGGTGAGCCGGACGGCGACGGCGGACTACGATACGGGCGGAAAGTACCAGAAGGTGGCGCAGGCGGTAACAGCGGCGATGCAGGGTCTGGCGGGCGGCAACCTGGCGCAGGCGGCGAGCGGCGCAGTGAGTCCGTATGTGGCGGAAATCATTCACAGCCAGACGACGGACAGCGCGACGGGCAAGGTGAATGTGGAAGCCAATGCGATGGCGCACGCGGTGTGGGGAGCGATAGCGGCGGCATCGGGAAATAACAGCGCGCTGGCGGGGGCGGCAGGCGCGGTGAGCGGCGAACTGCTGGGGCGCTGGATAGCGGCAGAATATTATCCGGATGTTAAGACAGAAGAGCTGTCGGATGAGCAGAAGTCGACGATAAGCGCGCTGAGTACGCTGGCGGCGGGACTGATAGGGGGGCTTAGCGGAGGCAGCAGCGGGGATGCGGTCGCGGGGGCGCAGGCCGGGAAGAACGCGGTTGAGAATAACTCGCTGAGCGGTGATAAAGCCCGAGAAGCGGCGAAACAGGCTGCTGAATCCCTGAAAAATCAGGTCAGGGAAAAGCTGGGTGAAGGCACCACTTCTGCCATCGCGAACGCCATTATCAATGGCCTTGCTGATACCGGCGATGCGGCATTAGGTTCTGTTGACTATGCTGCTGATGCGGCCATGGTGCTGGCTTCCTGTGCTGTGGGTGACAGTTACTGCAGTAAAGCGATGAGCGACCTGGCCGGGAAGAATCAGGCGCTGGCGGATACTGTTACCACGCTGATGCAGGGTGAAACCTGGTCTGCGGTTGCGGATACGGTTAAACAGGCGGCTGGCGGGAATCAAGCTGCACTGGAAGCAACGGGCGGGCTGCTGGCAGGCATTATGTTGCCAGGGAAGAAAGTACCAAGTCCAGCGACTCGAATTGAAACAATATTAAAATCTGAAAAAAACTGGGAAAATGCTCGAAATAAGGCGCTAAATATTGTGGGTAATTTGGGTGCTGACTCTAAGCCTGTAATTGGGCGACTAGAAGTGAGTGCTGGGAATGGAAAAATAATTGGACGGCAATCTAATGATGGTAAGGTTGGTTGGCGTGTTGATTATGATCCTGAAAAGGGAATGCACATCAACGTATGGGATTACTCTCAAGGGAAAGGGCCGGGCAAAGCAGTCAAGCAGGTTATACCATTTGAAGGTAATGAAAAAGCGTTTGAAACCATATTGAAACAGTTGAATAGGTAGAAAAATGAATTTATTTGATGAGTGTAAAGGGGCCCTTGGTGCTGATTTCGAAGTGCTTGAAGGACAGAGAGAGAAGGATGCGCTTAATATTTTGTATAAGTTCCCATTTATTAATGGGAACTTATTGTGGGATGATTTTAACTATTCAGATTATGAAGATATAAATCATCTCATATCCGATTGTTATAATAAAAAACATGATGTGTTTGTTTTTGTGGATAACATTAACATTCCTGTTTTTAGAACTAACCTAGTATTGGTTGCTGAAAATATTTATGACGTTACAGCTTTATCTCCTAAACTGTTCATTTTTAACAATGAATTGATATTACAACCTCTATTTCCAACAGACATAATTCGTCTGGGTATAAAAAATTAGAGATATATTAAATCCCGGCGTTAAAGCCGAGATTTTTTACCCGTCAGCCCTTGACCGGTTCTGTCACCAGTCGTCCCTGTTCCACGCTGACCGTGACCGGCGTGTCGGTACTGAATCCCGCCTCAGCCAGTTTCCCTTCAGGCGTAGGTTCAGGCGCAATTACAAATGGTATTGGTGCTGGGTTTGGTTATGGTATAGGCAAAGGCATTTCTTGGGGTACAAATGCAGGGGCAAACTAGGTGGAAAGCAGGTTGGGATCCGAAGTTTAATCCTATTATGCTAAAGTATACTGAGATTAAAGGTGACTTTGGTATCTCAAAAGAAGTTACACCGAGTAACATTCCAGGCAGTTTTGGCGACATAGGAGCATCTTTCTCTTCAGAATATGGCGGGAAAAACTCGAACCAATCATTGAGAAGAAATTGAAATGAAATCCTTCAATGAGAAAATATTAAACCTGCTGATTCTATTTATCGCCTGTATTCTTGGGGGTATTGTTAGTTTCCTGTGTATAACTTTGTCTATAGACGTTTTAGTTTGAATGCTAACAGGAACTTTTGATTTGAAAAAAGCCGATATACTCAAAACCATTAAAATTGGTTGTGTGATTGGAATCTTCACTGGTGCGGTTTTTATTATTGCCAGACTATTCAAACTAAAAGGATTTTAGAGCAAAGATAGGATAAAAATTCATCCACAGAGTTGGGATTAGTGTGGAGAATAACCTGATGGGTAGGAACGAATGGAGCCAGGGTGAGAAAGCCAGAGAGCATGGTGCAGTTAACCCCTCTGGTGAAGCCTGGCAGCGAGGAATTGCTGAGAATAAAGCTTATGCAGGTACGTTGGCTTCAGCGGGGGCTAATCTACCTGCCGGGTGGAATGCAGGTTACTGGCGCGATGGGCGGAACAGAAAATGCTGGTATTCAGTATCTTATTAATGGAGAAGTTAATCCAACGGATGTGCTCATTGCGACGTATGTTGGAGCTTTTACCAGAAATACAGGATTAAAGGGAAGAAGGGTGGAAAGAACAGAAGGTGGCGCAGGCGGTGCAGCGCTGACACAGTTTACACAGCAGGAACGCTAACGCGAATCTGTGTTGCCTCTCCCCGTTATCCGGGGAGAGGCTGGCGAGGCCATTACGCCACGACCTCCATCTCCATCATCACCGGATGGAAGCGGCGCTTAAAGTAGATCAGCCCGTGGCCCTGCTGGCTCAGGGTTATATTCCTGATTTCTACCAGATAGACCAGGTGGCTGCCGATGGTCTGTACCTGGCTAATCTCGCCTTCGAGACTCGCCAGCGAGCCTTTCAGCACCGGCTGGCCCAGCGCGCCTTTTTGCCAGCAGCTGAGGCCGAAACGGTCGTCCATCGTCATCCCGGTCATACCGGCGAAGTGGCGCGCCATCTCCTCTTGCTCGTGGTTCAGCACGTTGATGCATAGCTTGCCGTTGCCCTGAAACACCGGATTCATCGCGCTGTTAGCGTTGATGCAAACCATCACCGACGGCGGCGTATCGGTCACCGAACAGACCGCGGTGGCGGTGATACCGCAGCGGCCCGCCTCGCCTTCGGTGGTGATGACGTTAACGGCGGCCGACAGGCTGGCCATGGCATCGCGAAAACGCAGACGTTGTTCATCTAATTGCATTGTGACCTCCCGCTGCCGCTTACTTCAGCAGCTTATCCAGCATGTTGATATCGGTATTGTTGTGCAGATGCGGCACCGTCCAGCCGTTCTGGTCGTACTCGGACAGGCAGCGATCCACCATCGCCATCATTTTGTCCATGTTGCCGGAGCTCTGCGCCTGACGCAGGCACTGCAGGCGAATTTCATCCTGGCTACCTGAGTAGTTGATTTCGTACAGTTCGTGACGACCACCAAACTCGCTGCCGATGGCGTCCCACATCAGTTTGAGGATCTTGATACGCTCGACGTGATCCATGCCGTTCGATCCGCGCACGTATTTCGCCAGATATTCGTTGATCTGCGGATTGTTGAGATCGCGGGCGCTGGACGGCAGATAGATCAGGCCGCTGGTGACGTTGCGTTCAATAATGTTTTTGATTTTGGCGTAGGCCATCGGCGCCATCACGCGATAGGTTTGCAGCGCGGCGTGATCCGGCAGATACGCGCCGTTAACCCACGGCGTGGCTTCGGCGCACATCGAGTCGCTCAGCGCCCAGAACATATTGCGCCAGGCTACCACTTCGCCGAGATCCGCCTGTACGCCGCGGAACTCCAGGGTGCCGGTGCACTCCAGCGAGCGCTTGAGCAGGGCGGTGATAAAGTCGAGCTTCACGGCCAGACGCACGCAGGCCTGCAGCGGATACATGCGGGCGAAACCGCCTTCCATCGTCCAGCGGCGGCAGCGATCGAAGTCGCGGTAGATCAGCACGTTTTCCCATGGGACCAGCACATTATCCATCACCAGGATCGCATCATTTTCGTCGAAGCGGCTGGAGAGCGGATAGTCGTACGGCGATCCGGTTGCTCCGGCGACCAGTTCATAGGAGGCGCGGGAGATAAGCTTAACGCCTTCGGCATCCATCGGCGCGACAAACATCAGCGCGAAGTCCGGGTTTTCGCCCATCACCTGCGCCGAGCCGAAGCCAATCATATTGTAGTGGGTCAGCGCCGAGTTGGTGGCCACCACTTTCGCGCCGCTGACGATGATCCCGGCATCGGTCTCTTTCTCCAGCTTGATATAGACGTCTTTCACTTCGTCGGCTGGCTTATGGCGGTCGATCGGCGGGTTGACGATGGCGTGGTTAAAGTAGAGGCCGGTTTCCTGGATGCGGGTGTACCAGTTACGGGCGTTCTGTTCAAACTGACCATAAAACGCCGGGTTTGCGCCGAGCGCGCAGCCGAATGCGGCTTTGTAGTCCGGGGTACGGCCCATCCAGCCGTAGCTCAGGCGCGACCATTCAGCGATGGCGTCGCGCTGCTGGCGCAGATCGTCGGCGCTTTTCGCGACGCGGAAGAACTTGTGGGTATAGCCGCCGCTGCCGGTATCGGTGCCCCAGCACAGGGTATCCTGCAGCTCGGGTTTATGCAGCGCATCGTACATCTGGGCGACGGAGGCGGCGGCGTTGCGGAATGCCGGGTGGATGGTCACGTCCTTAACGCGTTCGCCGTAGATATAGATTTCGCGGCCGTCCTGCAGGCTCTTCAGGTACTCTTCGCCAGTTAACGGGCGTTTAGCGTCTGCACGGAAATTTTCAGGTTTCATAGGTGACCTCTTCAGTATTAATCGGAATGCGATGTTAAATTTATGTTTTGTTTTTGTTGTTCAATTGAAGCGGTTAACGCGGCTTTCGTGAAGAGACTTTTAGGTCAATGGTCGGTACTTTTCAGGCGGGGTTGGGTTATGTGATCGGGGGTTGGTTTTTCTATTTTCCGGCCTGGCTCTCCGGTGAACCGACGACAAGCCAGGGCGGGTTTTGAATTGGTAGCCCGGACAGATGCGCAGCATCGCCTCCGGGAAATTCAGCGACTCTACGTTCTGCTCCCGGGGGCGGCGCTTGACGCGCCTTGCCCGGGCTACCGCCTCTCAGACGGCTGCGAACTCGCCGCGCCGTCGCCGGAAAGATCTTACGACACCGGTACTTTCTGCGCCCGATAGGCACTCGGCGAGCAGCCGACTAAGCGGTTAAAAAAGCGGGCAAAATAGGCCGGATCTTTAAAGCCCAGCTGCCAGGCTATTTCGCTTACCGCGTTGTCGGAAAATAGCAGCAGCCGTTTGGCCTCGCGCAGCTGCCTGTCGAAAATCAGCCGCTTGGGCGGCCGGTTGGCGAAGCGGCGGCAGATATCGGTTAGCCTTGATTCGGTCAGATGCAGCTCGCTGGCGTAATCCGGCACCGTCCAGTGCTGGTGGTAGTGGCTATCGATCAACTGGTTAAACCGCTGGAACAGCTTGAGCTCGCCGCGTATTCCGCTGGCCGCATGATCGTCAAGTTTCGCGTTGCGCAGCAGCAGGGTGAACACCGCCTGCGCCAGCAGCGTCAGGGTATGTTCCCGCCCCGGCAGCTGCGACGTCGATTCCCGTTCAATCAGCCGCCAGTAATGCGCCAGCGCCGCCAACTCCTCGGGCTTATCGGCCAGCGACAGGCAGATGCCCGGCAGACCGAAAGCCTCCCGCGTGCCGGGATAGAGCACCTCCAGCAGCGGCCAGACCAGATCCTCGCGCACCGTCAGCACATGACCGTCGCTATCGGACTCGGTGATAAAAGCGTGCGGCACCGAGGGTGGCGTCAGGACAAACAGCGGCGCCTGCACCGAATAGCGATGATCGTCGAGCTGCAGCTCAATCTGCCCGGTATCGAGAAAGTGCATCTGAAAATACTGGTCGTGACGGTGCGCCTGCATATCGCGGCCAAAAAACTCCGCCATCCGGGCAAAGGATTGGTAATGTACCTCCTCCGTTCCCAGACTCTCATCGTACTCTTTATTAATATCGATATTGGCAACAGGACTCTGGCACATAGCGGCTCCTTACGGCGTCGCGCGCGGACGCGATCCTTTCATCGGAATCGCCCAGATAATGACTGCGCCAATGATCAGCAGGGCGGCGACGAACCACAAGCCGCTGCTGAAGCTGCCGGTAATATCCTTCAGCCAGCCGATCATAAAGGGGCTGAGCGCCGATCCGATATTGCCGGTCGCGTTGATCACCGCGATACCGATCGCTCTGGCGCGCAGGCTGATCGACTGATCCGGCGTGGTCCAGAAAATGGCCATCGCGCTAAACGATCCGGTCGAAGCCATCACGATCCCGAGCAGCTGGATCAGGTTATGATCGGTCGCCGACGCCAGCAGCCAGCCTGCGGCGGCGAACAGGAACGGCAGGGCGGTGTGGTGCTTACGCTCCTGGTGCTTATCGGAGTGCCGGCTCCAGTAGATCATTCCCAGAATGGTACAAATCTGCGGGATCGCCGCCAGCAGGCCGATGGTGATATTGCTGCTGCTTTCGTTAAAGCTTTTGAGGATCTGCGGCGTCCAGATGCTGATCGCGCTGAGCGTATTGGTCAGGCAGAAGTAGGCCAGGGTGTACATCAGCACGATCGGCGTGAATACTTCCCGCCACAGGCTGCGCTGCTGCATGGCGTGATGGCTGATCGCCCCTTCCGGCTGGACCAGCGTCAGGTGGTCGTTGTCCATCATCTCCTGCAGGCATTTTTTATCTTCTGCGGTCAGCCATTTGGCCTTCGACGGCGAATCATCCAGCCAGAACCAGACCATAATACCGAGCAGCACCGACGGGAAGCCTTCCAGCAGGAACAGCCACTGCCAGCCGTGCAGGTTCAACAGGCCGTCCATCGACAAGATATAGCCTGAAACAATCGACCCCAGCGCGGTGGTCACCGGCATCGCGATCATAAACAGCGCGTTGGCGCGGGCGCGGAAAAAGGCCGGGAACCAGTAGGTCAGATAGAGCAGAATGCCGGGCAGAAAACCGGCCTCGGTGATCCCCACCAGCATGCGCAGGATATAGAGGCTATTCGGCCCGGTCGCGAACATGGTGGCGGTGGAGGCGATGCCCCACAGCACCATGATGGTGGCGATCCAGCGGCGGGCGCCGACGATGCTGAGCATCACGTTGCTCGGAATGCCGAAAATGACGTAGGTCGCGTAAAACAGGGTGGTGGCAAGGCCGAACATGGTGGCGTTAAGGCCCAGATCCTGCCCCATGGTCAGCCCGGCAAAGCCGATATTGATGCGATCTAAAAACGAAAAGATAAACAGCACGAACAAAAACACGATCAGGCGACGAAAGAGCTTGTTGATAACCGACTGCTGCTGCGCCGTCAGCTGCTTGTGCTGATTAGCCGGATCGAACTTTTCCGGGATGGCAGATGATGTATCGCTCATTATCATTTTCCTCTAATGGGAATTTTGTAGGGTACTGCGGGTTGCCGGGTGGCGCTGCGCCACCTGGCGTTAATAGACGCCTGACGAACCCTCGGCGGTTTTTTCTGCGCCAAACCGTGCCGCCAGCGCTTCCGCCCCGCGGGCCAGCAGGGTGGTATCGACCCCGACGGCGACAAACAGCGCGCCGAGCTGCAGGTAACGCTTCGCCAGCTGTTCGTTGGCCATCAGGATCCCCGGCGCTTTGCCCGCTGTGCGAATTTGCCCGATGGCGTGCTCAATGGCGGCCTGTACTTCCGGGTGCTGCGGGTTGCCGCTGAAGCCCATGTCGGCGCTCAGATCCGCCGGGCCGATAAACACGCCGTCCACGCCCTCGACATCGAGGATCTGTGGCAGATTGTTGAGCGCTTCGCGAGTTTCGATTTGCACCAGCACGCACATCGCGTCGTTAGCCTGATGGAGATAATCCGGGACGCGGTTCCAGCGCGAGGCCCGGGCGAGGGCGCTGCCGACGCCGCGAATACCCGCGGGCGGATAGCGGGTGGCTTTCACCGCCAGCCGCGCTTCGTCGGCGTTCTGCACCATGGGTACCAGCAGGGTTTGCGCGCCGATATCCAGCAGCTGTTTAATCTGCACCGGGTCGTTCCACGAGGGGCGCACCACCGGCTGGCTGGGATAAGGGGCGATCGCCTGCAGCTGGGTCAGTATCGTCTGCACGCTGTTTGGCGCGTGCTCGCCGTCGATCAGCAGCCAGTCGAACCCGGCCCCGGCCAGCAGCTCAGCGCTGTAGCTGCTGGTCAGTCCCAGCCACAGGCCAATCTGCGGTCGACCCGCTTTTATGGCGTCTTTAAAGGCGTTATTCATCATATTCCTCCTAGACGAACCGGCAGCTAATCGCGCCCATGGTGCCGTAATCAACGTGGAAGGTGTCGCCTTTGCGCGCCGGTACCGGACGCGTAAAGGAGCCGCCGAGAATAATCTGCCCGGCTTCCAGCTGGACGTCGTAAGGCGCCAGCTTGTTCGCCAGCCAGGCCACGCCGTTGGCCGGGTGATTCAGCACCCCTGCGGCGACGCCGGTCTCTTCAATCACGCCGTTGCGATAGAGCAGGGCGGAGATCCAGCGCAGATCCAGCTCGTCGGGTTTAATCGGACGGCCGCCGAGGATCACCCCGGCGTTGGCGGCGTTATCGGAGATGGTGTCGAAGACTTTGCGCGGGCGCTGGGTTTCCGGGTCGATGTTGTGGCAGCGGGCGTCAATCAGCTCCAGCGCCGGGATCACGTAGTCGGTGGCGTTGTAGACGTCGAACAGGGTGCAGTTGGGGCCGCGCAGCGGTTTGGCCAGCACGAAAGCCAGCTCGACTTCGATACGCGGGACGATAAAGCGGTCGGTAGGAATATCGCCGCCGTCGTGGAAAAACATATCGTCCAGCAGCGCGCCGTAGTCCGGTTCGCTGATTTGCGAACTGGCCTGCATCGCTTTCGAGGTCAGGCCGATTTTATGCCCTTTCAGCACGCGGCCTTCGGCGATCTTCATATTTACCCATTCGCGCTGTACCGCGTAGGCGTCTTCGATGGTGATCGTCGGGTGATCCAGCGAAATAGCGCGGATCTGTTCACGCTGTTTTTCCGCCTGGTTCAGCCGCTGGGCGATCAGGGTATGGGTATGTTTATCGAGCATAGTTGCTTCCTGTTACGTCATTCGGTGCTGCTGCGCCGGGTGGCGACGCGGAGGCGTCTTAGCCGGCCTGGGGTTTGTGGCAGTATTTGTTTACACCCTCTCCCACCGGGAGAGGGGCGGGTCGCACCTATTTAAACAACGCGTGTACGTTGTTCTGCTTGTAGTTCAGCGTCGGGTGCAGTTCATCGAGCTCAAACGACAGCGCCAGATAGCGGCTCTCCATCAGCGCGGCAAAATGGGCTTTGATCAGCCTGAACAGCATATCGCCCACGTCCTGACGGCTCTCCAGGCTGCGTCCGGTACCAATCTTTAGCGTCATATGCACGAAGGCGTAGTCATGCTGGCCATCGGCCATCTGCCAGGTATCCAGCCAGATGGCGCGACTGCGAATGCCGCCGATAGGAAAGATGCCGGTTGCCGCCAGCGCGGCGTTCACTTTGCTGAACAGACCCGGTAAATCAGCCTGCTCACGGATGTTGTTGGTACATTCAGCGATAAAATGCGGCATTCTGCGTACTCCTTACGCCGTTTCCGGCAGCGGGAAGACGGCGTTGACCTGACCGGTGCCGGAGCTGGCAAAGAGTTCGGTAATAAACTCTACTTTGCCGTCGTATTTGTCCCAGCCCAGCAGGCCCAGCAGCATCACCGTGTCGTGCATATTGCCTTCACCGAAGCAGTAGTCGGCGTACTCCGGCAGCATGGTGCAGAACTCTTTGAATTTGCCTTCGCGCCAGAGCTTCACGACCCGTTCGTCCATCTGGTGATCGAACTCGCGGGTATAGCTGTTCATTCCCTCTTCGGCGCGCTGGTCGTCGATAAAACGGTGCGACAGCGAGCCGCTGGCAAAGACCGCCACGGTGCCGTTATATTTCTCAATCGCTTTAAGAATGGCTTCGCCCAGCTTGCGGCTATCGGCAAAATCATGGACGGTACAGAACGCCGAGATAGAGACCACTTTGAAATGCTTATCGCTGTTCATGTAGCGCATCGGCACCAGGGTGCCGTACTCCAGCTTCAGGCTTGGAATGTTGTGCGCTTTGGCACGGACCCCGAGTTTGACCGCTTCGTCGGCAATCAGGTGGCCGAGCTCCGGATTACCGTCATAGTCATAGGTCATGTCGCGAATAAAATGCGGCAGCTCGTTGCTGGTGTAGACGCCCTGGAAATGGTCGGCACAGTTGATGTGGTAGGCGCTGTTGACCAGCCAGTGGGTATCAAAGACGATGATGGTATCCACACCCAGCTCGCGACACCGCTTGCCGATTTCTTTATGCCCATCGATGGCTCCCTGGCGGCAGCCGTGGTTTTTACCCGGCAGTTCAGAGAGATACATCGACGGTACGTGAGTAATTTTTGCTGCTAACGCTAACTTTCCCATATCAGACTCCCCATTTTGGGATCGGATGGTCGCCCATCGAGATGCAGACGTTTTTCATTTCAGCGAACACTTCAAAGCTGTATTCGCCGCCTTCGCGGCCGGTACCGGAGGCCTTCACGCCGCCGAACGGCTGACGCAGGTCGCGGACGTTCTGGGTGTTGACGAACACCATTCCGGCTTCGATGCCGCGCGCCAGGCGCAGCACTTTGCTGACGTCCTGGGTCCAGATATAAGAGGCGAGGCCGTACTCCACATCGTTGGCCAGGCGCAGACCTTCCGCCTCGTCTTTAAACGGCAGCAGACAGGCTACCGGGCCAAAAATCTCTTCCTGCGCCACGCGCATGCGGTTATCGACGTCCGCCAGCACCGTTGGCCGCAGGAAGTTGCCGTTTCTCAGATGGGCAGGCAGATCGGCGGGCTTATCCGCGCCGCCGGCCAGCAGGGTCGCTCCTTCTTCAATGCCGAGGCGGATATAGCCGGAGACTTTCTCCCAGTGCTGCTGGCTAATCAGCGCGCCCACCTGAGTGTTCGGGTCGGTAGGGTCGCCGACGCGCAGGCGATTCGCGCGTTCGGCAAAGCGTTTAACGAACTCGGGGTAGATGCTCTGCTGAATGAAGATGCGCGAGCCGGCGGTGCAGCGTTCGCCGTTGATCGAGAAAATGGTGAACAGCGCGGCGTCGAGAGCGCGCTCAATATCGGCGTCTTCGAAAATCAACACCGGCGATTTGCCGCCCAGCTCCATGGAGTACTTTTTCAGCCCGGCATTTTTCATGATGTTGCGCCCGGTGGCGGTACCGCCGGTAAACGATACCGCGCGTACGTCATGGTGGCGTACCAGCGCATCGCCCGCCGTCGCGCCATAGCCCTGAACCACGTTCAGCACCCCCGCTGGAATGCCCGCTTCCAGCGCCAGTTCGCCAAGACGGTCAGCGGTTAGCGGCGACAGTTCGGACATTTTCAGCACCGCGGTATTCCCCAAGGCCAGGCACGGCGCCACCTTCCAGGTCGCGGTCATAAACGGCACGTTCCACGGCGACACCAGCGCGCAGACGCCGACCGGCTGCACGAGGGTGTAGTTGAGCATCTTGTCATCAACCGGATAGGTCTTACCGTTCATTTGCTGGCACACCTCGGCAAAGAACTCGAAGTTGTGCGAAGCGCGCGGGATCAGCACGTTTTTGGTCTGGTGGATCGGCAGGCCGGTGTCGGCGGTCTCCATGGCGGCGATCTCCGGGACGTTCTGGTCGATCAGATCGCCCAGCCGGCGCATCAGACGCGCGCGCTCTTTCATCGGCAGATTGGCCCATTTCGGAAACGCCTCTTTTGCCGCCGCCACCGCCTGATTCACCTCGTCAGCCCCGCCGGAGGCGACCTCCGCCAGCACTTCGCCGGTGGCCGGGTTAGTGGTATGGAAATACTCCGCGGCGGCGACGTTTTTGCCGTTGATCCAGTGGTTAATTTTTTTCATGACAGCTTCTCCTCATATGCCTGCTGGCTAATGATGTGGTTGACCAGACGGCCGACGCCTTCCACTTCGACGATCACTTCATCGCCCGGCACCACGTCCGACAGCCCCTTCGGCGTGCCGGTGGCGATCATGTCGCCCGGCTGCAGGGTCATAAATTCGCTGAGGTAAGCGATCAGGAACGGAATGCTGAAGATCAGATCGGCGGTAGTGCCCTGCTGGCGCAGCTCGCCGTTGACCCAGGTGCACAGCGCCAGGTTGTGCGGATCGGGGATCGCCTCTTTGCTGACGATCCACGGGCCTATCGGCGTCAGGGTGTCGCGGCTTTTGACCCGCAGGTTGGGGCGATAGTAGTTTTCCAGGTAGTCGCGGATGGCGTAGTCGTTGCAGACGGTGTACCCGGCTACGTACTCCATGGCGTCGGCTTCGGCGACCTTACGCGCGGTTTTGCCGATCACCACCACCAGTTCAGCCTCGTAGTGCATGTACTCGACGTTATCCGGGCGCACCGACTCTTGCCTATGGCCGATAAAGGTGTTGGGCGCTTTGATAAACACCAGCGGTTCGGTTGGCGGCGTAAACGCCAGCTCGCTGGCGTGATCGGCGTAGTTCAGGCCCAGCGCGAACAGGGTGCCGTCGGCGGGCGGCAGCCAACGAAACTCGCCTTCCTTAAGCAGACTGCCGTTGGCGAGCTGGACCTGACCACGTTCATTCACCTGGACATCGTGCCGCTGTCCCTGCCACTCAATACGTGCTTGCCTCATGCCAGCTCTCCTTCATCAATCACCGGGTTTTCCAGCGCCGGGAAGCCCTCGGCGAGAATACGTACGCGATCGCCGGGGCGCAGCGTAACGCGGGAGTGGGGCGTACCGATCAGAATCGCATCGCCGGGATTGAGGGTGGCGAATTCGCTCAGGGCGCTCAGCAGCTCGGCGGCGGAGCGCTGGAGATCGGCGGTAGTCCAGCTGTCCGCCTCGCGACCGTTGATTTCGGTGATGATGGTCAGGTTATCGACATCGCTGAGCGGCGCGAGTGCGCCAAGCGGACAGAAGCCGTCGCGGCATTTGGCTTTGATGGCCGGACGATAGAAGCTCTCTTCCGGCAGGCTGACGTCGTTCGCCAGCGCGTACCCGGCGATATAAGCCGCGGCGTCTTCTGCAGCGACTTTGCGCGCGGTTTTACCGACGATCAGCGCCACGGTGGCGCCACTCTGCACGGTTTCGCCTTGCGGGTAGGGAATGCTCTCGCCATCGCCGATAACGGTGTTGCGCGGTTTGATAAACCAGACCGCGGTCTTCGGCGGCGTTTTATAGGGGGCCTGTTGAAACGCTTCGCGCCAGGCGTCGAGCTGGCTGCGGTGGTTAAGCGCCACGGCGAAGATGGTACCTTTCATTTACCACTCCTCTGCTACGGATTTGGGAAGTCAGTTAATTCATTAATATGTTAATGATCATCTTTTATGCTTTGCGGGAATGTTTGGCAAACAGAAGTGAATGTTTTGTGATCGGATTAACAATAAATTTACAGATTTGTATTTTAATTATTATTAATCAATTAGATAACAAAAGCAGTTGTACCATCTGGTACTTTTCAGAGGCAGAAACCGGTTGCCTTCGGAGGGAATTAGCGCTAATTATTAACTTATTAACAGATTGGGGATTTACTTCAGAGGTATGTGATGCATGATTCGTTAACTATCGCGCTGCTGCAGGCGCGGGAAGCGGCGATGGCCCACTTTCGGCCCATCGTTAAACGCCACAATCTGACCGAGCAGCAGTGGCGTATCGTGCGTATCCTCGCCGAACATCCGTCGATGGATTTTCACGATCTGGCCTTTCGCGCCTGTATTTTACGTCCGAGCCTGACCGGCATCCTGACCCGTATGGAACGCGACGGCCTGGTGCTGCGTTTAAAACCGGTAAATGACCAGCGCAAGCTCTACGTTTCGCTGACGCCGGCGGGTTCGACGCTTTATGAAAGCGCCCAGGCCCAGGTGGAAGAGGCCTATCGTCAGATCGAAGCCCAATTTACCGTCGAAAAAATGCGTCAGCTTACCGCGCTGCTGGAGGAGTTTATCGCCCTGGGGAATGGAGCGCAGGGAGAGGAATAATACATTGTCCGCGCGAAAAACATCCCGGAGGCGGTGCTGGCGCACCTGTCCGGGCTACGGGTTCACAGCACGGTAGCCCGGACAGGCGCAGCGCGCCGCCTCCGGGAGAAAGCGTCCTTCAGAACAAGGTATCGAGCTCTTCCAGCACGTTATACTGCTCGTCCACCAGCAGCAGGGTTTTCCATTTATCAAACGTCAGGCACGGATGCGAGGTACCGAACACCAGAATATCGCCGACCTGCACGTCGCTGCCGGGCGCGAGGCGCAGCATACAGTGCTGGTCCATAATCCCCACGCTCTCGATCCCCTCCGCGGATAGCTGCGCGCCGTTGCGATAGCGGGCCACAGGCTGCGGCAGGCCGGCGTCAAAGGCGCAGTCGCGCTTGCCGAAGTTCACCACCGCGCGATCGGCTTCTGGCACCGACTGGACCATCGCCATCAGCTCCAGCGCTGAGGTTAAATCACCGCCCAGATCGCAGGCGATCGGATCGCGGGCCACCAGTGCTTTCTGCGCGATATCGTAGATCCCGCGGTCGTGGGTGATATAGCACCCGGGGCGGATAACGATTCGGCAGCGCGCCGGTTTCTTCGCCGCCAGCCAGATATTGCACACCACGTCGTACCAGACGGTACCGGCTCCGGTCAGCACAAACTCCCCCTCAACCAGATGTTCCATCCGGCAGGCCAAACCGGCGGCCTGGCGCAGCAGAGCCTCCACCTGCGGCTGCGGATCGTCGCCGTGTAACACCCCTTCATACAGTTCGAGACCGCGCAGCCTGAGGCCCGGAAGTTCCGCCGCAGCCTGCGCCAGCGCCAGCGCATCCTCAACGCTGCGGCAGCCGCAGCGCCCACCGGCCACGCCCAGTTCAATCAGCACGTCCAGCGTTTGCCGCCGTTCGTCGAAGAAAGTCGACAGCGCGCGGGCGTTGGCAAGGCTATCGATGCAGCAGATAAACTCCGCCGTACGGTAATGCGCTTTCAGGCGCGATACCGCCTGCATATTCGCCCTGCCGACCAGCTGATTGACCATCAGGACGCGCTCAACGCCGCTGGCCATCGCCGCGCTGGCCTGCCAGGCGCTGCCCACGCCGATTCCCCATGCGCCCGCCCGCTGCTGCGCCTGAAAAATCCACGGCGTCATCGTTGTTTTACCGTGCGGGGCCAGCGAGACGCCGCGCGCGTCGGCGTAACGCTGCATCCAGGCGATGTTATTTTCCAGCGCCGTTTTTTTCAGCAGCGCGGCCGGAAGGCAAACCTCCTCCGCCAGCAGATTGGCCGGTGCGGACATTATGGCGGCTTTGTGCGGAATAAGCGTATCGGAATGGTATTTCATAACACTATCCTTTTAGGGTTTAAGATCGGATTAAAGCTAAGTATCAAATTTAATTAATTGAAATATATAGAATATATAATTTGTTTATGTCGTTTGTGAATAAAAGTATCACAATTTGATCTGGTTTTTGCGTAGTTTTCCACTGTTTTTCCGCCTTGTAAATGGTTTACTTGTCGGCAGAGTTGAAAGGGAGTAATTGCGATGAAAGTTAACTGGCTTTTCAAAAACGTCACGGTCATTGACGGCAGCGGCGGACCACAGTTTCGCGGCGACGTGGCGGTGAAGGGCGATCGAATTGTGGATATGGCCCCGGCGCTGAACCTGGCGGCGGAGCAGGTGATTGACGGGCAGGGGCGCGTGCTGGCTCCCGGATTTATCGATGTGCATACCCATGATGATATCAACGTCATCCGTATGCCGGAGTATTTACCGAAGCTGAGCCAGGGGGTGACGACGGTGATTGTCGGCAACTGCGGGATCAGCGCGGCGACGGCGACCATGCGCGACGGCGTACCGGACCCGATGAATCTTCTGGGTGAGGCGGAGCACTTTGTTTATCCCACTGTTGACGCTTATGCCCACGCGGTGGCGGCGGCGAAGCCGTCATTAAACGTCGGCACGCTGATTGGCCATACCGCGCTGCGTAATAACCATATGGACGATCTGTTCCGCCCGGCGACGGAGATCGAGATTGCCGGAATGCGGGTGCAGCTGCGCGACGCGCTGCGTCAGGGCGCGCTGGGGCTGAGTAGCGGGCTGGCCTACGCCAGCGCGTTTCAGTCCACCACTGAAGAAGTGATGGCGCTGGCCGAGGAGCTGGCGGCAGAAGGGGGAATTTATACCACCCACCTGCGTTCGGAGTTCGAACCGATTCTGGAGGCGCTCGACGAGGCGTTCCGCATTGGCCGCCACGGTAACGTACCGGTGGTGGTATCGCACCATAAGTGCGCCGGCGCGAAAAACTGGGGTCGCACGAAGGAGACGCTGGCTTTCTTCGATGAGATGCGCCAGCGCCAGGAGATCGCCTGTGACTGCTACCCCTATTCTGCCAGCTCGTCGACGCTGGATATGAAGCAGGTCACCGATGAGTTCGATATCGTCATTACCTGGTCGGAGGCGCAGCCCGAGCAGGCCGGAAAAACCCTGCAGCAGATTGCTGACGGCTGGCAGGTTAGCCTGCACGAGGCGGCGGCGCGGCTGATGCCTGCAGGCGCCATCTACTACAACATGGACGAGCAGGACGTGCGGCGGGTACTGCGTTATCCGGTGACCATGATCGGCTCAGACGGTCTGCCGAACGACCCGATGCCGCACCCGCGGCTATGGGGCGCGTTTCCGCGGGTCCTGGGCCACTACTGCCGAGATGAACGGCTGTTTCCGCTGACCACCGCTATCCACAAAATGACCGGTCTGTCGGCGGCGCGTTTCCAGCTGGCAGAGCGTGGGCTGGTGAAAGTGGGCTATTTTGCCGATCTGGTGCTGTTTGATCCGCAGACGGTGCGCGATGTCGCCAGCTTCTCCGACCCGAAACAACCGGCGGACGGTATCGAGGCGGTGATGGTTAACGGCGTGATGAGCTACGGCAGCGATAAAAAGATTACCGGGCGCGCAGGGCGTTTCCTGCGCCGCCGAATGAACTAAGGAGAGAAAAATGAGCATTAAACGTTATGGCGTTGAGGGCGGTACCGGGACCGGTGGGCAGCATCTGCCGTTCGCGCGCGCGGTGGAGGCGGGGGGCTGGCTGTACGTTTCCGGCCAGACGCCGATGAAGGAGGGTGAAGTGGTGGAAGGGGGCATCGTTGACCAGGCGCGTCTGGCGATTCAGAACTGTGTGGATATCATGACCGAAGCGGGCTACACCCTGGCCGACGTGGTGCACGTCAAGGTGATCCTCACCGATGCGCGCTATTTTCAGTCTTTCAATAAAGTATTCCGCGAGTTCTTTGGCGACAATCCGCCTGCCCGTATCTGCTGCGTAGCGGACCTGGTAGTGGATTGTAAAGTTGAAGTGGATGTGACCTGTTATAACGCGGCTCGCGTATAAAAATTTATTAACCAGAAATATAAACAGGATTTTTGAGCGCTGAATTCATTCAGCGCTTCGTAGCCTTTTACCTTTTACCTACTCAACTGGCAGGATGTGAATTATGAATAGTCATATCTTTTTAGTCGGCTTTATTATTTACGCGCTGGCCATGATTTGGCTTGGCTGGTACGTGTCGCGTAATCAAAAAAGCGGAGAAGATTTTTTACTCGGTGGCCGTTCCTTACCGCTGTTTCTGACCCTGGGCTCTACCGTGGCGACCATGGTGGGCACCGGTTCAAGCATGGGCGCTGTTGGCTTCGGCTACAGCAACGGCTGGGCCGGGATGCTGTACGGCGTGGGCGGGGCCATCGGTATTTTGCTGGTGGCCTGGCTGTTCGCCCCGGTGCGCAAGCTGCGCTTTATGACCATGAGCGAAGAGCTCTCTTATTATACCGGCGGTAGTCATTTAATTAAAAATATCGTCGGCATAATGATATTTGTGGCCTCTATTGGCTGGCTGGGGGCGCATATTCTTGGCGGCAGCATGTATTTATCCTGGGCGACGGGAATAAATCTGACGCTAGCGAAAATTATTATCGCTCTGGCCTTTGCGATTTACGTCATCATCGGCGGTTATTCTGCGGTGGTGTGGACGGATACCATTCAGGCATTAATTCTGTTTTTCGGTTTTATCCTGATGGCGATTCTGGCGGTGGTTCACGTCGGGGGATGGGATGCCATCGTCCAGGCGATGGATCCCAAGGCGATGAGCCTGTTTGCGGTCGATAAACTGGGGGTCATTCCGGCGCTATCGCTGGCGATGGTCATCGGCGTCGGCGTGCTGGCGACCCCTTCCTATCGCCAGCGTATTTACTCGGGGAAAGATGTCTCTTCGGTGCGCCGCTCGTTTGTCTATACCGGCGTGCTGTATCTGTTTTTCTCGGTGCTGCCGGCGATTATCGGCATGGCGGCATGGACCATGAACCCCAATCTCGAGAACAGTAATTACGCCTTCCTGTTCGCCACCAGCTTCTTACCGGCCATCCTCGGGCTGGTGGTGCTGATTGCCGGGCTTTCGGCCACCATGTCCTCGGCCAGTTCTGACGCGATAGCCGCCGTGGCCATCATGATGCGTGATGTTTATACCCTCATCACCGGGAAAATGCCCCCGGCGGATAAAGCGATAACGCTCTCCCGCTGGATGCTGGCGTTCGTTATCGGCCTGGCGATGATCTTCGCCCTGACCTCGAACGATATCATCAGCTATATCACCAAAATGATCTCCATGCTGATGTCCGGTCTGTTCGTCTGTTCGATTCTCGGCCGCTTCTGGCTGCGCTTCAACTGGCAGGGCGCGTTTACCGCGCTGCTGAGCGGCATGCTGGTTTCTCTTGTGGTTCTGATGAAAGCCGACTGGCTGGCTTACTGGGGGAACCCGTGCATTCCGTCGGTCGTCGGCAGCTTTGTTTTCGCGATTTTTGTCACCCTCTTGACGCCAGCCAGCAAAGTTAGCCGTGAGCAGGCGCTGGAAATGATCACGCAGGAGCGTGAAGGGCAGGCGATGCCGGCGAAGACGACGGTGCAGGTCTCAGGAGAAGCACAATGAAGGACTATATTGCCGTCGACTGGGGCTCTACCCAGCTGCGCGGCTGGCTGATTCGTAATGGCCAGTGCGTCGAAACAAAGCAGCTGCCGCTGGGTATCACCCGCCTGAACGGACGAGCGCCTGCCGACGTATTCGCGGAGCATTTGGCCCCCTGGCGCGGCGCGGAGGCGCTGCCGGTGCTGATGGCCGGGATGATCGGCAGCGATGCGGGCTGGCAAGCGGTGCCGTATCTGGACTGTCCGGCAGCGATCGACGCGCCAGGGCAGCAGCTATGCGCCGTTGCTGAAGGCGTGTGGATTATTCCCGGCCTCAAGATTGAACAGGACGGGGATTTCAACGTGATGCGCGGCGAAGAGACGCAGCTGCTGGGGGCCTGGCAGCTGGCGCCGGCGGAGTGTTACGTGCTGCCGGGCACCCACTGCAAATGGGTACAGGTGGCGAACGGCGCGGTGCGTCATTTTGCCACGGCGATGACCGGTGAACTGCATCATCTGCTGATGACGCAATCGCTGATCGGCAAAGGGCTGCCGGTCCAGCAGCCGGACGAGACGGCGTTTGAACGGGGGCTGGAAAAAGGACTGGCGCAGCCGTCGCTGATTAGCGAACTGTTTGTCGCCAGGGCCGCCCGGGTGCTGGGAGGCCTGGCCGCGACCTCGGTCAGCGACTATCTCTCCGGGCTGCTGATTGGCGCGGAAGTGGCGACCCTGGGGCAGCGTTACCGTACCTCTGGCGTCACGCTGGTTGGCGACCCGGCGCTGAATGCCCGCTACAGTCGGGCGATGAAGGCGCGCGGAATGACGGTTAACAGCTGCAGCGGCGATGAGGCGCTGCTGAGCGGCATGGCGAGGATAATGCATGGACAAGATTAAACTGGTGGCGATTTTACGCGGTATTCGCCCCGCTGAGGCAGCGGAGCATATTGAGACGCTGATAGAGGCAGGATTTCGCTATATCGAAATTCCGCTCAATTCGCCGGACTGGCAGCAGAGTATTCCGCAGATGGTCGCGCGCTTTGGCGAGCAGGCGGTGATTGGCGCGGGAACGGTACTTAAGGTGGAACAGGTCGATTTTCTGGCCGATGCCGGAGCGAAGCTTATCGTGACGCCGAATACTGAGCCGACGACGATCCGCCGGGCGGTGGCGCGCGGAATGCGGGTTTGCGCCGGGTGCGCCACCGCGACCGAGGCGTTTAACGCGCTGGATGCCGGGGCGCAGTGGTTGAAAATTTTCCCGTCTTCCACTTTTGGCCCGGACTACATTCGGGCGCTGAAAGCGGTGCTGCCGTCGGAGGTGCCGGTGCTGGCGGTCGGCGGCGTGACGCCGGAGAATCTGGCAAGCTGGGTTGAGGCCGGGTGCGCCGGCGCTGGCCTGGGAAGCGATCTGTATCGCGCCGGGCAGGCCGTGGAACGTACCCGTCAGCAGGCGGAGAGGTTTATCGCCGCCGCCCGCTGCGGTTAATCGCCCAGCGGCTGGCGATCGACGCCGCCGCGGTGGCTGTCGAGCGCCAGCTTAATCCGGCGCAGTCTGCCTTTTGCCTGAGTTTTATTGGCCATCGCCAGTTCGGTGGCCAGCACGTCAACCATCGCCAGCATCGCATAGCGTGAAGTGCTGGGCTTGAAAATGTAGTCGTTTTCGCGCACCAGCAGCGGCAGCACCAGATCCGCCTGCTCCGCCAGCGGCGTTCCGCCGGGGGTGATGGCAATGACCTTTGCGCCGTACTGCCTGGCAATCGCCGCGCTCTCGATGATTTCCTGGGTATAGCCGCCCAACGACAGCACGATAACCACATCCTTTGGCGTCACCGCCGAGCTCATCATGCGCACCAGCAGACCGTCGTTCTGGCTGACAACCGGGAGGCCGAGGCGAAACAGGCGATACTGGATCTCCTGAGCGCAGATGGTAGAGCCGCCGCCCATCCCGAGCGCCAGGATCTGCCGCGCGTCGCTCAGCCAGCTCACCGCACGCTTCAGCGCTTCAATGTCCAGCGCCCGGCGGTTGGTTTCCAGCACGCCGATGATCGACTCGTAGATCCCCTGTACGCCCTCAAGGTCCGGGACATCGAGGATAAATCGCTGTCCGACCGCCAGAGATTGCGCGAGCCTCATCTTCAGCTCGCGGACGTCTTTACAGCCGAGCGCCCGGGCAAAGCGGGTAACGGAGGCCTGGCTGGTGTGGGTCAGACGCGCCATCTCCGCGATGGGCAGCTCCGCCGCCGCCGCGACATCATCGAGAATGAACTGCGCGATGCGCTTTTCGGTCGCCGTGAGTTCCACAAAGCGATCGGTTATGCAGGAAATGATATCGATTGACCAGGACATACGGGTATCAACAGGTAAGTTATCAATGATACTTTGTACCATATTCCGCCGCTGAAATCAGCGCCGGAGGCTACAGCGTTAGGCGCATGGCGCAGCGCGTCTCCGGCGGCAGACCGTGTTCCGTTTCCAGCTCCCTTTTTGCCGCCAGTCCCTCCGGTAGTCTTCGCTCACTTAACATTGAAAACCCCAGTCGCGTGTAAAACGGTGCGTTCCAGGGCACATCGCGGAAGGTGGTGAGCGTGACCGCCGGATAAGCCGCCTGGCGGGCTGTCTCAATGACCTGCTCCAGCATCATGCGGCCAATGCCTCGCCCCTGCCATGCCTGATGAACGGCGATCTCGACGATAAACAGCGCATCATCCAGCGGTTCGCTCAGCAGGAAGCCTATCGGTTGGTCATCGGCCACGGCCAGCAGGCTGTGGTCAGTTTCAAGGAACAGCCGGTGGCGCTCGGGGCTTATCACTTCGCTTTCCGCCAGCCAGGCCAGCGCCGGAATCTGGCGAAAAGCCTGGGCCGCCGAGCGCTCAATGGCGGGCAGAAGAGGGATGTCTCTCTCCTCAGTCAGGCGTAACGTCGCGGCGGCGGTTATAGTGTTAGTTTTCATCACCTCAGCATAGCAGCCTCCGGGAGAAATGTATGGAGCTTACCGCCGTTTCCGCCACTCAGTTTAGCGTCGCGCAGCTGACGACGATCCTTTGCGACTGTTTCGAAGATTACCTGGTTCCCGTCACGCTGTCGGTAGAGGTTTTTGTCCAGCGTTTTAGCGCCGAAGGGCTGAGCCTGCTGGATTCCTGCGTCTGGCTGGATGGTGATGTCCCTGCGGCGATGGCCGTTGTCGCCCGGCGCGGCGATGAAGCCAGGCTGGCGGCATTTGCGATGCGACCCGCGTATCGCGGAAAGGGCGTCGGACGCCGGCTGATGGGGTCGCTGCTGGATGCATTGCGCGAGCAGGGCGTACGGCGGATGTGGCTGGAGGTTATTCGCGATAACCACGCGGCGGTAGCGCTGTATCACTCGCTGGGCTTCGAGGTGCGGCACGGGCTGTGCGGCTATCTGAGCGCGCAGACCGCGAGCGAGGAGTCATCCGTATTGCAGGAGTATGACGTGCTGGCGCTGACGCGCAGGGCCGGCGCCGAGCTTAATGGCCAGCTGCCGTGGCTGATGGACCCGCTCACCTTCAGCACCCTGCCGTGCCGGGCGCTGAGCCTCCATCAGCAGGCTTTCGCCGTGCTGGCGACCTTATCCAGCAGGCCGCAGCTGCAGTTTTTATGGGTCGAGCCCGCCGCACGCGGGCGCGGGCTAGGGCGGGAAATGCTGATGGCGCTTGCCCGACAGTTTCCAGGGCTCGGGACCTCGGTGACCATCCCGGAACGCTTTACGCCCCTGTTCCAGACCGCCGGCTATACGCCTGGGGTATTAAAACAGTATGAAATGAGCGCAACGCTGAGCGCCCTGCCATCAGCAGGGCGTTAAGATTCAGCCGTTACGCGGGTCGCTAATCGGCTGACGGACCAGGAAGATATAGGCCAGCGCGCCGAGGGCGGTGACGCAGCCGCAGATCACCAGCGCCAGCTGGAATGAGTGGGTGGTATCGACAATAAACCCGGTCACTACCGGCGCGAAGGAGGCGCAGATAAAGCTGGCGAAGTTCTGGATGCTGCCGACGGACGCGGTCATTCTTGATGCCACCGCGACGTGAATCAATCCCCAGCAGGAAGTACCGGCAAAGTGGATGCAGAACAGCGCCATGCCGATTAACAGCACCGCAGCGATAGAGGTGGTGGCATGCGGCACGATCAGCGTAAACGCGGCGGAGCAGAACATCCCGGCAATAATACAAATTTTACGGCTTTTGATCGGCGCCATGCCGCCTTTAACCAGCCAGTCGGTAACGTAACCGTTGATGAGCATACCGGCGGCGCCGAACAGAAAAGGAATGGCGGCCATAAACCCGGTACTTTTCAGATCGAGGTTATACGCCGTTTGCAGGTAGCCCGGCAGCCAGGCCAGATACAGCCAGGCGGTATAGTTGATGCCGCTGAAGCCCAGCATCATTCCCCACATGGTTTTGTTTTTAAACAGGCTGCGCCATTCGGCAAAGCTCAGCGGGTCGCGGCGAACGTTGACGCTTCCGGCATTAAGGTAGGCCTGCTCATCGGCGGTGAGGGGGACATCCTCCCGGTTGCGATAGAGCATATACCAGCCGATAGCGACGAAGATCCCCAGCACGCCGATGGTAATGAACATCCAGCGCCAGCCCATCATCAGCATCATCGCGGCAAGGATCGGCGGGCTGATCGCGACGCCAATCGTCGAGGCGGCGTTAAAGAAGCCCATCGGGCGGCCGCGCTCTTTAATATTAAACCAGTCGTTGATCACCTTGACGCCGCACGGGTTCATCGGCGCTTCGCCGATCCCCATGCCGATACGCACCAGCACGAACTGGGTAAAGCTATGCACCATCCCGGAGACCGCCTGGAACAGCGACCAGAAAAACATGCCCAGCCCCAGCATGATGCGCGGGCCTTTACGGTCCAGCAGCGGCCCGCAGGGGAGCTGGGCGATGCCGTAGGCCAACGAGAAAACGGACAGCAATGCGCCGATTTCGGTGGCGCTGAGCCCCAGCTCTTCGCGAATCGTTAAGTTCGCGACGGACAATGAACTTCTGTCGAGGTAGTTAATCACCGCCGCCAGAAATAACAGGATCATTGCCGTTGTCTGAATTTTTTTAATGCGCGCGCTGCGCGTTAACGTATTATTTAACGGAACGCTGGCAGTCTCCGCCTTTCCTTTATCAAAGGTTGTCTGCGGGTCGATAGTTATATTTCGTGATTCCACGCCTGACTCCTGGTTATTCTATTTGAACGACAAGTGACATCGAATGGTTTAAACCCACCCACCTATTTCACAGTAAAGTAAGTCGACTTGTTTTCAGCATAAATAACCTTTTTTCTGGCACTGGATTATGTTTTGAGAACTGTGCTGCTGATAATCATTTTCTGTTTTTAATCGGTACTTAATGAGCCAGGGATTCGCTCTGCCTGAGCGAGTTAATCATCGATTGCTTCGCCGAGTTCAGGTGGTTACGCAGCGCCAGATTGGCGTCCAGATCGCTGCGGCAGATAAGCGCGCTCAGGATGGTCATATGTTCATCAATGGCGATGATATTACGCTGTTTAAGGTCACTCTCATCCCACTGATAGTGAAAGTGGAAAATCACGGAAATAATCTCAAGCGATTGATTGAAAAATATATTCTCAGCCGCGGACAGGAGCAGCGAGTGAAAGTCGCGATCGAGCTGGGAAAACATACGAAAGCTGTCGCCGATGCTGTCACGCAGTGCGCGATGGCGCTCAAGCAGAGTTTTCGCCTGCAGCCAGCGGGCGTCGTTGTCCGGGAGATTGAGAAAATGCTGAAGCGCGTGGGTTTCCAGCATTTCCCGCAGCTCGAACAGCTGCTCAGCCCAGGATTGCTCAAATTTCTTCATGTTCCACTGGCCGCGCTTTTCGCTTTCAATCAGGTTGTAGCGGCTGAATTTCAACAGAAATTCCCTCACTACGACCGGACTGACGCCGGCAGCACGCGCCAGCTGCAGCTCGGAAAACATCTCTCCGGCGCGCAGCTGGCGCTGGTTAATCATGGTGAAAAACGCCTGCTCAAAGAGACGGTTCTGCTCGGCCAGCGAGGCGCTGGAGCCATCGAAGCCGTCCTGCATCTCCGGCTGGCGAAGGATCTGATAATCCCGAGCGTTCTGACGCAATACGCCCCGCTCGCACAGGTGGCTGAGGATATGGCGCACGGTGGTGCGGCTGATGTTGTACATCTCCGCCAGCGCACTTTGTGAGGGCAGCGGCGACGGAAGAAAGCCGCGCGCCATATCGTTAATGACCTGGTTAATGACGTTGTGACGAAGGTTTTGCGAGCGGCTCATTATACATCTCCATTTTTTTAGCTATTAAAGCCGGATTTAAAACAGTTTTGTGCGTGAGATTTCACAATTTTTGCAATGAATTTATTCTCACCTCTGTTTTTCATCGATATCTAAGCCAACAAATACGGAGGCAATTATTATGACGTCGATGAATACATTAGTTTGTCAGGAACCTAAAATATTGCGCTGGGAAAAACGCCAGATTCCCATTCCCGGTGATGATGAAGTGCTCATTAAAATAAAAACGGTGGGGATTTGTGGTACGGATATTCACGCCTGGGGAGGGAATCAACCTTTTTTTAGTTATCCACGCGTGCTCGGACATGAAATATGCGGCGAGATTATCGGTCTCGGTAAAAATATTCTTAACTTGAAAAGCGGACAGCAGGTAGTCGTCATACCTTACGTTGCCTGCCGTCAGTGTCCGGCCTGTTTGAGCGGCAGGACTAATTGCTGCGAGAAAATTTCGGTGATCGGCGTGCATCGGGACGGCGGGTTTAGCGAGTACCTCTGCGTGCCGGTAAAAAATCTGCTGGTGGTGGATGACGTCGAGCCGGAAGCCGCAGCGCTGATTGAGCCTTTCGCCATCAGCGCCCACGCGGTGCGTCGCGCCGCTATCCAGCCGGGAGAGCAGGTGCTGGTGGTCGGTGCGGGACCCATTGGTCTCGGGGCGGCGGCTATCGCTAAAGCCGACGGGGCGCAGGTGGTGGTGGCGGATACCAGCCCGGCGCGGCGCGACCATGTGGCGCAGCACCTTGGTCTGGCCACGCTCGACCCTTCTGACCCGCAATTCACCGAGCAGCTGTGTGACATGTTTGGTGGTTCGCTGGCGCAGAAGGTGATCGATGCCACGGGGAATCAGCAGGCGATGAACAACACGGTGAATTTAATCCGTCACGGCGGCAGCATCATTTTTGTTGGCCTGTTTAAAGGTGAACTGCAGTTCCCGGACCCGGAGTTTCATAAGAAAGAGACAACCATGATGGGCAGCCGTAATGCGACGGAAGAGGATTTCGCCAAAGTCGGACGTCTAATGGCTGAGGGAAAAGTGACCGCCAGAATGATGCTGACCCACCGTTACGATTTCAGGTCGCTGGCCGAGATTTACGAAAGCGAAGTGATTAACAATCGCCAGCTTATTAAAGGCGTCATTCATTTTTAGCAGGAAAGGCTATGAAATCGTTAAACAGACAAGATTTTCCCGGGCCGCACTACCCGACGCGCGTGATTCAGTTCGGCGAGGGCAACTTCCTGCGGGCGTTTATCGACTGGCAGCTGGATCGGCTGAATGAGCAAACCGATCTGGCGGCAGGGGTGACCATTATTCGCCCGATCAACACCGAGTTTCCGCCGTCGCTCAATACCCAGGATGGACTTTACACCACGGTGATCCGCGGGCTGGACGAACGTGGCGAGGCGGTGAGCGAAGCGCGGATTATTCGCTCCGTTAATAACGAGATCAACCCCTGGCAGGATTTTGCTGGCTATCTGGCGCTGGCTCGTAATCCGGCGATTGAGTTCGTATTTTCAAATACCACTGAAGCGGGTATTAGCTATCATGCCGGGGACCGGCCTGACGATAAGCCGCCGGTCAGCTTTCCGGCGAAGCTGACCCAGCTGCTGCTCGAACGTTTCCGCCATTTCAACGGCGCAGCGGATAAGGGGTGGACGATTATCCCCTGTGAGCTGATCGACTACAACGGCGAAGCCCTGAAGGCGCTGGTGCTACGCTACGCCGATGAGTGGCAACTGCCCGCGGCTTTTCGCGTCTGGGTTGAGACCGCCAATACATTTTGTTCAACGCTGGTTGACCGTATCGTCACCGGCTATCCGCGCGAGGAAGCGGCAAAGCTGGAGGCGGAACTGGGCTACCATGATGCTTTCCTGGATACCGCCGAATACTATTGGTTATTCGTCATCCAGGGATCGCAGGTGCTGGCGGAGACGCTGCGGCTAGATCGCTACCCGCTCAATATCCGTATCGTAGAGGATATCCGGCCCTACAAAGAGCGCAAGGTTGCCATTCTTAACGGCGCGCATACCGCGCTGGTGCCGGTGGCGTGGCTGTGCGGTGTCGATACTGTTGGCGAAGCGATGCATGATCAGGCCATACGCCATTATGTGCAGCAAACTATCGACGAGGAGATTATCCCGGCGCTGGATTTACCCGCCGATGAGCTACGGCAGTTTGCCGATGCCGTGACCGGGCGCTTTCTTAATCCCTGGATTCGCCATCAGCTGCTCTCCATCGCCCTGAACGGCATGACTAAGTTTCGTACCCGGATCCTGCCGCAGCTGCTGACGAATATTCGCCGGCACGGCGCGATCCCGCCGCGGCTAACGTTTGCCCTGGCGGCGCTCATCGCCTTCTATCGCGGCCAGCGCGAGGGACAGACCTATCCGCTGCAGGATGATGACGTCTGGCTAACCCGTTTTGCCGAAGGATGGGCGCAGGTGGCGCGCGGCCGCCCGCTGCATGAACTGGTCACGGAAGTCCTGCAGGATGCAGCGCACTGGGGTGAAGATCTGACGACCGTTCCGGGGCTTGCCGATCAGGTTACGCGGTATCTGGAAATGATTTTGAGCGCGGGGATGCGGGAGGCCCTGAGGCGGCTGTAGTCGGTTTGTTGTGCGGCGTCCGCGGATTTGGGCGCCGTTTTTTTTGTGCTCTGAACCGCAAAAAATAAATTAAGCGCCAATGGTTGGCGGATTTCCCGCATCATAAGCCCCTGTAAGGTGAAGAGGGGGATGCGATGCGTAAAACGGAACTATTGGCTTTTCTGCAAAATCAGACCGATTTTTTTGATCCGGATAACCTGAGCGAGGTCTTCACCGCCGGCTACCTGGCCCGGCGTTTTGCCATGCAAAGAAATACCGCCAGCCACTATCTGAATCAGCTGGTGGCCCAGGATGTGCTGGTAAAGATTAATACCCGTCCGGTCTATTTTCTCCATAAAGCCGCCTTCTGCCAGCAGTTTTTCCCCCTTTCCCGCAGCGAGTACGCCAGCATGGTGGAGCTGCTCGCGGAGAGCGATCGACAGCCGGAGCAGGCGGATCATTTTTCATTGCTTACCGGCCATGACGGTAGCCTGCGCAAGCCGATCGAACAGATGAAAACCGCGCTGTTTTATCCCAACGGTGGCCTGCCGCTACTGATCGTCGGCGACAGCGGAACTGGCAAAAGCTATATGGCGGAGCTGATGCATGAGTTTGCCATCGCCCAGGGACTGCTGCCGCCCGATGCGCCCTTTGTCAGCTTCAACTGCGCCCAGTATGCCAGCAACCCGGAGCTGCTGGCCGCCAACCTGTTTGGCTACGTGAAAGGCGCGTTTACCGGCGCGCAGGGCGATAAAGCCGGGGCGTTTGAAGCGGCAAACGGCGGCGTGCTGTTTCTCGATGAAGTCCACCGCCTGGATGCGCAGGGACAGGAGAAGCTCTTCACCTGGCTGGATCGCAAAGAGATCTATCGGCTGGGAGAAACGGCGCAGGGGATGCCGATATCCCTGCGGCTGGTGTTTGCCACTACCGAAGATATTCACAGCACGTTTCTGACCACCTTTATTCGTCGTATCCCGATCCTCGTTAGCCTGCCTGATTTACAGACCCGCAGCCGCCACGAGAAAGAAGCGCTCACGCTGCAGTTTTTCTGGCAGGAGGCGCGCACGCTCGCCGCCCGGCTGCAGCTGACGCCCCGGCTTTTGCAGGTGCTGACGCACTACGTATATCGCGGTAACGTCGGTGAGCTAAAAAACGTGATTAAGTACGCCGTTGCGTCAGCCTGGGCCAGGGCTCCGGGCAGCGAGAAGCTGAACGTCACGCTGCACGATCTGCCGGAAAATATCATGGCCGCGACGCCGGCGCTTAGTGAACCGATGGGCCATGAAGAGCCGCTGCTTATCGAACCGCAGACCAGCCTGGTCTGGCTGCTGCGCGCGCGCGACCCGGTTCAGGGGCTGATTTATGATACTCAGTGCCGCGTTCTCGCGCTGTATGAGGCGGTGCTGAGCAAAAAAAGGCTCTGGGAAGAAGCGCAAAAAAGCATGGGCGAGGAGATTGAAACCCTCTTCGATCGGCTGATATTTGATAATCACGATACCCAGAGTTCGCATATGCTGCTGCTGATAACGCATCAGGTGCGGGAGGAATTTTATCGCCTTGAAAAGCGCTTCAATATCCAGTTTAACGGCAACTGTATTTATGCTCTAAGCCACTACCTGATTCATCGTTCCCGCCAGGCGCAGTCGACGATGAGCAACGAGAAAAGCCGCCAGCTGGAGGATTTCCTGGCGCAAAAATATCCGTTGCTGTATCGCTTTTGTGAAGAGATCCTCGCCGCGCTGGCGCTGAAGCTGGACATTGAACCCCGACGTATTGACCTGTTGTTACTGGTGCTGTGGTTACAGAAAAATGGCGCCATTAGCCAGCAGCAGGTGACCCGGGCAATTATCCTCGCCCACGGTTACGCCACCGCCAGCAGTATCGCTAACGTGGCGAACCGGTTGCTGAAAAGCCAGCTGTTTGAGTCATTCGATATGCCGCTTGATGTCACGCCGGAGGCTATTGCTAACCAGGTGATGGCCTATATTGAGAGTCACGCGCTGGCCTCCGGACTGGTCATCCTGGTCGATATGGGTTCGCTGAACGCCATTCATAGCCATTTTAACCGTCGGCTGACGACGCCGATGGCGATAATTAATAACGTCTCGACCGGGATGGCGATGTACGTCGGCGAGCGAATTTTGCTGGGCGACATGCTGGAAGATATCGTCCGGGAGATCCGCGGTGACCTCGCGATCGAGCATCAGCTCTATTACCCGCAAGCGGACAAACCGCGGGCGATTCTTACGACCTGCGCCACCGGCCTGGGAGCGGCGGCGAATCTGTCGGCGCTGTTAAAAGCCAGCATCCCTGAAGCGCTGGGGATCGATATTGTGGCATGCGATGTGGAGACGCTCGCCGATCCCGCGCGGCGGCAGCCGATGCTGAGCCGCTATGAGGTGCTGGCGATCGTCGGAACCCTGGACCCGCAGCTTGCCGATCTGCCGTGGATTTCGCTGGATTCGTTAATCTCCGGCGAAGGGAGCCGCCCGCTGATGCGCATCTTCGGCGAGCTGGCCACCGCTGAGCAGGTCAGCGAAATCAATAACCTGATCCTGAAGAATTTCTCGCTGCGCCGGGTGATCGAGTCGGTGACGATCCTCGATACCGGTAAAGTGATCAATCAGGTTGAGCAGTTTTTACTGCGCTATGAGCATCTGGCCGGCTGCGATGTGCCTAACGATCGCAAGGTAGCGCTGTATGTGCATATCAGCTGTCTGATAGAGCGCCTGATCCGCAACGCCTCGCCATCCCATTATTCCGGAAGGCAGTGTCCGCAGAGCGAGCTGGCGACGCTCCGCGAGGCTTTTAGTGTCATAGAGAGTGGATATAGTGTCAAAATCCCCGCCGTAGAGCTGTACTACATTCACGATATTCTGACGCGGGAAACTGAATTTATTCAGGAAGATCAAGAGTTTTAATCCCCTTCATTAGTTGATCCTTGCGCTAGCCGGCGCGCCACTGTTTCTGGCACGCCGGTTGCAATCAAGAAAGCAGTGGAATGCGCTTTCGAGGTAAGGATGAAACGACACTATATTTTTGCCAGCCATGGCACCTTTGCTAACGGTTTGCTGAACTCCGTGGAGCTGATCCTCGGTAAACAGCCGGATATTCATACCCTGTGCGCCTACGTCGAGGAGGAGGCCGACCTCACGCAGCAGGTGGAGACGCTGCTGGCGCGTTTTCCCGCCCAGGATGAGCTGATTGTGATTACGGATATTTTCGCCGGTAGCGTCAATAATGAATTTGTGCGCTTTCTATCGCGCCCGCACTTTCATTTATTGTCCGGCTTAAATCTGCCGTTGATTATTGATTTGCTCATTTCAGCTGGCGAAGAGAATACCGAAAAATTAATTTCTGAAGCATTAATAAGCGCCAAAGAGAGCATTCAGTACTGCAATCAGACGATTGCCAGTGCAATGACTATTGATAAAGACTTCTGAAATGAGGGAACACTATGATTACGCTATTAAGGGTTGACCATCGATTACTTCACGGCCAGGTTGCCTTTTCCTGGACGCAGTATGTCGGCGCTGATTGCATTTTAATTGCCAACGATAATGTCCCAGATGATGAGCTACGGAAAACGACGATTAAGCTCGCTAAACCCCCTTCAGTCAAACTGGTGATTAAAAATATTAACGACTCTATTGAATCGATAAAAAGCGGCGTGACCGACAAATATAATCTGTTTATCGTCGTGGAATCGGTAAATGATGCCTGGCGGATTGCCAGCGCCGTCGAGGAAATTAAAAGTATTAATCTCGGCGGAATTAAAGCCAAAGAGGGCAGTAAAAATATCTCTAAGGCGATTAATTTACTCCCGGAGGAAATAGAGCAACTGCAGCAACTGGTTGGGAAAGGCGTCGAAGTTGAGATTCGCCAGGTCCCTAACGACCGCAAACAGCTTTTTGCGGAATGCGTTTAATTCCGCGGAGGACAGATTATGGTAGAGGCTCTCTTACTGGGGCTGGTGGCGTTTATCGCGCAATCGGAATATGCATTAGGAACGTCGCTGATTTCGCGGCCTATCGTGACCGGGCTGCTGACCGGGCTGGTGCTGGGGGATGTACAAACCGGCGTCATCATGGGCGCGACGCTTGAGCTGGCCTTTATTGGCTCTTTCTCGGTCGGCGCATCGATTCCGCCTGATGTAGTAACCGGCGGTATTCTCGGCGTGGCGTTCGCCATTACCTCCGGCGCGGGAACGGAAACGGCGCTGCTGCTTGGACTGCCCATCGCCACCCTGACGCTGATCCTGAAAAACGTCTATCTGGGGATGTTTATTCCGATGCTCAGCCAGAAGGCTGACGGCTATGCGGAGCGGGCGGATACCCGCGGCATTGAACGTATGCATTTGATTGCTGGCTTCGGGCTGTCGCTGATGCTCGCCACGGTGGTCACCGTGTCATTCCTGGTCGGCAGCAATGCGGTGAAATCCCTGCTTGACACGATCCCGGAATTTATCAAACACGGGCTCAGCGTCGCCACCGGCATCATTCCGGCCCTCGGCTTCGCAATGCTCGCCAGGCTACTGATTAATAAGAAAGTTGCGCCGTACTTTTTCCTCGGTTTCGTGCTGATGGCCTACCTGAAAATTCCGGTAACCGGCATCGCCATTCTCGGCGCTATTGTGGCGGTGGTCATGGTTAACGTCACCGCGTTGAGCTCACCTCGTACGACCACAGAACAAGGAGTCAGCGATGACGACGAAGATGATTTCTGAAGAAACTCTGCAGCCGCAGGCGCAGGAAGAGGCCCGTATTACGCCGCGCGATCTACGCCGGGTCTTCTGGCGCTCCTTCCAGATGGAGTTCTCCTGGAACTATGAGCGGCAGATGAATCTTGCCTTTGTTTACGCGTTGATTCCGGTGCTGAAAAAGCTCTATCCGCGCAAAGAGGAGCTGGCCGGGGCGTTAAAGCGACATCTGGTGTTTTTCAATACCACGCCGCATATCGTCACCCTGCTGCTGGGGATCACCGCGGCGATGGAGGAGAAGAATAGCCAGCAGAAGAACATGGACGCCAACGCGATTGATAACGTCAAAGCGTCGCTGATGGGGCCGCTGGCCGGGCTGGGGGACTCCTTCTTCTGGGGCACGCTGCGCCTGATCGCCACCGGCATCGGCACCAGCCTGGCCCTGAAAGGTAATATTCTCGGTCCCATCCTGTTTCTGCTGGTGTTTAACGTGCCGCACATCCTGGTGCGCTGGTTCTTTACCCGCTGGGGCTATGTGCTGGGCACCGGGGTACTGCAGCGCATCCAGAAGAGCGGAATGATGGAGAGCCTGACCTACGGCGCGTCGATTATTGGCCTGATGGTGGTCGGGGCGATGACCGCTTCAATGATTGATATCACCATCCCCATCGCATTCGGCGCCGGAGAGGCGAAAACCCAGGTGCAGGACATTATCAACGACATTCTGCCCTGCATGCTGCCGCTGGTAAGTTTCGGCATCGTTTACTGGCTGCTGGGGCGCAAGGTTAAACCGCTCTCTATTATCGGGGGGATGGCGCTGGTGGGCATTCTGGGTTCGTGGATTGGCTTGTTTTAACAGGAGTCGAAAATGGTAGCAACGATGATGACCTATATCAGCGAGGAGTCGGCCTGTCTGACGCAGATCCTGCGCGACTACCGGCAAAAGCTGGCGGCGATTGAGACTTTTGCCCGCCAGCACCCGGTGCGCCGCATTCTGCTGTTGGCGACCGGGTCGTCGCTGAACGCCGCCCTGTGCGCGCGCTATTTCTTTGAGCAGCGCTTCGGCGTCCTGGTTGAGATTAAAGAGCCGTACAACTTTACGCACTACGAGGCGGTCGATCCGCATACCGATCTGGTGGTGGCGATTTCGCAGAGCGGTAAAAGCGCCTCAACGCTGGAGGCGATGCGTAAGGTACAGGCATTGAGCCTGCCGGTTTTTGCTCTGACCTCCGATCCGCAAAGCCCGATAGCCCGGGCCTGCGACGGGATACTGGATATCAACACCGGGATTGAGAGCGTGGGGTTTGTCACCAGAGGGTTTAGCGCGACGGTGCTGAATTTGCTGCTGATGGCGCTGACCATCGCCCGTAGCCAGGGAAAAGCCAGCGAGGCCGAGGAGCAGCGCTATCTTGCCGAACTGCAGCGGCTGGCGGCGGCGATCCCGGATGTCATTGACCGCACCTCGCGGTTTATCGACAGGCATGGCGAAGCGCTGCGGGGCGGCGAGCGCTTTGTCGCCACCGGCTATGGTGCTCTGGTTGGGGTTGCGAAAGAGTTTGAAACTAAATTTACCGAAACGGTGCGCGTGCCTTCCAGCGGCTTTGAGCTGGAAGCTTATATGCATGGTCCCTATCTGGAGGCGAATTGCCGCCATGTGATGCTGTTTATTGAAGATGCGCCGGATGGGCGGACCCGGGCGCTGCGGGACTATATGGCGCCGTCCATTGCCCGCGCCTTTACGCTGACGCTGAGCGACGAAGAGGATGCGCAGACGCTGGCGCTAAACTGCCCGTGTGAACATCACCTGGCGCCGCTGCTGCTGATTGTTCCCGTCCAGATGCTGGCCTGGCATACCGCCGGACTGAAAGGCATCGATCTGGCTAAACGTATTTTTGACGATTTTGATCGCGTCTTAAAAAGTAAAATCTGATTATTCAGGAGAAAACTATGTTGGGTTTTAATCAGGACGAGTACCTGACCAGTGCTCGCGAAATCATCGCTGCGCGCAAACAGGCGGAAGCCGTCGCCGACGATATTTATCACAGCGGCTGCAGCGCCTTATTTTTCGCCTCGGTAGGCGGTTCTTTAGCTCCGATGATGGCAATTAATGAGTTTGCTAAAGAATTAACCGGCGTGCCGGTTTATCTTGAGCAGGCGGCGGAATTAATCCATCGCGGGCATAAAAAATTAAATAAAGATGCGGTGGTGGTGACGTTATCCAAATCCGGCGATACCAAAGAGTCGGTGGCCATTGCCGAATGGTGCAAAGCACAGGGGATTCGCGTCGTGGCCATTACCCGTAATGCCGATTCGCCATTAGCTGAGGCGGCGAGCTGGCATATTCCGATGTGCCACAAGAACGGCGTGGAATATGAATATATGCTGCTCTACTGGTTATTCTTCCGCGTCATTTATCGTCACGGCGATTTCGCCCATTACGATCGTTTTGCCAGCCAGCTGGAGTTGCTGCCGGAAAATCTTCTGCAGGCCAAACGCCAGTTCGATCCGCAGGCGGATAAAATTGCCGCTCAGTATCACGGCTGCGACTATATGATGTGGATCGGCGGGGCGGAAATGTGGGGCGAGGTCTATCTGTTCTCGATGTGTATTCTCGAAGAGATGCAGTGGAAGCGGACCAAGTCGGTGAGTTCGGCTGAGTTTTTCCACGGCACCCTGGAGTTACTGGAAAAAGAGGTCCCCCTGTTCCTGGTGAAAGGCGAGGGTAAATGTCGGGCGCTGGATGAGCGCGTTGAGCGCTTTGCTGAGAAGATCACCGACCACCTGGTGGTTATCGACCCGCGTGACTATCCGCTGAACGGTATTGATGATGCTTTCCGCTGGATCATGGCGCCGTGTGTCGTTTCTACTCTGCTGGTGGACCGGCTGGCGGCCCACTTTGAACATCATACCGGACACGACCTTAATATCCGTCGTTATTATCGTCAGTTTGATTACTAAGCTATGCTGATGGCGGCCAGCCCGGCTGGCCGCCGCGCTATTCTCCGAGGCGCTTCCCAGAAAATTATCGTCAAACCCAACGGGTCAAAAACTGATGGTAGAGTCCGGCTTTCCTTCTCTTTCTGGCAAGCGGACGGCCATGAAAAAACGGATGACCTCAACGCCGCATGATGCGGTTTTTAAGCGATTTCTTCGCCACCCGGAAACGGCGAATGATTTTCTCACGCTGCACCTGCCGGAAGCGATCCGTCAGCGATGTGATTTTTCTACCCTGCGGCTGGAACCGGCGAGCTTTGTCGATGAAGATCTGCGCGCCTGGTACTCGGACGTACTATGGTCGGTACAAACCCCCTGCGGCCTGGGATATGTGTATGTGGTGATAGAGCATCAGAGCTCGCCGGATAACCATATGGCTTTTCGCCTGATGCGCTATGCGATTGCCGCCATGCAGCGTCACCTCGACGCCGGGCACAAAACGCTACCGCTGGTGGTGCCGATGCTTTTTTATCACGGTGCGACCAGCCCCTATCCCTTTTCCCTGAACTGGCTGGACGAATTTGCCGACCCGCAGATGGCGAGGACGCTGTATGCCTGTCCGTTTCCGCTGGTTGATGTGACGGTGATACCGGACGATGAAATTGTTCAGCACCGGCGGGTCGCGCTGCTGGAACTGATGCAAAAGCATATTCGCCAGCGCGATCTCAGCGGGATTACGGAGTCGTTGGCGACCCTTGTCATGCTGGGATACACTAACCGCAGGCAGTTGAGAGTGCTGTTTCATTATATGCTGCAGTACGGCAACACCGCCGATCCGAGCGTGTTTCTCCGCCGGTTGGCCCGCCGTCTGCCACAATATGAGGAGAGGTTGATGTCTATCGCTCAAAAACTCAAGCAGGAAGGGATACAGGAAGGCCGGCAGGAAGGGCGCCTGGAAGGTCTGCAGGAAGGTAGCCGGCGGGAAGCGTTGCGCATTGCCGGCAGTATGCTGCAAAACGGTTTAGATACCGAGACGGTTCAGCGGATTACGGGGCTCTCAGCGGATGAGTTAAAGCCGCTGCATAGCTAATATCCGCACCCAGTCACCGCGACCCGGCGCAAAAGCCGCCGGGTGGAAGGGGTTACCCTTCGCTTTTCACCACTTTGATTTCAACCATACCGATGCCCAACTGACGCGGGGAGTGGCCGAGAATATTGCCCTCGTTCGTGGACTGCGGGTCCGGCGGCGCAATCGTCAACGTACTGCTGCGCGACGGATTATCGAAATGCAGGGTAGTGGTGGTGACATCATTAGCCAGGACGATCGTTTGTTCGCTGCTGCCTACCCGTACCGGAATCGGCTTATTGGCATTCGGCCCGTAGGCTTTGGCGGTAATCACCAGATCGAATTTCTCCGGCAGCGGCTCCTTATATTCAATTTTCACTTCGCTGCCGAGCTGAGCGTTAGACCATCGCCCCCATGTTTCCGGTCGAGAGATACCGCTAAATTGCTTCACCTCTTCCGGCGCGCCGGCAACGTTGAACAGGAAGCTGTCGGCTTTATAGCGAATGTCGTTATCGACTATCTTCAGCGTATCGACGTTGCCCTTATAACGCTCCATATCGATAAGGGTATCTTTGAACGCGGTTTTACCCTGCCACTGGGCTTTGTCGACGCGCTGGACTTTCTGTTCGCCTCCCAGCTGGCCCTGCGATACGCACCAGTCGGTGGAGAGCGCCACTTCCGGCGACCACAGCTGACCCATCTTGTAGCAGCGGTCGACCCAGACGAAATTATCACGCGGCGCGAAATCGGCCAGCTGGAAGCGCAACGGTGCGGAGTATTCGCTTTCTGGCAGCGGCTCAACGCGTTTGTCGGAGATGCGCAGCAGCAGCGGCAGGCGGAAATGGCTGCCGGAGAAGGAGATCATATTTTTCTGCGCATCAACGGTGAAGTTCTTCATCTCTTTGGGGAAATTCCACAGGCGGATGATATCCGGCTTCCACGCCAGCACTTTCTCTTTCATATTGAGGAACACGGTGGAGAGCGATTCTCCGGAAAGGCTGCTGCGGCCAAGGCCAATAAAGTTATCGCCGCCGAGAATATCGAGCACCGTCGCGCCGTTATCCATGGTATTACGTTTGACGGCCAGCGTATCCTGCTGGGGTTGATCGCCGCGCAGGACGAAAAACAGATTGCTGCGATCCTGCTTATTCAGATAATCCCAGGCGCTGTTTTTCATCGCCAGGTGATCGGATGACACTACGATGACCGTATTTTTGAACCACGGAGAAGCTTTAATCTTCTCGATTAACGCCGCAATGTGCTCCTGACTGCAGGCGACGGCGCTAAAGGAGAGGTTCTTTTTGCCGTCCATGTCGTAGCTTTTGCGCTGGCAGGTTCGGGAGATGAAACCATCCGGATGATGGGTATCGACCGTCAAAGCAAACAGCGAGAAGCGTTTACCGGACTGCGAAAGCGCTTCGAATTTTTTCCAGGTTTCATCAAGCACCGTATCATCGTAGAAGCCCCAGTCGTTACGATAGGCCGGATCGGCAACCGTGGTTTTTAGCTCTTCCGCGCCGTACAGATGATCGAAGCCGTGAGACTTCAGGAAGACATCTTTTCCGGCGAAGCGCAGATTCGCGCCCTGTACGAAGTAGTTCTCATAACCCGAGTTTTTCAGGATATCCCCAAGGCAGATATTCTGCGGGAAAAAGCTGGAAACTGAGGCCGAGGCGTTGCCTTCAAACGGCGCAAACAGCGGGATCCCGCACTGAGAGGCGACCATTCCGGCAATCGTGTAGTCGGTGCCGGGCAACTGGGCGGTATTGCTGAAATCCAGCCCCTCGCTTTTGAGTTTACCGAGCTCCGGCGTCAGGTCCGGGAAGGCGTCGTTATCAAAATAAGTGCGCTCCAGACTTTCGCCGTAGATGTACACCAGGTTCAGTTGCGGATTGGCAATGCTTTTTGATGGCTCTTTGTAGTAAGCCACGAAGTCAGGATCGCCATCGCGGGACTGGGATTTAACCAACTCGCTAATCTGGCGAAAAGCGGGGCTGGCATCCACTGAAGCCAGCGCCAGAACCAGCGCCACGAGGCTGTAGCCAAAATGATGAGGGTGATGCCGGCGGCGGCGGAGCACCCAGCCGAGTGCGCCAAATACCGCGACCAGCGCCACGACCAGCCCAACGCCAGGCAGGATATATTTGCCCACGCCAGCGCCCGTCAGGCTGTTGGTCAACGTATAAAGTACCGCGTCATTGATACCATCGCCGGTGAAGTAATTGCTGGCGTAGAGGGTAATATTCAGAATAACGAACAGGCCCAGCACCGTGAGCGTGGCGGCGAACCACCAGGTATTACGACCGGCTTTTAATGCATAAATCATCACCGAGGCAAGAAACAGGGCGATGGATAACAACTCTGACACAGCTCATCCTCATTCACGCCAGTTGTCTGCTGGCCAGATAGATCTTTTTCCACGCTACACTGTAATTGCAGCGCAATATTGCCGCAATTGTAACGTCATGAATTTGTGCTGTGGTTCAGAATTGGTTTAGAAATCGCCGTTTTTGATCTGCCTCACATCCTGTCAGACAGGAGATTCCGGGCAAAGATGTTAAAAAACAGACGTTGCCGCCGCGTTGGCCAGGGTAACCTGCCAAACGCGGCATTAAGAGGATAAATCAGGAGAGGAAGCTCACGCCCTGTTTTAAGACCAGGTCGCAGGCTTTGGTTTTGACTTTTTCCGCCAGCGGGCTGCTGCCAAGGTTGTTCAGATTCAGCTGCTGGCCATCTTTGCTGGTCAGCAAACCCTGAAGACCCTCAAGATAGCTGGTGTCTTCTTTTTGTTTTTCCGGTGTGCTGAGACCCAGTTTATCCAGCACCTGATTTTTGATGTTTTCAGTATTGGTGACTGAAGCCAGCTTCTGTTTCGCGCAATAAGACATAATCCCTGCGGCATTATTCATGCTGCTGGAGGTCAACGACTGGTTGCCGCCGTTGAGCAAACCGGTCAGCGAAGAGAGGGATATCCCGCCGCTTTGCTGGCTACCGTTCTGGCTGCTGAGCTGGTTTGCGGCGCTGGAGAGAGAATCCTGCCAGGAGGTGGCGTGGGCGCCGAAGGTGAATAAAGCGCCGGCCACTATCGCCGTGCGGAACAACGTTTTTGCAGATTTCATAGACGTACTCTTCGCCGTGGCTGAACATGCAAAGATTATAACGCTGGCGGTGTTCAGAAATATCTTAATACTCTTTTCCGGTTACGCGATCGCGGTAGCTTTCCCAGTTAAAATTGACCCACAGGCTATTGCCAAGCCGCATACGGTCCATTACGCGCTCGCCAAGTAGTTTGTTCATCTCGTCCATGGTGCTGTTCGTCAGCATACCGGTTGGGCGCTTTGACGAAGAGCGGCGATCGACAATCTGATTAATGATGACCTTCTCGTAGCGTGATTCCGTTTGCATACCGATTTCGTCTATTACCAGCAGGTCGACCTTGCTCAAATCGGTGAGTAGCTGCTCTTCGCTGGTTTCCCGGTTGCCGAAGGTATCTTTCATCGCTGACATAATATCGGCGACGGTGATAATCAATACCGATTTCCCCCGCAGCAGCAGCTCGTTGCAGATAGCGGCGGCAAGGTGGTTTTTTCCGGTACCCGGCTTTCCGGAGAAGATAAAGCTGGCGATATTGCCGTCGAACTCCTCAACGTACTGGCGCGCTCTGGACAGCGCAATCATCTGGCCCTCGCACTCAACCCGGTAGTTATCCAGCGAACAGTTCTGGTGCAGCGGGCGAATGCCGGAGCGGTTAAAGGTACGCTGCATTTTCATGGCGCGGTTTTCGCGTTCCAGCGCCTCAGAGCGCAGCTTGCCCTGTTCTTTTTGCCACGCCAGCAGCTCTTCACCTGTCTTGAACGCGGGTTCGACATGGGCTGGCATCATCTTTTGCAGGCGCTTCATTAAATCGCCGACATTTTTCATGCTCATCCTCGGAATCCTCGTGGAATATGGTTATCGGGTTCGCTAATCGCGTTGACATCCCGTCGCGGCTGGCCGCCGTTGCTGGCCCGGCCAATCTGCACGCTGCGCGCCAGCTTCTGCTGCCACTGGACATGATGAAAAACTTTACCTTCCGCCTGCCAGTAAGCGACAAATGCCGCCAGCTCTTCCGGCGTGACGGGCTGGCTGAGGGCGATGCCCCACAGCGCGGCCAGACGCTGGAAATCGGCATCCGGCTGCCAGTCGGCATACATCGGAAATTTACCCATCGGTACCGCAACGGGGGCCGCTGTCGGCTCGTCAAAAAACTGCGCATCCAGCGCAATATCGCTATTAGGGCGCGATAATTTGGCTTCCAGCTCCAGCAGCTGCGCCAGACGCTCCGGCGTCAGCGCATAGAATGCGGGCGCGTTGTTGGCAAATACGGCGACGGCGCCGGCGGTGGATTTTGCCAGCACCGCCGCGTGATCCTGCATGAAGTCATCCAGACCGCTAAAATCGGTAGTTAATATTCGTGAAGACATAAATCAATCTCAACTCTGAACAACTAAAAAGAGAGGGGTAGCTGCACACATAGTAGCATAGAGGTCGCTCAGGAAGGAGCGCCGCGGGCGAACCGGCGGCGCGGTTAGCTAGACGCGCGGACGCTTGCGATACAGCCAAAGTCCCGGAATAGAAAGCCCGATGGATAATGCGCCAACGATAGACGAAGCCTTAAGAAAATTGCTTAACAGCATAATCATCATCTCTTCCGAGTAACCAAAATGGCTGATTTTCACCGCAGAGATCATCGCGGTATAGGCGGAGATGCCCGGGAACATCGGGATTACCGCAGCAACGGTGAAAATCTTCGGGTGAGCCAGATACCAGCGCGACCACTGGATGCCGATGCTGCCAACCACCAGGGCGGCCATAAACGTCGCCCATTCAATATTAAAACCTGCCGTCATCATAACCATGCGCGAGCCGTGGCCGATAGCCCCCAACAGGGCGCACCAGCGCAGCGCTCGCTGCGGAACGTTGAATACCATCGCAAACCCAACGGCAGGGATGGCGGCCAGCACCATATCCAGCGCCAGTTCGTAGAGATAAATGATTATGCCCATCCGCGTAGCCCCCACATTGTCATCGCCATCACCACGCCAATACAGGTCGCGAGGGTTAACAGGCTGGCGATTGCCCAGCGCGCCAGGCCGGTGTTGATATGTCCCTTAAACATGTCGGCAACCGCATTGATCAGCGGAAAGCCGGGTACCAGCAGCAGCACGCTGGCGGCCATCGCGATCGTCGGCGTGCTGGCGAAAGCCGGCAGGCGCAGCATCAGCCCGGAGATGGTGGTTGCGACAAAGGCGGTGAGGCAGAAGTTGATTTGCGGATGCATGGAGCGATGAGTCAGGACCTGGCGAATATACATCGCTACCGTGCTGGCGCAGAAAGTGACCAGCGCGCCGTCCCAGCCGCCGTTGTTAAGCTTGCAAAAGCAGGCGCAGGAGAGGCCGACCATTAAAACCAGCAGCCAGCGTGGATAGCGCAGCGGCTTGATCTGGGCGAAGCGTTTTTCGACGTCTTTATAATCCAGCAGTTTATGTTCCGCCATAATCACAATATGCTGAACTTCCGTGACGACGTGCATGTTGATGCCGCGATCGCTGTTTTTCCGCGTCGACGTCAGACACTCGCCATCTTTGATGGTGGTGAGAACAATCGCATTAGAAGAGATGGCGCTTTCCACGCTATCCATCCCCAGCGCCAGGCCCAGGCGGGTTGAAAGCTCCTCTACCAGCGCGCTTTCCGCTCCGTGTTGTAATAAGAAAAGACCACATTGAATGCACAATCGCGTGATTGCGCGCTGAGTTGCCCGATCTGCTTGCATAGATACCTGCTGTCCGTGATGCCCGATGCCGTAGTGTCTGGCGATACTTTTACCTGAAGTTGCGTTTTATCTGAGCGGTCCGGATCAAACAATGTGTAAAAAACCGCCGCATCCAGAGGGGCGCTGAAATTTGAACTCCGCCACACTTCCGCAAGATTGGTGAAAAGTACAATTTTTGCACCAATTTCTCCCTTCTTTTTCCCGCCAGACTTATCAAAAATGCAAATTCAAACTTTTAATAAACAAAAAACAAACAAATAATTAACCATACTGAGGCGATGCTATGAAAACACAGGTGGCGATTATCGGGGCTGGCCCATCCGGACTCCTGCTGGGGCAGTTGTTACATCACGCCGGGATTCAAACCGTCATCCTTGAGCGACAGACTCCTGAGTACGTGCTGGGGAGGATCCGCGCGGGCATTCTGGAAAGCGGAACGGTAGAGCTGCTGCGCGAAGCCGGCGCCGCCCGGCGAATGGAGGCTGAAGGCCTGGTGCATCATGGCGTCGAATTTTTGTTTGAGGGCAAGCGGGTACCGGTTGCGCTGACGGAACTGACGGCGGGCAAAAGCGTGATGGTTTATGGCCAGACTGAAGTGACGCGGGATTTGATGGCCGCGCGGGCGGAATGCGGGGCGGCGACGATTTATGGCGTCAGCGAAGTCACTATTAATGAGGCAAAGAGCGATCGACCATCGGTCTCTTTTATCAGCAATGGCGAACACTGCCGCTTAGAGTGCGACTTTATCGCCGGCTGCGATGGCTTTCACGGCGTGTCCCGTCAAAGTATTCCTCCTGGGGTGCTGAAAGAGTACGAAAGCGTCTGGCCGTTTGGCTGGCTGGGGCTGCTGGCCGATACGCCGCCGGTGAACCCGGAGCTTATTTACGCGCACCACGAACGCGGGTTTGTTCTTTGTAGTCAGCGCTCACTAACTCGAAGCCGTTATTACCTCCAGGTCCCGCTCAGTGAAAAGGTTGAGGCATGGTCTGATGAGCGTTTCTGGAATGAACTCAAACGCCGCCTCCCTGAAGAGCTGTCCAGCAAGTTAGTGACTGGTCACTCACTCGAGAAGAGCATCGCGCCGCTGCGCAGCTATGTGGTGGAGCCGATGCAGTACGGCAGATTGTTTCTGGTGGGGGATGCGGCGCATATCGTACCGCCTACCGGGGCAAAAGGATTGAATCTCGCGGCGTCCGATGTGAACTATTTATGGCGCATCCTCCGTGAATATTATCACCATGGTCGCGTTGACCTGCTGGCGAGCTACTCTCGTTTTGCGCTGGATAGGGTATGGAAAGGCGAAAGATTCAGCTGGTTTATGACCCGTCTGCTGCATGATTTCCCGCAACAAAGCGAGTTCGATAGAAAAATGCAGGCGGCGGATCGGCGTTATTATCTTGGCTCACGCGCCGGATTAACCACGATCGCTGAAAACTATGTCGGTTTGCCGATGGAGCGCGTGGCATAAAGAGAAACCGTTCAGGAGTCCCGATGCAGGCAGTGAGTACCATTCCCGTTTTCAAACTGTATGGCGAAGAGCAGGGCTGGCCGACGCCCGATCTGCTGCACTGCGAGTCGATACTCCAGCGAAGCCATCTTTATGAATGGCATATCCGCCTGCATCAGCACGCAGAGCTGGTGCAGCTGCTATATCTGCACAAAGGGCAGGCGGAAATTGAAATCGAAGGTACGACGACCGTGATGAGGGAGTCCTGTATTCAGATCGTTCCGGCGCTGTGTATTCATGGTTTTCGTTTTTCCCCGGGTACGGAAGGCTACGTCTTGTCGCTGGCGCTGCCGCTGCTCGGAAGTCTCGAAAGTCAGTTTGCCAGTCAGTTGGATGTACTCGGCCAGCCGCGATGCGTGCCGGTCAAGGCGTCGCGGAGCCATATTCGGGCCCTATTCACCGCTTTGCGCGAAGAGTATCGCGAAGAGTATGACGCGCGTGAAATGATGCTGCATTCCCTGCTGGGAGCGCTGCTGGTGTGGTTGAACCGGCAGCATCGCCCGCAGCCGATAACGGCAGACAAAGCTGAGCGCAAGCGTAGCGTCATGCGTCATTTTTCTCGACTAATAGAAAGTCATTATCGCGAACATATGCCCTTAGCCGCTTATGCAAAGCTGGCGGGCGTTTCTGCAACGCATCTGAATTATTTATGCCATGAATTCTACGGCTGCAGCGCGCTGGGAGTATTACATCAAAGATTGATGCTTGAGGCGCGTCGCAATCTGCAATACACCAGTATGACGATTGCACAACTTTCTGATTATTTAGGATTTACTGATGCAGCCTATTTTTCTCGTTTCTTTCGTCGTTATAACGGCGAATCTCCTAAAGCATTTAGGAACAAAATAAAATGAAAAAAGATTTATTAAATATATCTTAAGTTAGCGTATCTAACGAAGCTTTTAATCATTTCTAATTTATTGCTGACAACTACCTGTGTTAATGTTAATCATTGGCGGGGATAACTGCAATATGTTACTCCATATAATGTAAATTGGCTTTAGAGCGCGGTACCGCGTGTTCGCCAGGGACGATAAAGATTCATTTTGGCAAAATAATATGATGGCTATTAAGTTATTCATCCAATTGTTTTTCTGCCGGTCGTGAATCTTCGACAGGAAGCGGAGGGTTTATGTTACCAGGACAGGGTAAGTTCGGCATTATTATCAGCAGAATACCGGTTATGCAGTCCGGCTTGAAGGCCATTGTTGGGGAGCATCTACCCGATTATGAATTGAGTTTTTGCCGTTCTCAGGATGAGCTCACCCTGCTGCAACTGCGGCGCGCAGTACTGGTTATTGCAGATTTATCCGGTGAAATAGAGAATCCAAGAAATATTTGTGAACACTACTACTCCTTAATGACGCAATACAGGGATATACACTGGGTCTTTATGGTAGGAAGCGCCTGTTTCCCATTAGCGGTTGAATTATTAATGCGGCCTGAAAGCACATTAATTTCAGACAGTGAGCCGGTAAAACGTCTCATCGAAGTGGTTCGCGCGGGTGGGCTTGCCGCCGAGCGAATCAGCCAGACATTGTTCTCTCCTGAAGTGGAACACATCGGTGACGAACAGCAAAAAATGGTCATTCTGACGCTTTCTGAGCGAAAAGTGTTGCGGCTTCTCGCTAAAGGATGGGGAATTAATCAAATTGCTGCTTTATTGAAGAAGAGCAATAAAACCATAAGTGCGCAGAAAAATAGTGCTATGCGCCGCTTGTCTTTGCGTAGCAATGCAGAGATGTATGCCTGGATTAATAGTGCACAGGGAATGAAGGAGCTGAATATTTATTCAGCCTATGGAGATCAAACTGAATGGAAAAAGACCTCACAGCACGATATGTCGCTATCGTAGAGAAATGTGCGATGACGGAAGTGGCCCTTCGCCACATTTTAATTAATGAAAGTGGTAAGAATTATCGCATTCAATTCTTTAAAGATACTCAGGCATTAAAGCGGGAGTTCCAGTCTAAAGATTTTTCGGCGATTATTTTTTCTCTTTCAGGTAACCGCCGATCCCGGCTTGAAAGCTTACTCTTTCTTCATGAGATTGCACGCTACTGCCCTGAAATGCAAAGAATTGTCTTAGCCAATGATGAAGCTGAAATGCGTCTGGTTAGCCATCTGACGCCTTCACGCCTGCACGGCATTTTGAATAAATCAGCCTGTCGGCTACAGCTGCAGGAACATCTGCTGCAGCTTCTCGAACGCAGCGGCCCGGCAAATGAAAGCTCGCTAAACCAAAAGCAGGGCATGTGTAGTCAAATTCTGAGCCCGACGGAACATACCATCCTGCGCTATATGTCTTATGGCTATTCGTTGCCTGAGATTGCGACACAGCTGGAGCGCAATATTAAAACGATTCGGGCGCATAAATTTAATGCCATGACCAAGCTGGGCGTCAGTTCTGATATGGGACTACTGAGCGCGGCTGATATATTAATGCGCTTATCGGCAAACAATGATGATGCCAGGGTAATGCGCCTTGCCCAGTAGTGCTAATCGTCTATTAAAGACAAACGTCAATCCATGTAGCATCCGTCAGCTGCGCCATTCGCTCGGGTGAAATGCGAACGGCGCTATGTATTGAACCTGCTGCTGGAAGCACTTCCGGATACTGTCTTAATGAAATATCGCAATACACTGCCAGCGGAACTTCCAGGCCAAAAGGGCAAACGCCGCCAATGGGGTGTCCGGTTAACGTAATGACCTCATCGCTACTCAGCATGCGCGCTTTAGCGCCGAATGCTTCCTTGAGTTTTTTATTATCCAGGCGTGCATCGCCTTTTGCGACAACAAGTACGACCCTTTCCTTTATTTTTAAAGAGAGGGTTTTTGCTATTTGTCCGGGTTCAACGTTATGCGCCGCCGCGGCTAACGCTACTGTTGCCGTACTCTGATTAAGTTCGATGATTTCGATATCGGGGGCGCGGTCAGCAAAAAACTGCCGCACGGACTGCAGACTCATTGGAATCTCCTGATTAAGGCTTGTTAAAAATCTGTCACAAGCTTCGCAAAGTGTAAATATCCTTGATAGATAATCAAGAATCTTTCCAATTTCTGGATCTCCTCCACATTCGCCGCAACCGGTTACTGTAACCGGTTGCGGTTATTCATTTAGATATGAATACTGACAAGGTAACTTCCCTGCTTCACCTATAACAAAAGAGCCGTGGATGAATCGAAAAGTCTTGAGCTGTAGAGGCGGTAGCTTATCCAAACGGATGGGTACTTCGAAGAAGCGCATTCATCACAACGGCAAAATAATCGTTGTTGGGCCTGTTCATCTAGCCTGTCAGGAGGGCTGCCATGTCTGCTAACCATGCTGCATTTAATCTGATATTTCGCTTTGTAGAGAATTACATCAGCCCTGTCGCCGGACGCATCTCGTCCCAGCGTCACGTGATGGCTATTCGTGATGGTTTCATCTCCGCGATGCCGTTTATGATTGTTGGTTCATTTCTTCTGGTATTTGCTTACCCGCCGTTTTCGCCGGATACCACCTGGGGATTTGCTCGCGCCTGGCTGGATCTGGCAAAAGAGTTTGAAGGGCGTATTCTGACGCCGTTCGATATGACGATGGGCATCATGTCTATCTACATCTGCGCCGCGATCGCCTATAACCTCGGAAAGCATTACGAAAAAAGCAATCAGCTCGATCCCTTCATGTGCGCCATGCTGTCGATTATGGCCTTTCTGCTGGTGGCGGCGCCAAAAACGAACGGTAACCTGCCGGTAGATAGCCTGGGCGGAACGGGGATTTTTACCGCGATTCTGGTTGCCGTTTACTGCGTTGAGATGATGCGCTTTCTTAAAGCACATAATATTGGTATTCGCCTGCCGGATCAGGTGCCGCCGATGATCAAAAACTCTTTTGATCTGTTGATCCCGGTACTGGTGGTCGTCCTGACGCTTTATCCTTTGAGTCTGCTTATCCAGCATCATTTCGATATGCTGATCCCCCAGGCCATTATGGCTATTTTTAAACCGCTGGTTTCCGCAGCGGATTCGCTGCCGGCGATTTTATTGGCGGTACTGGTGGGGCACCTGCTATGGTTTGCGGGGATCCACGGTGCCGCTATTGTTTCCGGTATGCTGCAGATGTTCTGGCTGACTAACCTTGGAATGAACCAGCAGGCTCTGGCTCAGGGGGCTCCGCTGCCGCATATTTTTATGGAGGCGTTCTGGACATTCTTCATTGTAATTGGCGGTTCCGGGGCGACGATGGGGTTAGTATTCTGCTATTTGCGTAGCCGCTCGGCGCATCTGCGTTCAATTGGTCGTCTTAGCGTGGTGCCAAGCCTTTTCAATATCAACGAACCGGTTATCTTTGGCACCCCTATCGTGATGAACCCGGTGTTCTTTATTCCCTTTCTGCTGGCGCCGATGGTTAACGCCGTACTGGCGTGGGCGGCAATGAAGCTGGATCTTATCGGCCGGGTGATTTCGGTTGTTCCGTGGACGGCTCCGGCGCCGATCGGCGGCGCGTGGGCGCTGGGATGGGATTTCCGGGCGGCGATTCTGGTCGTCGTTCTCGCCTGCGTTTCCGCGATTATCTACTTCCCGTTCTTCAAGGTGTATGAGAAACAGCTGCTGGCGCAGGAGGCCGAAGAGGCACAGCGCATGGCGGAAGAGAGTCAACAAACGGCATAAAAAAACGGGCGGCTAAAATAGCCGCCCGTTTTTAACAATTGTTTATTTCAACGTGCAGTCCCCGCACTGCTGAACATCCGGCAGGCGATAGCGCTGGCAGCAGGTTCGACGGACGAGCTGCCCTTCCCGCAAAACGACCGTACGCCAGAGCGGATTATCCTGGCCATCAGAAAACTGTTTTTCGAAGAAGCAGTGCTGACGCAGAGCGGCAATTTTTTCATCTCCGAGCAGGGTTTTCATTTCACCCAGATACCAGTTGATCAGGTAACCCGTATTGCTCCAGATAAGTTTGCCATTGATATCACCCGTGGCTTCAAGCGCCTGAACGACAGGTTGGAGAGCCGTAGCGATCAGCTTTTCCATCCTTGATTGCGCAGATTGTTCCGGCGAGGCGCCCGCCGAATGTACCTCAATCCAGAAACGGGCCGCACGGCCGGTTTCGTGAAACTCGACGCGAAAATGCTCCGGCGCCAGGCTAAGGGCGCGCTCTTCACTCAACAGCGCCAGCATTAATGGCGGAACCAGCAAACCGATGTACCACTGTGCCCACAGGGAAAGCAGCGGTTTCTGCTCACGGGGTTTCCCCGGCTGGTTACGATAAATATGGTCGGACCAGGTCGCCAACAGGGAACTTAGCATTGCGGGCTGCGACCACTCTGTAAGCGTCAGCGCATGATGGGGGGCTTCTTCATTTAGTCTCAGAAAATCAAGCAGATGGGGACGTAGCGCAGCGATCTTGTCATGTAATGCATTCGCCAGTTCGCGCTCAGCCGAAGGCAGCGGGGCCCGCCAGATGAGGTCATTATTGAATGCAAGTGAACGGTAAGCCATTGCGCGCCAGATACAAATCTAAATGATAATGATTTCCGATGTTAATGCCGGGGCGCCAGCTTGGCAAGCGATTTGTCCGCCTGATGACACCCTGCTGCGCGATACAGGGGTTAGCTGGCGAGAATAATGTTTCGCCCCATATTTTTGGCTTCATAGAGCGCGTTATCCGCTCGTTTCAGGGCGCTATCGATATCGGCATCTACGAGCGGCGTCATGCCGATACTAATGGTGACATTGGTCGCGACGCTTTCATTGAACATATGCGGGATTTTCAGATCGTAGACCCGCTGCCTGATTCGCTCCGCGGCCTGAAGGGCGTTTTCCGCACTACTGCTGGTCAAGAGCACCATAAACTCTTCGCCGCCAAAGCGGGCCACAATATCGCGCGAGCGCACGGCGTTACGAATGGCTGCGGAGACCTGAATTAAGGCCTGGTCGCCCATCATATGCCCATAGTGGTCGTTATAGGCTTTGAAATGATCAATATCCAGCAGCAGGACGTAATGCTCGCTACTATCCAAAGAAAGAATGGTGTCCAGACGATTTTGTAAGCCCCGACGGTTATACAAGCCGGTGAGAGGATCCAACATGCTGAGATCGTTAAGGGTATTACGTTCTTTCAACAGTTTATCCATGAGGCCCTGGGTGAAAACATCGCTGCGTTTTTGCATCAGGCTTTGCAGGGCGATCCCTGCAATCGGCAACACAAAGCACCAGGACATGCGCAACCACTGTTCGCCTCCGCCGAGAAACAGGCAGGTCACGTAGGTGGGTAACGAGTGCAACGTAAAGGCAATGATATTGCTGGAAAAAGCAATGGTGCCGATAAATAGCACGCTTAATAACGCGATGACCAGGTAGTTAAAATGTGGGGGGCCCATCACCATTGCTTTTAGGGCTACATGCCATGCCCACAGCAGACCAAATATCAGTGAAATAAGCGGAATATTTATTTTGTGCTGGGCGAATTTCCAGTGCCATAGCAGCAGAACCGCGCTGCAGGCCACGATCAAAAAGCAAGGTGGGGTAAATGTAATGACGGTAAAGAGCGGGCTGACCAGAGATAAAAAGGATGAAACCAAATTAAGCAGTAAAAATAGCCGTAAGGAATACTGATATTTCTGTTCGTAATGGGATCGCCAGGATTGTGCAGTCATGTCGGAGTTGTCATTATTAATCGTTAAAATTCAAAGTGATGTGAGGTTGGAATGAATAATAAAAAACAGTGTGTAAAATAAGGTTTTTACGAAATAATCAGACAATTTAATATATAAATTATTTTGTTTAATTTATCACCTTCATGAATGTATGTCATTACCGCAAACGTAAAGAATAAGGATGCGCTATTTTCCCTGGATGACAAATGATAAAAATTATCATATGGTATTGGTTATCATTATCGTTGTGAGAGGCGAAATCATGTTGCAGCGAACTTTAGGGAGTGGATGGGGCGTGTTGATCCCTGGCGTAGTGCTTGCCGCCCTCGGGTTTGCCGATTTGTCGGTAGATGCCTGGCGTGGATTGGTCACTTTGGGAATGCTGATGTCAGCGATGATGATTTGGCACCGGCAGCTACGGCATTTTGTTTTGCTGCCATCATGCGTGGCGCTGATCGGTGGAATAATGCTGATATTGCTGAATTTGAGGCTGATGGGATAAAGCAGAAGGGTAAGAATATTGGTGCGAGGGGGGGGACTTGAACCCCCACGTCCGTAAGGACACTAACACCTGAAGCTAGCGCGTCTACCAATTCCGCCACCTTCGCACAGTATTCTTAATTTTTGATATCGCCTCGTTGGTGCGAGGGGGGGGACTTGAACCCCCACGTCCGTAAGGACACTAACACCTGAAGCTAGCGCGTCTACCAATTCCGCCACCTTCGCCCAGTGCGAGCAATATCAACGTGGATTATGGTGCGAGGGGGGGGACTTGAACCCCCACGTCCGTAAGGACACTAACACCTGAAGCTAGCGCGTCTACCAATTCCGCCACCTTCGCATACCATCGACACTATAAAAGTATCGTTACCACGGAGGCGCATTCTAGTGGTTTTCAGCTATTCGTCAATAGTTAATTGTATCAGTTGGATTGATTGTTGCAAAAATGGGCGACTTAGAGGGTAAAGTTCGGCGACGAGCGTCTGCTGTCGCCGAAAAAACGCGGGACTATTTCCTGGCCTGACGCGTCATCACCGTCCGGTAAACCTTAAAGCGGCCCGTCTGGGCAATCACTTCATGGAAGCCGAAGATCTCATCCAGCACATTCGGATAGGGCAAGAAGGCGTTGGCGACGATGCGTAGCTCTCCGCCGCTGTTCAAATGCCGAACGGCGCCGCGAATCAGGGTCTGAGCGGCTTCCAGGCTGGTCTGCAGACCATCGTGGAAAGGCGGATTGGAGATAATCATATCGAAGCGGCCGTTCACTTCAGAAAATACATTGCTGGCGAATACTTCCCCTTCGATACCGTTAGCGGCGAGCGTGGCGCGGCTGGCTTCAACTGCCGGGGCGCTGACGTCGCATAAGGATAAGCGGACTTTAGGCGAGTGGCTGGCCAGCACGGTTGCCAGCACGCCGGCGCCGCAGCCGACGTCCAATATTTTACCTTTGGTGTGCGGCGTCAGGGTTGAAAGCAGCAGCTGGCTACCAATATCCAGGCCATCGCGGCTGAAGACGCCCGGCAGCGTTTTAATCGTCAGATTTTCCAGCGGATACTCGCCCCAGAACTGCTCGGGATCGAAGGCCGGCTGTTTTTCCAGACGACCGTGATAGAGACCACAGCGGCGCGCGCTGTCGACTTTAGTCAGCGGCGCATATTCCGCCAGCATCTGCTCGGCGCTGCGCACGCCGCTGCGGTTTTCGCCAACCACGAAAATATCAATACCGACCGGCATCAGGGAAAGCAGATTCATCAGCTGAAACTGAGCTTCGGGTTTGTTTTTTGGCCAGTAGTAGATCAGCGTATCGCAATCGGCAACATCGCTGGCTTCCGCGACCAGGCTAAAACGGGCGTTTTCAGCCATCTGGCGGCTCAGTACCTGCCAGTGGTGAAACTGCTGGGTATGGGCGCGGCTGGCAGCCGTATCCAGACGAGCGGGCAGGTCATCCTGCAGGTCACCGGCAAACAGAACGCGGGCGGACTCGAAATCATCACTGTGGCGCAGCAAGACTTCACTTGCCGGGGTAAAAGCGGACATGAAACACTCCTTCATTAAGACTGGCGCCGATTATACACGTTATCTTTCAGCCTGCCTCTTTGTTGGCGGCGGGATGCGCGCCGGCCGCCGCGTAGTTTGTTGGCGCAAATACGACGTATTTGCTATATTGCGCGCTTAATTAACAGGAGTGTTTCGCTATGACATCCCGACGAGACTGGCAATTACAGCAGCTGGGTATTACCCAGTGGTCGCTGCGTCGTCCTGGGGCGTTACAGGGTGAAATCGCTATCTCGCTTCCTGGACACATTCGTCTGGTGATGGTGGCGGAAGAACCGCCATCGCTGACCGAACCGCTTATCCGCGATATTCTGCGCACGCTGTCCCTGACGCCGGAGCAGGTAATGCAGTTGACGCCTGAGCGCGTGGCGATGTTGCCTCAGGACGCACGCTGTAATAGCTGGCGGCTGGGTACGGACACGCCGCTGATGCTGGCGGGCGCGCAGCTATCCACGCCCGCTTTCGATGAACTTCAGACCAGTACGCCTGCTCGCATGGCGCTCTGGCAACAGATCTGCTCACATGAACACGATTTCTACCCTCAACGCGGCTGATTTGCCACGGGCCTGGCAAATTGAAACGCGCGCCCACGCTTTCCCCTGGAGCGAGCAGACGTTTGCCAGCAATCAGGGCGATCGCTATCTGAATCTTCAGCTGTCCGTAGACGGGGAGATGGCGGCCTTTGCTATTACGCAAATCGTGCTCGACGAGGCGACGCTGTTTAATATCGCCGTCGATCCCGCTTTTCAGCGTCGTGGTCTGGGCAGAGCGCTGCTGGAGCAGGTGATTGATGAAGTAGAAAAACGCGGCGTCGTCACGCTGTGGCTGGAGGTGCGCGCGTCTAACGTCGCCGCCATCGCGCTCTATGAAAGCTTAGGCTTTAACGAGGCGACGATTCGCCGCAACTATTACCCCACGGTCGACGGACGTGAGGACGCCATTATTATGGCACTGCCAATCAGTATGTAAGACAAGGTGATACGATGAAGTGGGACTGGATTTTCTTTGATGCCGATGAAACGTTATTTACGTTTGACTCGTTTAGCGGCCTACAGCGGATGTTTCTCGACTATAGCGTGACCTTCTCCGCAGAGGATTTTCAGGACTACCAGGCCGTGAATAAGCCGCTGTGGGTGGATTATCAGAACGGCGCTATCACTTCTCTTCAACTGCAGCATCAGCGCTTTGACGGTTGGGCGGAGCGCCTGAACGTCCCTCCTGGTGAGCTGAACGCCGCGTTTATGAACGCGATGGCGGAGATCTGCTCGCCGCTGCCGGGCGCGGTGTCGCTGCTGGATTCGCTGCAGGGTAAGGTGAAAATGGGCATCATCACCAACGGTTTTACCTCGCTACAGCAGACGCGTCTTGAACGTACCGGGTTACGCGATCATTTTGATTTACTGATTATTTCCGAAGAGGTTGGGGTCGCTAAACCGGATACGCGCATCTTTGATTATGCCCTGGCGCAGGCGGGTAACCCCGATCGTTCACGGGTGCTGATGGTGGGTGATACGGCGGAATCTGATATTCGCGGCGGCGTGAATGCCGGCCTGGCCACCTGCTGGTTTAACCCTCATCAACGCGAGCTGCCTGCCGACCTCCGCGCGGACTGGACGGTCACCTCTTTAAGCGAACTGGAGCAACTCCTGTGTAAACACTGATTGCCTCCCCCCCATTGATGGGTAAAATAGCCGCAATTTTTTCGTATTCAACATGCGCGGCGCATTGCCGCGTTTACTAAGAAGATTGAATTATGACGTTGTCTCCTTATTTGCAGGAGGTGGCCAAGCGCCGCACTTTTGCCATTATTTCTCACCCGGATGCCGGTAAAACGACCATTACTGAAAAGGTGCTGTTATTCGGACAGGCTATCCAGACCGCCGGTACGGTAAAAGGCCGCGGCTCCAGTCAGCATGCGAAGTCTGACTGGATGGAAATGGAAAAGCAGCGCGGTATCTCCATTACCACTTCCGTAATGCAGTTCCCGTATCACGACTGTCTGGTCAATCTGCTGGATACTCCGGGGCACGAAGACTTCTCCGAAGATACCTATCGTACGCTGACGGCGGTGGACTGCTGTCTGATGGTTATCGATGCCGCGAAAGGCGTCGAGGATCGTACCCGTAAGCTGATGGAAGTCACCCGTCTGCGCGATACGCCGATCCTGACGTTTATGAACAAACTTGACCGTGACATCCGCGACCCGATGGAGCTGCTGGATGAAGTGGAAAACGAGCTGAAAATCGGCTGCGCGCCGATCACCTGGCCCATTGGCTGCGGCAAGCTGTTCAAGGGCGTTTACCACCTCTATAAAGATGAAACCTATCTCTACCAGACCGGTAAAGGTCACACTATCCAGGAAGTGCGCATCGTTAAAGGGTTAAATAACCCGGATCTGGACGCGGCGGTGGGCGAAGACCTGGCGCAGCAGCTGCGCGACGAGCTGGAGCTGGTGCAGGGCGCGTCTAACGAATTTGATAAAGATCTGTTCCTGGCGGGCGAAATTACGCCGGTATTCTTCGGAACCGCGCTGGGTAACTTCGGCGTTGACCATATGCTGGACGGTTTAGTGGAGTGGGCGCCTGCGCCGATGCCGCGTAAAACCGATACCCGCACCGTGGAAGCCTCGGAAGAGAAGTTCACCGGCTTTGTCTTTAAAATTCAGGCCAACATGGACCCGAAACACCGCGACCGCGTGGCCTTTATGCGCGTGGTTTCCGGTAAGTACGAGAAGGGCATGAAGATGCGCCAGGTGCGTATCGGCAAGGATGTGGTGATCTCCGACGCGCTGACCTTCATGGCCGGCGACCGTTCGCATGTGGAAGAAGCGTATCCGGGCGATATCCTGGGTCTGCATAACCACGGCACCATCCAGATTGGCGATACCTTCACCCAGGGTGAAATGATGAAGTTCACCGGTATCCCGAACTTCGCCCCGGAACTGTTCCGCCGCATTCGCCTGAAAGATCCGCTCAAGCAGAAACAGCTGCTGAAGGGTCTGGTTCAGCTTTCTGAAGAAGGCGCGGTGCAGGTGTTCCGTCCGATCGCCAATAACGATCTGATCGTCGGCGCGGTGGGGGTACTGCAGTTTGACGTCGTCGTCGCTCGCCTGAAGAGCGAATACAACGTTGAGGCGATCTACGAGTCGGTCAACGTCGCCACCGCCCGCTGGGTGGAATGCAGCGACGCGAAGAAATTCGAAGAGTTTAAGCGTAAGAACGAAATTCAGCTGGCGCTCGATGGCGGCGATAATCTGACCTACATCGCCCCGACCATGGTTAACCTGAACCTGACGCAGGAGCGTTATCCTGACGTCCAGTTCCGCAAAACTCGCGAGCATTAATCCTCTCCGGAGCGCGGTTTTCGCCGCGCTCCACGTCGTTTTTCTTTCAGAAGCCCCTATCTGGAAAGTTCTTAATTCTTACCGTTTTGCCTGCTTTTTTACCCGTTCATGCCGCACTCTTCCGTGTATCTACTACATTTAATAAGTAATTTTTGGAATCCTGGCTTAATAGACTACTTATTTTGCTTTACCTGCTTAGATATAACGAGGAACGACGATGACAAGACTTAAGAGCGGCAAGACACTCCTGGCCCTCTTCCTGGGCTCAGCAATAATCAGCGCTTCGGCGTATGCAGAAAACTCGACCGTAGACAGCGCAAAATCTGCAGCCAGCAATGCCGGTCAAGCCGTTGATAATTCGATGAACAAAGTCGGAAACTTTATGGACGACAGCACCATCACCGCCAGGGTGAAAGCGGCGCTGATCGATCATAAGGATATTCGCAGCACCGATATCTCGGTGAAAACGGAAAATAAAGTCGTCACGTTAAGCGGTACAGTTGATAGTTCAGAGCAGCATAAACAAGCGCTTAGCGTAGCTAAAGCCGTTGAAGGCGTGAGCTCGGTAAACGACAAGCTTAGCGTGCAGAACGAAAAATCAGCGTCGCTGAAGGGCTACGCGGGCGATACCGCGGTGACCAGCGAGATCAAAGCTAAATTACTGGCTGACGATATCGTCCCGTCGCGTAACGTGAAAGTTGAGACCACCGATGGCGTCGTACATTTATCCGGCACGGTCGAGTCCAGCAAGCAGTCGGAACGTGCGGAAGGCATTGCTAAAGCCGTTTCCGGCGTCAAAAGCGTGAAGAACGATCTTAGCGTTAAATAAATCCATTCATTAAAAGAATTTATTCTGCGGTCTTTCCGCAGGATGTGTAGCACCACAGGGTTGTGTATGCGCGGCCTGAGTGCGCAGAAAATCGACCGTCATTAACTATGGTAAGGAGAGACGTATGTTTAGATGGGGCATTATTTTTCTGGTGATCGCTTTAATTGCCGCCGCTCTGGGTTTTGGTGGCCTGGCAGGTACCGCTGCCTGGGCTGCTAAAATTGTCTTTGTTGTCGGTATTATTCTGTTCCTGGTCAGCCTGTTCACCGGCCGTCGACGTCCCTAGACGTTAATCAGTGAAATACCGTCTTACATAAAGCCAGTCAATGAGACTGGCTTTCTCTGTTTCAGGGCGTTAAAAATTGCGTTACCTTTGTTTTTATAATAAGCCAGACAGGAAAGCAGGGTGGGGCAGCGAATTCCCGTGACGTTGGGCAACATTACGCCGTTATCTGTTAAACCCTTCCAGCCGGGCAGGCTTGCGCTGGTGTGCGAAGGTGGGGGACAGAGGGGCATTTTTACCGCCGGGGTGCTGGACGAATTTATGCGCGCGGGATTTAACCCGTTCGATATGCTGTTTGGCACCTCTGCCGGGGCGCAAAATCTCTCGGCCTATCTGTGCAACCAGCCCGGCTATGCCCGCAAGGTGATCACCCGCTACACCACCGCCCGCGAGTTTTTCGACCCGATGCGTTTTGTCCGCGGAGGCAACCTCATCGATCTCGACTGGCTGGTCGACAGCACCGCCAAAAAAATGCCGCTGGCGATGGCTTATGCTGAAGACCGTTTTGCTCAGGGTAAAGAGTTCTGGATGTGCGCCTGCCGCGGCGATGATTATACGCCCAACTACTTTTCCCCTACCCAGCAAACCTGGCTCGATCTGATTCGCGCCTCCAGCGCGATTCCCGGTTTTTACCGCAGCGGCGTTATGCTGGATGGGGTGAGCTATCTGGACGGCGGCGTCAGCGATGCGATCCCGGTGCAGGAGGCCGCCCGTCGGGGCGCGCAAACAATTGTAGTGATCCGCACCGTGCCTTCGCAGATGTACTACACCCCGCAGTGGTTTAAACGGATGGAGCGCTGGCTTGGCGAAAGTAGCCTGCAGCCGTTTGTGAATCTGGTACAGCACCACGAAACCACCTATCGCTCCACGCAAGAGTTCATTGAGAAGCCGCCGGGTAAGCTGAGAATTCTGGAAATATATCCACAGAAGCCATTGAAAAGTATGGCGTTAGGCAGCCGTCTTCCTGCTTTACTGGAAGACTACAAAACCGGGCGCCAGTGCGGGCGCTATTTCCTCGCTACGGTCGGTAAACTGCTGGCCGACAGGCCTCCTTTGCTGCGTCATGCGCCACGCATTGCGGTACCGAAAACGGTGGTTATCCCGCCGGCGCCCGTGGCCAACGAGATCCCTCAGGTTCCGGTCATCGCGGCTGAGCAGGCCAATGATGCCAGCTTTGATAATGAGGACCTCGCGTGACCTTGCGATTTATTGATACCCACTGTCACTTCGATTTCCCTCCTTTCACCGGCGACGAAACTGCCAGTATTGCCCGAGCGGCTCAGGCTGGCGTGAGGCAAATCATCGTACCGGCGACGGAAGCGGATAACTTTGCCCGCGTATTAGGGCTTGCGGCGCAGTATGCTCCGCTCTACGCGGCCCTGGGGCTTCATCCGATAGTAATTGAGCGGCATGAAGAAGAGAGTCTGGCGCGGCTTGAAGCCTGCCTGGCGAAACGCGATGCTAAGCTGATCGCGGTTGGGGAAATTGGCCTCGATCTCTATCGCGAAGATCCGCAGTTCGAGCGCCAGATTTCTCTCCTGGAGGCGCAGTTGCGTCTGGCGAAACGCTACGACTTGCCGGTCATCCTCCACTCCAGACGCACTCATGACAAGCTGGCGATGCTGCTAAAAAAGCACGCTTTACCGCGTACCGGCGTGGTGCACGGTTTTGCCGGTAGTCTTCAGCAAGCCGAACGTTTTGTCCAGCTGGGCTATAAAATCGGCGTTGGCGGTACCATTACCTACCCGCGCGCCAGCAAGACCCGCGATGTGATGGCGCAGCTACCACTTTCTGCGCTGTTACTGGAGACCGATGCGCCGGATATGCCGTTAAACGGTTTCCAGGGGCAGCCGAACAGGCCTGAGCAAGCGGCTCGCGTCTTCACCGCCTTATGTGAGCTACGCTCTGAGCCTGCTGAAGAGATAGCTAATACCATGTTTTGTAATACAAAAGAGGTTTTTGCTATTTTATAACCTTTTATTGAGTGACTTGTGTCTCATTCCTGCCTTTTTATCTCATTGTTTTGCCTAAAATGTGTGAGCTGTGATGAGCGTGATGGTTCCATGCCGTTATAATCGCGGGGTTTTACGCTGAACTATCAATACACAGGGATTCTGTATGCAAATTATCATGGGACTTATCGGCATGGTGGTGCTGTTAGCCATCGCAGTGCTCCTCTCCAGTAATCGAAAAGCCATCAACCTGCGCACCGTCCTCGGCGCCTGGATTATCCAGGTGGGGATCGGCGCGTTAATTCTCTACGTGCCGGCCGGGCGCACGGCGCTGCTGGCCATGTCTAACGGCGTTGCCAACGTGATTGCTTACGGCAATGAAGGGATCGGCTTTATTTTCGGCGGTCTGGTTTCCGACAAGATGTTTGAGGTCTTCGGCGGCGGCGGGTTTGTTTTTGCCCTGCGCGTCCTGCCGGTCATTGTCTTCTTCTCATCGCTGATCGCCGTGCTTTATTACCTGGGCATTATGCAGTTTGTGATCCGCATACTCGGCGGGGCGCTGCGCGCGGTACTGAAAACCTCGCGCACGGAATCGCTCTCTGCCACGGCGAATATTTTTGTTGGCCAGACCGAAGCGCCGCTGGTCGTGCGTCCTTACATCGCCACCATGACGCGCTCTGAGCTATTTGCGGTGATGTGCGGGGGCCTGGCTTCGGTCGCAGGCTCCGTTCTGGCCGGTTATGCCCAGATGGGCGTACCGTTAGAATATCTGATTGCCGCTTCATTTATGGCGGCACCGGGCGGCCTGCTGTTTGCGAAAATTATCGTGCCGGAAACCGAGCAGCCGCAAGATAGCCCGGCGCTGGAAAAAAATGACGCCGATCCGGAAGCGCCGGCAAACGTACTGGATGCTGCCGCATCCGGGGCAGCTTCGGGGATGCAGCTGGCGCTTAACGTTGGCGCGATGCTGCTGGCGTTTATCGCGCTGATTGCGCTGGTTAACGGGATCCTCTCCGGCGTGGGCGGCTGGTTTAACTACCCGGATCTGTCGCTGCAAATGATTCTCGGCTGGGTCTTCTCGCCGCTGGCGTGGGTGATTGGCGTTCCATGGAGTGAAGCCACCGTGGCCGGCTCATTTATCGGCCAGAAGCTGATCATCAATGAGTTTGTAGCCTATATGAATTTCGGCGAATATCTGAAAGCCGACGCCGAGGTGGCTGCCGCAGGTTTGCAGGTCATTTCAACCCACACTAAGGCCATTATCTCCTTTGCCCTTTGCGGTTTTGCCAACCTGTCATCCATTGCCATTCTGATTGGCGGTTTAGGCGGTATGGCGCCCAATCGCCGCCAGGAAATCGCACAGCTGGGCATGCGGGCGGTGGCGGCGGGTACGCTCTCAAATCTGATGAGCGCCACCATCGCAGGCGTCTTCCTCGCGCTATAACGCGTCCTTCAGCGAGAAAATACCGGTGGCGGCGCTGCCGCCGGTATTTTTATCACAATTGTTAAAATTCCATCATCCTGCAACGCTCTGTTTTTCCATCGTTAGTGCTCTTTTTCGCCGTTGTTCGCACAAAATGACCCTGCTGATATCGAGTTGTCGCGTTCGGATATGTTATAATAATAACATTCCGTCGGGCCGGAGCTTGCTGTTTATGCTTATAAAGTGCTGTACGCTCATGAAGCCCGGGCTTGGCTATTTAGTGTGATTTAAATCACGTCACAGCAATGCAAATTGGCAATTAGTTTTCATTAACTGTGATGTATATCGAAGTGTGGCGGCGAGGCAATGTTACAATAGTAACAGACTCGCAAGGTGAACAAACTTTTAACCGGCAATACGCCGTCGGAGTATGAAATGACTGATTTAACTGCCAGCAGCCTGCGCGCGTTGAAACTGATGGACCTGACCACCCTGAATGATGACGACACTAATGAGAAAGTGATCGCGTTGTGTCATCAGGCCAAAACACCGGTAGGGAATACCGCCGCAGTGTGTATCTACCCGCGCTTTATCCCGATCGCGCGCAAAACGCTGAACGAACAGGGAACCCCGGATATCCGCATTGCGACGGTGACCAACTTCCCGCACGGTAACGATGATATCGATATTGCGCTGGCGGAAACCCGCGCGGCGATTGCCTACGGCGCGGATGAAGTCGACGTCGTCTTCCCTTATCGCGCGCTGATTGCGGGCAACGAACAGGTGGGTTTTGACCTGGTCAAAGCCTGTAAAGAAGCCTGCGCGGCAGCAAACGTGCTGCTGAAAGTCATTATCGAAACCGGCGAGCTGAAAGAAGAAGCGCTGATTCGTAAAGCGTCTGAAATTTCCATCAAAGCCGGCGCTGATTTTATCAAAACGTCGACCGGTAAAGTTCCGGTGAATGCGACCCCGGAAAGCGCGCGCATTATGCTGGAAGTCATCCGCGATATGGGTGTTCAGCAGAGCGTTGGCTTCAAACCGGCAGGCGGCGTGCGCAGCGCGGAAGACGCGCAAAAGTTCCTCGCCATTGCTGATGAGCTGTTCGGGGCCGACTGGGCCGATTCTCGCCACTATCGCTTCGGCGCTTCCAGCCTGCTGGCAAGCCTGCTGAAAGCGTTGGGTCACGGCGATGGTAAGAGCGCCAGCAGCTACTAATACGTAATTTGTCTGACCTTAAGGCCGGATGTCGTCCGGCCTGAGGTTAGTCTTTGACTCTTTCCTCGGGAGGTAATCTTGTTTCTCGCACAAGAAATTATTCGTAAAAAACGTGATGGTCATGCGCTGAGCGATGAAGAAATTCGTTTTTTCATTAACGGTATCCGCGATAACACCATCTCTGAAGGGCAGATCGCCGCGCTGGCGATGACCATTTTTTTCCACGATATGTCTATGCCGGAACGCGTTTCGCTGACCATGGCGATGCGGGATTCAGGAACCGTCCTCGACTGGAAGAGCCTTAATCTTAACGGCCCAATTGTCGATAAACACTCTACCGGCGGCGTAGGCGATGTGACTTCCCTGATGCTGGGGCCGATGGTCGCTGCCTGCGGCGGCTATGTACCGATGATCTCCGGGCGCGGACTCGGTCATACCGGCGGTACGCTGGACAAGCTGGAAGCGATCCCCGGTTTCGATATCTTCCCGGACGATAGCCGCTTCCGTGAAATCATTAAAGATGTCGGCGTCGCGATTATCGGGCAGACCAGCTCTCTGGCACCGGCGGACAAACGTTTTTACGCCACGCGTGATATCACCGCGACGGTGGACTCTATCCCGCTGATCACCGCCTCGATTCTCGCCAAGAAGCTGGCGGAAGGGCTGGACGCGCTGGTGATGGATGTCAAAGTCGGCAGCGGCGCCTTTATGCCCACTTATGAGCTTTCCGCCGCGCTGGCCGAAGCGATCGTCGGCGTTGCTAATGGCGCCGGCGTGCGGACGACAGCCCTGTTGACCGATATGAACCAGGTGCTGGCTTCCAGCGCCGGTAATGCGGTGGAAGTGCGGGAAGCCGTGCAGTTCCTCACCGGCGAGTACCGCAATCCGCGGCTGCTTGAGGTGACGATGGCGCTCTGCGTTGAGATGCTGATTTCCGGCAAGCTGGCGGAGAACGATGCCGATGCGCGGGCTAAGCTTCAGGCGGTGCTTGATAACGGTAAAGCCGCAGAAGTCTTTGGCCGGATGGTGGCGGCGCAAAAAGGCCCTGGCGATTTCGTGGAAAACTACGATAAATACCTGCCGGGCGCGATGCTAAGCAAAGCGGTCTACGCCGAAGGCGAAGGATTTGTTGCCGAAATGGACACTCGCGCGCTGGGCATGGCGGTGGTCTCTATGGGCGGCGGTCGCCGTCAGGCTGCAGATCTAATTGATTACAGCGTCGGCTTCACCGACATGGTTCCCCTCGGCGCGCGCATTGATACGCAGCAGCCGCTGGCGGTTATCCATGCGAAAGATGAGAACAGCTGGCAGGAAGCGGCCAAAGCAGTGAAAGCGGCCATAAAACTTGACGATAAAGCGCCTGAAATTACGCCGACAGTCTATCGTCGTATCACCGAATAGTTATATACTGATCTGATCGCTTTTTTGCAGCGCAAAAGGTACGGAGAATAATATGAAACGTGCATTTATTATGGTGCTGGACTCATTCGGCATCGGTGCGACTGAAGACGCTGAACGCTTTGGCGACGTCGGTTCAGACACCATGGGCCATATTGCAGAAGCTTGTGCCAAAGGCGAGGCTGACAACGGCCGTAAAGGTCCGCTCAATTTGCCTAATCTGACCCGCCTGGGGCTGGTTAAGGCCCATGAAGGTTCTACCGGTAAAGTTGCAGCCGGTATGGACGGCAACGCGGAAGTTATCGGCGCTTACGCATGGGCGCATGAGCTCTCTTCCGGCAAAGACACCCCGTCAGGCCACTGGGAAATCGCCGGCGTGCCGGTTCTGTTTGACTGGGGCTACTTTCCTGAGCATGAAAACAGCTTCCCGCAGGAGCTGCTTGATAAACTGGTTAAGCGCGCAAATCTGCCGGGCTACCTCGGCAACTGCCACTCTTCCGGTACCGTTATCCTCGATCAACTGGGCGAAGAGCATATGAAAACCGGCAAGCCGATTTTCTATACCTCTGCTGACTCGGTGTTCCAGATTGCCTGCCATGAAGAGACCTTTGGTCTCGATAAGCTGTACGAACTGTGCGAAATCGCGCGTGAAGAGCTGACCGAAGGCGGCTACAACATCGGCCGCGTTATTGCGCGTCCGTTTATCGGCGACAAAGCCGGTCACTTCCAGCGCACCGGTAACCGCCACGATCTGGCCGTTGAGCCGCCGGCACCGACGGTGCTACAGAAGCTGGTTGACGAGAAAAAAGGGCAGGTGGTTTCGGTCGGTAAAATCGCCGACATCTATGCCAACTGCGGCATTACTAAAAAAGTGAAGGCGACCGGTCTGGATGCGCTGTTTGACGCCACCATTAAAGAGATGAAAGAAGCGGGGGACGAAACCATCGTCTTCACCAACTTCGTGGACTTCGACTCTTCCTGGGGCCACCGCCGAGATGTTGCTGGCTATGCTGCGGGTCTGGAGCTGTTCGATCGCCGTCTGCCGGAGCTGATGGAACTGGTAGGGGAAGATGACATTCTGATCCTGACCGCTGACCACGGCTGCGACCCGACCTGGACCGGTACTGACCATACCCGCGAACATATTCCGGTACTGATTTATGGCCCGAAAGTGAAGCCGGGTTCGCTGGGTCACCGCGAAACCTTCGCCGATATCGGCCAGACTCTGGCAACGTACTTCGGTACGTCTCCGATGGAATACGGCAAAAACATGCTGTGATTTTTTGCCCGGTGAGTCACGCTCACCGGGCCTTTTTTGTCAGCCTGATTAGGCGTAGCCGCCATCAGGTATAACATTCAGAAGGATTTAACGATGGCTACTCCACACATTAACGCAGAAATGGGCGATTTCGCTGACGTTGTGCTGATGCCTGGCGACCCGCTGCGCGCGAAGCACATTGCCGAAACTTTCCTTGAAGATATCCGTGAAGTAAACAACGTCCGCGGTATGCTGGGCTTCACCGGTACCTATAAAGGCCGCAAAATTTCCGTTATGGGTCACGGTATGGGTATCCCCTCCTGCTCCATTTATGCGAAAGAGCTGATCACCGACTTCGGCGTCAAAAAAATCATTCGCGTAGGCTCCTGCGGCGCGGTGCGTATGGACGTTAAACTGCGCGACGTGGTTATCGGCATGGGCGCCTGCACCGACTCTAAAGTTAACCGTATGCGTTTCAAAGACCACGACTTTGCGGCGATTGCCGACTTTGGCATGGTGCGTAACGCGGTTGACGCGGCAAAAGCGCTGGGCGTTGACGCTCGCGTGGGCAACATCTTCTCTGCTGATCTGTTTTATGCGCCGGACGGCGGTGAGATGTTCGACGTAATGGAAAAATACGGCATTCTGGGCGTGGAAATGGAAGCGGCCGGGATCTACGGCGTCGCGGCGGAATTCGGCGCGAAAGCGCTGACCATCTGCACCGTATCTGACCACATCCGTACCCACGAGCAGACCACGGCTGCTGAACGCCAGACGACCTTCAACGATATGATCAAAATCGCGCTGGAATCCGTTCTGCTGGGCGATAAAGAGTAATCATCTCTTCCTCCCTCTCCCTATGGGAGAGGGGCGACGTGATCTGACCGCACGTTAGCGTACCGCGCCGGCAATCCACGCCGACAGCTCACGCAGCTCTTTCTCCTGCTCCGGGAAATCAACGAATAAAGCCTCGCACTCCTGCTGCAGCATATCCGCGCGGTACGGGCAGCCCTGCAGTCGGGCGGCAAGCGCTTCCAGCGGTGCCGGGTTAAGGCTGTCGGTAAAGACCTGAGTGCGCGTGATATGGCCTTTTTCGACGTCGAAATGGAGCTCTACGCCGCCCCAGGTAAAACGTTTGTCCAGCAGATGGCTGAAAGCCGGTGCCTGGCCAAAGTTCCACTCCCAGCTGCTCTGGCGAGCAAAGGTCGCGGCAAAATTCGGCAGGTCCGGCATTTTCTCCGGGGAGATCACTTCTGCAGTGACGCGTTCGCCGTAATGGGCGAAAAACGCCTCCTGGATCGCCTCGCAGACCTGCTGATGGGTAATGCCCGGTAGCAGCTCGACCAGATTGGCTACGCGCCCGCGTACGGAGGTAATGCCTTTAGCCTGCAGCTTTTTCTTATCGGGATTGAGGTAGTTGGCCAGACGGTTTAAATCGGCGTTCAGCAGCAGCGTTCCGTGGTGAAAGCCGCGATCCATCGTTTCGCGATAGGCGGAGCCGGAGACTTTTCGGTCGCCTTCAGCGGTTTTTACGACCAGATCGTTACGGCCTGAGGCTTCCGCCGTGACGCCCAGCGAATTCAGCGCCGTCAGGACGATATTCGTGGAAACGGTTTTATCGTACTCTGGCTTTCCGGCCATAAAGGTAAAGCAGGTATTGCCCAGATCGTGGAATACCGCGCCGCCGCCGCTGCTGCGACGCGCCAGGCGCACGTTGTCTTCTTCCATACGTCGGGTGTTGCACTCTTTCCACGGGTTTTGTGCGCGGCCAATGACCACCGTATCGGCGTTGCGCCACAGAAACAGCACCCGTTGAGTTGCGGGCATCTGGCGAAAAATGGACTCCTCAACCGCCAGATTGAACCAGGGGTCGTAAGAGTCAGAGAGCAGCAGGCGCAGCGTGGGCATAGCGATTTCCTTATTCTGATTCATCTTTATCTTCATCCTGCACCGGCTTATTGGCGGTAAGCAGGAAAGGCGATTGCTGCCAGCGGGTACGTTTTCCCTGCAGCAGGGTGCGCGTCAGGACGACGCCGATAGCCAGAGATAGCAGCAGCATCAGACGCAGGATATTGGTGGTATTATCGACCTGCTGCGCTTCGGTGGCTAACGTGTGGGTATCCAGCGTCAGGCGCAGGTAGCCGAGCGGCCCGTTTTTACCCTGAACAGGCTCAACGATTTGCTGGTTGAAGTAGCCGCCCGCTTTTTTCCCGTCCAGCGCCAGCCGATCGCGTACCTCGACGCTTTCGCCGGAACGCGCCACCAGGTCACCCTGTTCGTCATACACGCCGGCGTCGAGGATCCGGCTTTTATGGGTAAGCTGGTCCAGCAGCTGGCTAATTCGCTTTTCGTCGGGCGTTTCGCTGTGCATCAGCGGCGCCAGGTTCAGCGTGACCTGCTGGGCGAGCGTGCGGGCCAGTTCTTCCAGCTGCGGATTGCGCTGCTTCTGACTGTTCTGGCTAAACCACGAAGCGCCCTGCATAAGGGCGACGAGGAGTGCGAGACAGATCAGAACTATCACCGCGCGATGCAGCCGGAATTTAAGTTTTGCGCGTACCATATTCCACCTTTGAAAATTTGCAGCTTAATGTTGCCAGAAGCGCTGGTTACAAGGTAGCCTCATGCGTTATTTTCCTCGCCTGAATGAAGTTATGTGGAGCCGTGATGCCAAACAGTTTGACCTGGTGCGACCTGCCTGAAGATGTTTCCCAGTGGCCTGGATTGCCGCTTTCCCTGAGCGGTGATGAGGTTATGCCGTTGGATTATCATGCCGGACGTAGCGGCTGGCTGCTGTATGGTCGCGGTCTCAACAAGCGTCGTCTGACCGAGTGGCAGCGGGAGCTGGGGGCGGCCCTGGTGATTGTTGCCTCCTGGGCGGTTGACGACTATCAGGTGATTCGTCTGGCTGGTTCGTTAACGCTACGAGCGACCCGTCTGGCCCATGAGGCCGGGTTTGACGTCGCGCCGCTGGGGAAAATCCCGCATTTACGCACGCCGGGCCTGCTGGTTATGGATATGGACTCGACGGCGATTCAGATCGAGTGCATTGATGAAATCGCCAAACTGGCCGGTACCGGCGAGCTGGTCTCTGAAGTGACCGAGCGCGCGATGCGCGGCGAACTTGATTTCACCGCCAGCCTGCGTCAGCGGGTAGCGACGCTGAAAGATGCCGATGCCAATATTCTTCTGCAGGTGCGTGAAACGCTGCCGCTGATGCCGGGGCTGACCCAGCTGGTGCTGAAGCTGGAAACGCTCGGCTGGAAGGTGGCGATCGCCTCCGGCGGCTTCACCTTCTTTGCCGAGTATTTGCGCGACAAGCTGCATCTCGACGCGGTGTTCGCCAACGAACTGGAGATCATGGACGGTAAGCTGACCGGCAACGTCATCGGCGATATCGTCGATGCGAAATATAAAGCCAGTACGCTGCGTAAACTGGCGGAAAAGTATGAAATCCCGCCGGCGCAAACCGTCGCTATTGGCGATGGCGCAAACGATCTGCCGATGATTAAAGCGGCAGGACTCGGCATCGCCTATCATGCTAAGCCCAAAGTGAATGAACTGGCGGAAGTGACAATCCGCCACGCTGACCTGATGGGGGTATTCTGTATTCTCTCCGGCAGCATGAATCAAAAGTAAGAGGTTAACGTGGCGAAAGCTCCAAAACGCGCATTTGTCTGTAATGAATGCGGTGCGGATTATCCGCGCTGGCAGGGGCAGTGCAGCGCCTGTCATGCCTGGAATACCATAACCGAGATGCGCATTGCCGCTTCGCCGCAGGTGGCAAGAAACGAACGCCTGTCAGGTTACGCCGGTAATGCCGGCGTATCGAAGGTGCAAAAGCTCTCTGATATCAGCCTCGAAGCGCTGCCGCGCTTTTCGACCGGATTTAAAGAATTTGACCGCGTGCTCGGCGGCGGCGTGGTGCCGGGAAGCGCGATTCTGATCGGCGGTAACCCCGGCGCGGGCAAGTCGACGCTGCTGCTGCAAACCCTGTGTAAGCTCTCCGAAGGCATGAAAACGCTCTACGTCACCGGGGAAGAGTCGCTTCAGCAGGTGGCGATGCGCGCTCACCGCTTAAGTCTGCCCACCGCCAACCTGAATATGCTGTCAGAAACCAGCATTGAGCAGATTTGCCAGATTGCCGACGAAGAAAAGCCGCAGCTGATGGTTATCGACTCCATCCAGGTGATGCATATGGCCGACGTGCAGTCGTCGCCGGGCAGCGTGGCTCAGGTGCGCGAAACGGCGGCCTATTTAACGCGCTTTGCCAAGACGCGCGGCGTGGCGATCGTCATGGTCGGCCACGTGACCAAAGACGGCTCGCTGGCCGGGCCGAAAGTGCTGGAGCACTGTATTGACTGCTCCGTGCTGCTCGACGGCGACGCCGATTCTCGTTTTCGCACCTTGCGCAGCCATAAAAACCGCTTCGGCGCGGTCAACGAGCTGGGCGTATTCGCTATGACCGAGCAGGGGCTACGTGAAGTGAGCAACCCCTCGGCTATCTTCCTGAGCCGCGGTGACGAAGTGACTTCGGGCAGTTCGGTAATGGTGGTCTGGGAAGGTACCCGACCGCTGCTGGTGGAGATCCAGGCGCTGGTCGATCACTCGATGATGTCCAACCCGCGCCGCGTGGCGGTGGGGCTGGAGCAGAACCGTCTGGCGATCCTGCTGGCGGTACTGCATCGTCACGGTGGTCTGCAGATGGCTGACCAGGACGTGTTCGTCAACGTTGTTGGCGGTGTGAAGGTCACAGAAACCAGCGCCGACCTGGCGCTGCTGCTGGCGATGGTTTCCAGCCTGCGCGACCGTCCTCTGCCGCAGGACCTGGTGGTTTTCGGCGAAGTGGGTCTGGCGGGCGAAATTCGCCCGGTGCCGAGCGGCCAGGAGCGTATTTCCGAAGCGGCTAAGCATGGTTTTCGTCGGGCGATTGTTCCGGCCGCGAATGTGCCGAAAAAAGTGCCGGAAGGGATGCAAATCTTTGGCGTGAAAAAGCTTGCGGACGCGCTAAGCGTCTTTGACGACTTATAATAAGTTAAAAGGAGACTCGCCATGTCGTCATTTGACTATTTAAAAAGCGCCATAAAGCAGAAGGGCTGTACGCTACAGCAGGTGGCGGACGCCAGCGGAATGACAAAAGGCTACCTGAGCCAACTGCTGAACGCCAAAATTAAAAGCCCCAGCGCGCAAAAGCTCGAAGCGTTGCACCGGTTTCTCGGGCTGGAGTTTCCACGTCGGCAAAAAAGCGTTGGCGTGGTATTTGGTAAGTTTTACCCGCTGCACACCGGGCACATCTACTTGATTCAGCGCGCCTGTAGCCAGGTCGATGAGCTGCATATCATTATGGGCTACGACGATCCCCGCGATCGCGAGCTGTTTGAAAAGAGCGCGATGTCGCAGCAGCCAACCGTGCCTGACCGCCTGCGCTGGCTGCTGCAAACGTTCAAATATCAAAAAAATATCCGCATCCACGCCTTCAATGAAGAGGGAATGGAGCCTTATCCGCACGGCTGGGACGTCTGGAGCCGCGGGATCCGCGCCTTTATGAGCGAGAAGGGCATTGAGCCTAACTGGATCTACACCTCGGAAGAGGGCGACGCGCCGCAGTATCTGGATCATCTGGGGATTGAAACCGTTCTTATCGATCCTAAACGCACCTTTATGAACATCAGCGGCGGGCAGATTCGTGAGAATCCGTTCCGTTACTGGGAATATATTCCTACCGAAGTGAAGCCCTTTTTCGTACGCACGGTGGCGATCCTCGGCGGTGAGTCGAGCGGGAAGTCGACGCTGGTGAATAAGCTTTCCAATATCTTTAATACCACCAGCGCCTGGGAGTATGGCCGCGACTACGTCTTTTCGCACCTCGGCGGCGATGAGATGGCGCTGCAATATTCCGACTATGACAAAATCGCTCTTGGTCATGCGCAGTATATTGATTTTGCAGTAAAATATGCCAATAAAGTGGCATTTATCGATACTGACTTTGTCAGTACTCAGGCGTTTTGTTTGAAGTATGAAGGGCGGGAACATCCCTTTGTTCAGGCGCTGATCGATGAGTATCGCTTCGACCTGGTCATTCTGCTGGAAAACAACACGCCGTGGGTAGCCGATGGCTTGCGAAGCCTTGGCAGCTCCGTAGACCGCAAAGAGTTCCAGTCGCTGCTGGTGTCGCTGCTCAGGGAGAACGAGATAGATTTTGTGCATGTGAAAGAGGCTGATTACGACGCCCGCTTCCTGCGCTGCGTTGAGCTGGTGAAAGAGATGATGGGCGAGCAGGGATAGGCCTTCTGCGGCCTGATGCCGCATGAATCCCTGGCCCGTCTAAGCGCAGCGTGAGCCGGGGAAATGGCTGAAGCGGTATTGCAGTTGGTTTCCCGGCTGGCGGCATGAATGCCTGAGCCGGGCTACAACACTCTCCCGGCGGGAGAGTGACAAATATTAAAAAGGGCAACCTGCGTTGCCCTTATGCTCTTATTTCGCAATACGTTTGTACTTGATACGCTTCGGCTCCAGCGCATCGGTGCCGAGGGTGCGTTTCTTATACTCTTCGTATTCGGTAAAGTTACCTTCGAAGAACTCCACCTTACCTTCATCCTGGTAGTCCAGAATGTGGGTCGCGATGCGGTCGAGGAACCAGCGGTCGTGCGAGATAACCATCGCGCAGCCCGGGAACTCCAGCAGGGCGTTTTCCAGCGCGCGCAGGGTTTCGATATCCAGGTCGTTGGTCGGTTCATCGAGCAGCAGGACGTTACCGCCAACCTGCAGCAGCTTCGCCAGGTGCAGACGACCGCGCTCACCGCCGGACAGTTCGCCAACGCGCTTGCCCTGGTCAACGCCTTTGAAGTTAAAGCGGCCCACGTAGGCGCGGCTCGGCATCTCGGTGTTGCCGATCTTCATGATATCCAGCCCGCCGGAAACTTCTTCCCACACGGTTTTGCTGTTGTCCATAGCGTCGCGGAACTGATCGACGGAGGCCAGCTTGACGGTTTCACCCAAGGTGATAGAACCGGCGTCAGGCTGTTCCTGACCGGACATCATGCGGAACAGGGTCGATTTACCCGCGCCGTTAGGACCGATGATGCCGACGATAGCGCCCTTCGGTACTGAGAAGCTCAGATCGTCAATCAGCACGCGGTCGCCGTAGGACTTACGCAGATTGCTGACTTCCACGACTTTATCCCCCAGACGCGGGCCTGGCGGAATAAACAGTTCGTTGGTTTCGTTACGTTTCTGATACTCGACGTTGTTAAGCTCTTCAAAGCGCGCCAGACGGGCCTTACCCTTAGACTGACGGCCCTTCGCGCCCTGACGGACCCACTCCAGCTCTTTCTCGATTGACTTACGACGCGCCGCTTCCTGAGAAGCTTCCTGCGCCAGACGCTGGTCTTTCTGCTCCAGCCAGGAGGAGTAGTTACCTTCCCACGGAATACCTTCGCCGCGGTCAAGCTCAAGGATCCAGCCGGCCACGTTGTCGAGGAAGTAACGGTCGTGGGTAATCGCCACCACGGTACCTTCGAAGTCGTGAAGGAAACGTTCCAGCCACGCTACGGATTCCGCATCCAGGTGGTTAGTCGGTTCGTCGAGCAGCAGCATGTCTGGCTTTTCGAGCAGCAGACGGCACAGCGCGACGCGGCGGCGTTCACCCCCGGAGAGATTGGCGATTTTCGCGTCCCAGTCCGGCAGACGCAGGGCATCTGCGGCGCGCTCCAGCTGCACGTTCAGGTTATGGCCGTCGTGCGCCTGGATAATCTCTTCAAACTTGCCCTGCTGAGCGGCGAGCTTGTCGAAGTCGGCATCCGGCTCAGCGTACTTCGCGTACACCTCGTCCAGACCTTTCAGCGCATTGACCACTTCGGCCACCGCCTCTTCAACCGACTCACGTACGGTCTGCTCTGGATTGAGCTGCGGCTCCTGCGGCAGATAGCCGATTTTCAGGCCCGGCTGCGGACGAGCTTCGCCTTCGATATCGGTATCAATGCCGGCCATGATGCGTAGCAGGGTAGACTTACCGGCGCCGTTCAGACCGAGAACACCGATTTTTGCGCCAGGGAAGAAGCTCAGGGAGATATTTTTCAGAATATGACGTTTCGGCGGAACCACTTTGCCGACACGATGCATGGTATAAACGAATTGAGCCACGTTGGACTTCGCCTCTCATTTATAATGATAGATAGTTTTCAAAGGCGAAGTGTAGCCTTTTTCGCGCTTTAATCCCAGCGAGGCGATGGGTTTCACAAAAGAGTAAAAAAATGTCCGGGACGTGGCGCGATTCGCGTTGTCTGATTAGCATATCTACGTAATACCTGAAATTTTTGCCCGCGGCATGATGCTGCTGTGATGTACCTGAATAGAGGAAGAGCTTGTGGAAAAAGCCAAAACTGTGACGTGGCGTCTTCTGGCCGCCGGCGTAAGTCTGCTGACGTTAAGCCAACTGGCGCATGCGGATTCACTGGATGAACAGCGCAGCCGCTATGCTCAAACTAAACAGGCATGGGACAACCGACAGATGGATGTCGTCAATCAGCTGATGCCCACCCTGACGACCTATCCGCTTTATCCTTATCTCCAGTATCGTCAGATAACCGACGATCTGATGAACCAACCGGCGCTGGTGGTCACCAATTTTATCGCCGCTAACCCTACGCTGCCTCCCGCACGATCGCTGAAATCCCGCTTTGTTAACGAACTGGCGCGTCGCGACGACTGGCGAGGCCTGCTGGCGTTTAGCCCGGAGAAACCGACCGGTACCGAAGCGCAGTGTAATTACTACTATGCGAAATGGAACGTCGGCCAGACTCAGGAAGCCTGGGATGGGGCGAAAGCGCTGTGGCTGAGCGGCAAAAGCCAGCCAAACGCCTGCGATCGGCTATTTGGCGCCTGGCGGGCCTCAGGTCAGCAGGATCCGTTGGCCTATCTTGAACGGATCCGTCTGGCGATGAAGGCGGGAAATACCAGCCTGGTAAGGGTTCTGGCCCAGCAGATGCCGTCCGATTATCAAACGATTGCGACGGCGGTTATCGCGCTGGCTAACGATCCGAATAGCGTTATGACCTTTGCCCGTACAACCGGCGCGACGGATTTTACCCGCCAGATGGCGGCGGTCGCCTTTGCCAGCGTTGCGCGGCAGGACGTGGAAAATGCGCGCCTGATGATCCCTTCATTAGCGCAGGCGCAGCAGCTTAATGAAGATCAAATCCAGGAGCTGCGTGACATCGTCGCCTGGCGACTGATGGGCAGCGACGTGACCGAAGAGCAGGCCATCTGGCGCGACGACGCTATCATGCGCTCCCAATCGACTTCGTTGGTGGAGCGCCGGGTACGTATGGCGCTTGGTCTTGGCGATCGTCGCGGCCTGAATACCTGGCTGGCGCGTTTGCCGATGGAAGCGAAAGAGAAGGATGAATGGCGCTACTGGCAGGCCGATCTGCTGCTGGAGCGCGGGCGCGATGATGAAGCGAAAGATATTCTGCGCTCGCTGATGCAGCAGCGCGGTTTCTACCCGATGGTCGCAGCCCAGCGCCTGGGCGAGGAGTACACTTTCCGTATTGATAAAGCTCCCGCTAATCTCGATCCGGCGCTGACCTCCGGGCCGGAAATGGCGCGAGTCCGCGAGCTCATGTACTGGAATATGGACAATACCGCCCGCAGCGAGTGGGCCAATCTGGTCACCAGCAAGACCAAAGATCAGCAGGCACAGCTGGCGCGTTACGCGTTTAATCAGAACTGGTGGGATCTCAGCGTTCAGGCCACGATCGCCGGGAAACTGTGGGATCAACTGGAAGAGCGTTTCCCGCTGGCCTATAACGATCTTTTCAAACGCTACATCAGAGGGAAAGATATTCCGCAAAGCTACGCGATGGCCATTGCGCGTCAGGAGAGCGCCTGGAACCCGAAAGCCGGTTCACCGGTAGGTGCCCGCGGTCTGATGCAGATTATGCCGGGTACGGCGACGCATACGGTGAGCATGTTCAGTATCCCTGGCTATAGCGGTCCATCGCGGCTGCTGGATCCGGAAATGAACATCAACATTGGTACCAGCTATCTGCAGTATGTTTATCAGCAGTTTGGCAATAACCGTATCTTCGCCTCAGCGGCCTATAACGCCGGGCCAGGGCGGGTGCGCACGTGGCGGGGCAACAGCGGCGGCCGTATTGACGCGGTGGCGTTCGTCGAGAGCATTCCGTTCTCTGAAACGCGCGGCTACGTCAAAAACGTTTTGTCCTATGATGCCTACTATCGCTATTTTATGGGCCAGAAAGATGCTCTGCTGAGCGATGCGGAGTGGAAGCTGCGCTACTAGCGCTGTCGTTTTCGGGCAACATAGCAAAAGGCGATGTTGCCCGAAATCCGTAGAGTCCGGACAGAAGTATGTTATGCTTTGTACTCGTTAGTGAGTACATCCGACAGGTGGCGTAACATGACCCAACAATCCCCCTATTCAGCAGCGGTAGCCGAACAGCGTCATCAGGAGTGGCTGCGTTTTGTCGCGCTCTTACAGCAGGCGTACGCCGACGATCTTCATCTGCCGCTTTTACAGCTTATGCTGACCCCCGACGAGCGCGAGGCGCTGGGTACGCGGGTACGTATTATTGAAGAGCTGCTGCGCGGTGAGATGAGCCAGCGCGAGCTAAAAAATGAACTCGGCGCCGGCATCGCGACTATCACCCGCGGTTCGAACAGCCTCAAGTCAGCGCCGCCGGAGCTGCGTTTATGGCTGGAGCAGTCGTTGTTTAACGCTGGCGATAAATAGCGTTATGAAACGGACTTAGCGCCAGCACGACGGCCTGATGATAAACGCTGCTGCGGGTCAGTTTTCCGGCCGTAAATACGCCGATTGCGCCCTCTTTACGGCCAATTTCATCGATGCCGGTATGCTGAGACATCACTGGACCCAGCGCTTCCCCTGCCTGAACTTTTTCAAGAATGACCTGCGGCAGCGGTAGGGTTGCCGAGCGCGCTTCGCCGCGCAGGCTACCGTTATCGATGGTCACCCAGCTAAAAGTGCTGCCCTCGTCGATTCCGGCTTCAATGGCGACCCAAAAGTCCGCATTTGGCTGCGCAAGACGCGCGTTAGCCACGCGATTTCGTGCGCCAGCGCGCGTTTCGTCGCTACCAAAAGGCTGTTCCGGCACGCCGCTCTCGACGGAGACGGACTCAATGTGGCAGGATCCTTCGCCGAAGATCTCGTTGAAAGCCTGCAGAATTGCCTGAATTTTGGCGGGATTAGTGGTAGCTGAGACAACATGGTGCATAATCAAAATAACTCAGAATGACTTAACATCATCGCAGTATACTCCAAACCCTTCTTGTTGCAGGCGGCTATGCTTGAAGCGAGAGGGTTAAGAGCTCATAACGGATAATAAAGCATGTTACAGGTATACCTTGTTCGCCACGGTGAAACGCAGTGGAACGCCGAGCGACGTATTCAGGGCCAGTCCGACAGTCCGCTTACCGCCCACGGTGAGCGTCAGGCCTGGCAGGTAGGCGAGCGCGCCAGAACGCTGGGGATTACGCATATAATTGCCAGCGACTTAGGTCGGACGCGGCGTACCGCAGAAATCATCGCTGAAGCCTGCGGATGCAGCGTCATAACCGATTCACGCTTGCGTGAGCTGGATATGGGCGTGCTGGAAAAGCGCCATATTGACTCGCTAAGCGAAGAAGAAGAGGGCTGGCGTCGCCAGCTGGTCAACGGCACGCCCGATGGGCGTATCCCGCAGGGGGAATCGATGCAGGAGCTGAGCGAGCGTATGCATGCGGCGCTGGCATCTTGCCTGGAACTGCCCGCAGGCAGCCGGCCGCTGTTGGTGAGCCACGGCATGGCGCTGGGATGTCTGGTGAGTACGATTCTTGGTTTGCCGGCATACGCGGAGCGACGTCTGCGTCTGCGCAACTGCTCCATTTCCCGCGTTGACTATCAGCAGAGCCCCTGGCTGGCGTCAGGATGGGTAGTGGAAACCGCGGGGGATGTTTCGCATCTTGATGCCCCCGCGATGGATGAACTACAGCGTTAACGACGAATCGGGATCAGGTATTCGCAGCGTAGCTGAATGGGCGGTTCCTGATTCCGGCTTTCATCTTCCGGAAAGAAACGTTCGATATCCAGACCTTTACGGCGGGTGAGGTTGAGCATCGGCATGCAGGTGCCGTAAACCGTCAGAATAAATTCCTGTAACCCGGTACCCAATCCTTCGTAGGTAAACATCACGTACTCGCCGCCTTCCAGCGTCACCGGATGGGCGTTGTGCAGGTGACCGTTAGCCAGCTCCGGCGTCAGCGCGGTGGTGTAGAACACCTCCTGCTCATCGTCTTTATCCATGCTGGGGCGCGGTTCGTGCAGGCCGTACAGCGTCGGAGGAATTGACGGCGTATTGGCGAGGAATTCACGCCAGAACTGAACGCGCATCTGATTACGGAAATCGGAGATCTCTTCCAGCTTACAGGTATAGCTCTGAGTGACGCCAACCAGCTGAGTGGTGTTCAGCGTGACGAATTCATACTGCGGCATGGTGAACTCGCCCAGACGCAGCGGAGGGCGCATACCGTAAGAACTCCAGTCTGGAGAGCGTCGATAGAGGGCTGGCGTCAGCGAAAACTGCTTTTTGAAAGCACGCGTAAACGTCTGCTGCGAATCAAAACGATACTGCAGCGCGATATCGAGAATCGGACGTGCGGTCAGGCGCAGGGCAACCGCTGACTTAGATAAGCGACGGGCGCGAATATAGGCACCGATGGCGTGGCCGGTGACGTCCTTGAACATTCTTTGCAGATGCCACTTGGAATAACCTGCCTTCGCTGCCACATTGTCCAGTGAGAGTGGCTGATCCAGGTGACCTTCCAGCCAGCTAAGGAGATCGCGAATAATCCCTGCTTGATCCATAAAATATCCCCATCCTTAAACTCAGGTGCCTGATACTAAAGGTAGCGGATAATAGCATTTTTTGATGTTTTAGCATTCAGTGTTTTTTTTGCTTTTAAATGCGATTATTCCACAAGTATCGGTGGTAATTTTGTAAAGCTGTGATCTATAAAACTTTTCTTCATAATGAGTGATAATCACTCAGCTAAATTTTTAAGAATGGTAACAATATGAAATACAAGAAGTTAGTTGCAGGAATGTTTTTACTGGCCGGCTGTCAGGTGGCCCAGGCGGAGCAAATCGGCTCCGTGGATACGGTATTTAAGTTTCTTGGTCCGGATCATAAAATCGTCGTGGAGGCCTTTGACGATCCGGATGTCCAGAACGTGACGTGCTACATCAGTCGCGCGAAAACCGGCGGAATTAAAGGCGGGTTAGGCCTGGCGGAAGATACCTCTGATGCCGCAATTTCCTGTCAGCAGGTGGGGCCCATTGAGCTGACGGATAAAATTAAAAACGGGAAAAAGCAGGGCGATGTGGTATTCCAGAAACGCACCTCGCTGGTTTTTAAAAAGCTGCAGGTCGTGCGTTTTTATGATGCGAAACGCAATGCGCTGGTCTATCTGACCTATTCAGATAAAATCGTTGATGGCTCGCCGAAGAATGCGCTTAGCGCCGTGCCGATTATGCCATGGAATAAATAACAGGGAACGCCGATGCAACAACCGCGGATCTGGTTGGTGGAAGATGAGCTCAGCATTGCCGATACGCTTGTCTACATGCTGCAACAGGAAGGATTTATCGTTACGGCGTTTGAGCGCGGGCTACCCGCTCTGGATGCCGCCCATCATCAAATACCCGACCTGGCGATCCTCGACGTCGGGCTGCCGGATATCAGCGGTTTTGAGCTATGCCGTCGTCTGCTGGCCCGCTATCCGGCGTTGCCGGTGCTGTTCCTGACGGCCCGCAGCGAAGAGGTGGATAAGCTGCTTGGCCTGGAAATCGGCGCCGATGATTATATCGCCAAGCCCTTTTCCCCTCGTGAAGTGTGCGCCAGGGTGCGCACCGTCCTGCGGCGGCTGCAAAAATTTGCCGCGCCTTCACCGCTGCTACGGGTAGGGGAATTTACTTTGCATGACGCTGCGGCTCAGGTTACGTGGTGCGGACAGCCCCTGAATCTGACCCGCTATGAGTTTTTATTATTAAAAACGCTGCTTCACTCTCCCGGCCGCATTTTTTCTCGCCAGCTGCTGATGGAGCAAGTTTGGGGCGACGCGAACGAGAGCTTCGATCGCACCGTGGATACCCATATCAAAACGCTGCGCGCGAAGCTGCGAGAAGTTAACCCCAATATCTCCCCTATTAGTACGCATCGCGGCATGGGATACAGCCTTGGAGGTTAGTGATGCGCATCGGAATGCGGCTGCTGCTGGGCTATTTTTTGATTGTCGCTATCGCGGCCTGGTTTGTGCTTTCCATCTTTGTCCAGGAGATTAAGCCCGGGGTGCGGCGGGCAACGGAAGGTACGCTGATTGATACGGCCACCTTGCTTGCCGAGTTGGCCCGCGAGGATTTACTCTCCGCCGATCCCCAGCATGGGCGGCTGGCCCAGGCTTTCCAGTCGCTTCATCGACAACCGATTAACGCCAATATCGCCGGCATTAATAAAGTGCGTAACGAATATCATATCTATCTGACCGACGCGCAGGGCAAAGTGGTATTTGATTCGGCGGGCAAAGCGCTGGGACAGGACTATTCGCGCTGGAACGATGTCTGGCTCACTTTACGCGGTCAATATGGGGCGCGCAGTACCCGCAGCGACCCGAACGACGACAACAGCTCGGTGATGTATATTGCCGCGCCGGTGAGCGACAATGGCCGGATCATTGGCGTGCTGAGCGTTGGGAAACCCAATCTGGCCATGGCCCCGGTAATCAAACGCAGCGAGCGCCGTATTCTGTGGGCCGGAGGCGCGCTGCTGGGTATCGCGCTACTGATCGGCGCCGGGATGGTGTGGTGGATTAATTTCTCCATCGGCAAGCTGGTTCGCTACGCGGACTCCGTGACCGCCGACCGCCCGGTTCCGTTGCCGGATGTCGGCGGCAGCGAACTGCGTAGGCTGGCGCAGGCGCTGGAGAGTATGCGCCTTAAGCTGGAAGGAAAAAACGCCATTGAAAACTACGTGTATGCCTTGACCCATGAGCTGAAGAGCCCGCTGGCGGCGATTCGCGGCGCAGCAGAAATCCTCCAGGAAGCGCCTCCGCCTGAGATCGCCGCGCGTTTTACCCGTAATATCCTGGCGCAGAATGCGCGTATGCAGTCGCTAGTAGAAAATTTACTCCAGCAGGCCCGGCTGGAGAATCGGCTGGAGATCGCCAGGCGTCCCGTCTCTGTAGCGGCGCTTTTTCGCCGCCTTGCCGAGGAGCGAGAGATCGCGCTGGCGGCGAAAAACCTCAGGCTACGCTGGCAGGAGACAACCCTGACGGTTGAGGGCGATCGCGAACTTTTGGCGCAGGCGTTGGGCAATCTCCTTGATAACGCTATCGATTTCACTCCTGTGGAAGGAGAGATCCTGCTTGGCGCGGAAGAAAACGATGGCGGCGTACTCTTGACCGTAAGCGATACGGGAAGCGGTGTTCCAGACTATGCGCTGGGGCGTATTTTTGAGCGTTTCTACTCACTGCCGCGCGACGATGGACATAAAAGCAGCGGCCTGGGGCTGGCATTTGTGCGTGAGGTTGCGCGCCTGCATCAGGGGGATATTCAGCTGATTAATCGCCCTGAAGGCGGGGCGTGCGCTTTGCTGAGACTTCACGCTCACTTCACATAGCTTCAAACTCTCCCCACATAGCCTCTTTATGGTGAGCGCATCACTAAGGAGAGGGCTATGTTGAAATCACCACTATTCTGGAAAATGAGCACCCTGCTGGGATGTATTTTACTGTTGTCGATCCCGCTGATGATTGTCAGACAGCTGATCGACGAACGCGCGGATTATCGTAGCGACGTCATTGAGGCTCTGGAGAGCAGCACCAGCGGGGCGCAGAAGCTGGCCGGGCCGCTCATCGCCATTCCCGTAACCGAGACGTTGACTCGGGTTGAGGGCAAAAAAACGGTCGAATATCAAAACCATTGGGTGCATTACTGGCTGCCGGAGACGCTGGCGGTTAACGGTAATCAGGACGTTGAATCCCGGCGGGTCGGTATCTATGAAGGGCAAATCTGGCACAATAATCTCAGCATCAAGGCGCATTTTGACCCGGCACGAATCACGGCGCTCAGGAAAAGTACGATTACGCTGGGGAGGCCATTTCTGGTCGTTAGCGTTAGCGATGCGCGCGGGATTGGCGAGATTAAGGCTCCTGAGGTCAACGGCGAGACGCTGTCCGTTGAGCCAGGGCCCGGCACTGGCGAGAGCGGAGAGGGCATTCATATGCCAATGCCGCTGTTGTTACCTGAACAAAAAGCGCTGGATATTGAATTCACACTTAATCTGAATGGTAGCGGCAGCTTCTCGGTGGTACCGCTTGGGCGCAACAGCACGCTACAGCTAACCAGCAACTGGCCGCATCCGGGATTCCTTGGCGATTTTTTACCCGGCAAGCGTGAGGTTAGCCCAACAGGCTATAGCGCACAGTGGCAAAGTACCTGGTTTGCCAACAATATGGCCAGGTTTTTTGTCGATGACCGGGAAATTGAGTGGCGTCAGCTACCTGCATTCAACGTGAATGTCACCACGCCTGCCGATCAATATCAGCTGACCGACAGGGCGACAAAATATGCCATTCTATTGATAGCACTGACATTTATGGCGTTCTTTGTGTTTGAAAGTTTAACCCTTTATCGTATGCACCCCATGCAGTATATGCTGGTGGGGCTGTCGCTGGTTATGTTCTATCTGGTGCTGCTGGCGCTGTCCGAACATATCGGCTTTACGTCATCATGGATTGCCGCCAGTTTGATCGGCGCGCTCATCAATGGCGTGTATCTTCAGGCGGTGCTGAAAGGGTGGCGGAATAGCTTTCTGTTCGTCTGTGCGCTACTGCTGCTGGATGGCATTATGTGGCTGCTGCTGCGTTCGGAAGATAGCGCATTATTGCTGGGTACCGGTGTGCTGCTGCTGGCGTTAAGTGCGCTTATGTTCCTGACTCGCCATGTTGACTGGTACGCGTTATCTCTGCCGAAAGCCAAAGATAATCAGCCAGGCGTTGGCGATGATGTTGGCGATGATGACGATAAGCTCAGGATCTGGAAATAAAAAAAACGGCGCGAATAGCGCCGTTTTTACGTTATGACAGCAAGAAAAACGGAGTTATTCCTGCAGGTCGCCACAGAAGCGGTACCCCTCGCCATGAATGGTGGCGATAATTTCCGGGGTGTCCGGAGTGGACTCAAAATGCTTACGAATGCGACGGATGGTCACGTCCACGGTACGGTCGTGCGGCTTCAGCTCACGGCCGGTCATTTTCTTCAGCAGTTCTGCACGCGACTGGATTTTGCCCGGATTTTCGCAGAAGTGCAGCATGGCGCGGAATTCACTGCGCGGCAGCTTATACTGCTCACCATTTGGGCTTACCAGCGAACGGCTATTGATATCCAGCTCCCAGCCGTTGAACTTATAGCTTTCTACGCTGCGGCGTTCTTCGCTCACGGTACCCAGGTTCATGGTACGGGAGAGGAGGTTGCGAGCGCGGATCGTCAGTTCACGCGGGTTGAACGGTTTAGTGATATAGTCATCGGCGCCGATTTCGAGGCCAAGGATTTTATCCACTTCGTTATCGCGACCGGTGAGGAACATCAGCGCGACGTCCGCCTGCTCACGCAGCTCGCGTGCTAACAGGAGACCATTTTTGCCTGGCAGGTTGATATCCATGATCACCAGGTTGATATCATTTTCAGACAGGATCTGATGCATTTCCGCGCCATCGGTCGCTTCGAATACATCATAACCTTCTGCTTCGAAAATACTTTTTAACGTGTTGCGTGTTACCAACTCGTCTTCAACGATAAGAATGTGCGGGGTCTGCATGTTTGCTACCTAAATTGCCAACTAAATCGAAACAGGAAGTACCAAAGTCCCTGACCTGCCTGGTGCATGTCGCAAATTAACATGCCCGGCGTAACATGACTAAAGTACGTAATTGCGTTCTTGATGCACTTTCCATCAACGTCAACAACATCATTAGCTTGGTCGTGGGTACTTTCCCTCTGGACCCGACGGTGTCAAAAACGGCTGTCATCCTAACCATTTTAACAGCAACATAACAGGCTAAGTGAGGCATGACACCCAATAAAACTACGCTTCGTTGACATATATCAAGTTCAATTGTAGCACGTTAACAGTCATGTGAAATCATTGCATCTAAACCGGATTCACACTCACAATTCATACCCTGCTCAATTAGTTGCAATGAGCAAATAATAAACGTGGTGAATCCAAAGCTTCAAAACGTATTCGGGCATAAATCTCATTGCCAAACATACGGATAAAGCTGTTCTGTTAACATACTCTGTGTCATGGTGCCTTGGGAATAGTTTAGTTTTTTTTATGGGTGATAAAGCTCAAATTTAGTGATTTTTGTTGCAAATTTGTAAATTTACGGCGCGTAAAATGAAGGGGTGAATTGTCATTTCCACGCCTGGAAAAGCAAAAGAGAGAACGAATGCGTTTATCAATAGTATTAGTGTCCCCGGCACGGGCAGAAAACGTGGGTGCGGCAGCCAGGGCAATGAAAACTATGGGGTTTAGCGATATGAGGATCGTCGATAGCGAGGCTCATTTGCAGCCTGCCGCGCGCTGGGTCGCGCACGGCTCTGGCGATATTCTCGATAATATTCAGACTTATGCCACTCTGGAGCAGGCGCTCCACGATGTCGATTTTACCGTCGCCACGACGGCCCGCAGCCGGGCTCGTTTTCACTACTACGCGACGCCGCAGCAGCTTTTACCGCTACTGGAAGAGAAAGCTCAGTGGATGCATCATGCCGCGCTGGTATTTGGCCGTGAAGATTCCGGTCTGACCAATGAAGAGCTGGCGCTTGCCGATGTGCTGACCGGCGTGCCGATGGCGGCAGACTATCCTTCGCTGAATCTGGGGCAGTCGGTGATGGTATATTGCTATCAGCTGACCTCTTTACTGCAAAAAACCACGACCGTAGCCCCAGGCGTCGATGACAATCAGCTGCAGGCGTTACGTCTGCGCACGCTCGATCTGCTCAATCGCCTCGGCGTAGGCGACGATATAAAATTGACCGACTGGCTTCAGCAGCGAATAGGTCTTCTGCAGCAGCGAGACACCGCCATGCTGCATCGTTTACTGCATGATATTGAAAAAAACCTTCCAGAGTAAAGCTCTGCCATGCTGTTTTAACATAGTTTTATGTGCTAAAAAACAACGAAGAAATGCGTAAATACGGATGAAGTATCAGGTTGTTGTGGCGTATTGGCCAGGTGCATAAAAACCGGCTAAAAGTAGAAATTCATTGACTTACGTCGGCAGATACTTTAACCAATATAGGCACAGGACACAGACAGATAAAAATTACAGAGTACACAACATCCATGAATCGCATCGGCATGATCACCACGATTATCACCACCACTATTACCACAGGTAACGGTGCGGGCTGACGCGTACAGGAAACACAGAAAAAAGCCCGCACCTGAACAGTGCGGGCTTTTTTTTCGATAAAAAATCAAGGGGTCATAACCATGCGTGTGTTGAAGTTCGGCGGTACATCAGTGGCAAATGCAGAACGTTTTCTGCGTGTTGCCGATATTCTGGAAAGTAATGCCAGGCAGGGGCAGGTAGCGACCGTACTGTCTGCCCCGGCGAAGATCACTAACCACCTGGTTGCGATGATCGAAAAAACGATCGGCGGGCAGGATGCGTTGACCAATATCGCTGATGCCGAACGCATTTTCGCCGAACTTCTGCAAGGGCTCGCCGATGCTCAGCCGGGCTTTCCACACGCTCAGCTGAAGGTTTTTGTCGAGCAGGAATTTGCGCAAATCAAACACGTTCTGCACGGTATTAGCCTGCTTGGGCAGTGTCCGGATAGCGTTAACGCGTCCCTTATTTGCCGGGGTGAAAAGCTCTCAATCGCCATTATGGCCGGCTTGCTGGAAGCGCGCGGTCATAACGTCACGGTGATTAACCCGGTTGAAAAACTGCTTGCCGTTGGCCATTACCTCGAATCCACCGTAGATATCGCAGAGTCGACTCGTCGCATTGCCGCCAGCCAGATCCCGGCTGACCATATGGTGCTGATGGCGGGCTTTACCGCGGGTAACGAAAAGGGTGAGCTGGTGGTGCTGGGGCGTAACGGCTCTGACTACTCCGCAGCGGTACTGGCAGCCTGCCTGCGCGCCGACTGCTGTGAAATCTGGACCGACGTTGACGGCGTTTATACCTGCGACCCGCGTCAGGTCCCGGATGCGCGTCTGTTGAAGTCGATGTCCTATCAGGAAGCGATGGAGCTTTCCTACTTCGGCGCTAAAGTTTTGCACCCGCGTACTATCGCCCCCATCGCCCAGTTCCAGATCCCCTGTTTAATCAAAAATACCGGTAATCCGCAGGCGCCGGGTACGCTTATCGGCGGCAGCAGCGATGAAGACGATCTGCCGGTGAAAGGTATCTCTAATCTCAACAACATGGCGATGTTCAACGTCTCCGGTCCGGGGATGAAGGGGATGGTTGGCATGGCGGCGCGCGTGTTCGCCACTATGTCCCGCGCGGGAATCTCCGTCGTACTTATCACCCAATCCTCATCCGAATACAGCATCAGCTTCTGCGTGCCGCAGAGCGACTGCGCTCGGGCGAAGCGGGTAATGGAAGATGAATTCTATCTGGAGCTGAAAGAGGGGCTGCTTGAGCCGCTGTCGATCATGGAACGCCTGGCAATTATTTCGGTTGTCGGCGATGGCATGCGGACGCTACGCGGGATTTCCGCCAAATTCTTCGCTGCGCTGGCGCGCGCCAATATCAACATTGTGGCGATTGCACAGGGCTCTTCCGAGCGCTCCATCTCCGTTGTCGTCAGCAACGATGATGCGACCACAGGCGTTCGCGTGACGCACCAGATGCTGTTCAATACCGATCAGGTGATTGAAGTGTTTGTGATTGGCATCGGCGGCGTCGGCGGCGCGTTGATCGAACAGATTAAGCGCCAGCAGGGCTGGTTGAAGAGTAAACATATTGACCTGCGCGTTTGCGGGGTAGCCAACTCTCGCGCTTTACTGACCAACGTACACGGTCTGAACCTGGAACACTGGCGCGATGAGCTAGCGGAAGCCAAAGATGCGTTCAACCTGGGACGACTCATTCGTCTGGTGAAAGAGTACCATCTGCTGAACCCAGTGATTGTCGACTGTACCTCCAGCCAGGCGGTGGCCGATCAGTATGCCGATTTCCTGCGCGAAGGCTTCCACGTGGTGACGCCGAACAAAAAGGCCAATACCTCATCGCTGGATTACTATCATCAACTGCGTCATGCCGCGAGTAGCTCACGACGCAAGTTTCTCTACGACACCAACGTCGGCGCGGGGCTGCCGGTAATCGAAAACCTGCAAAATTTGCTGAATGCCGGTGATGAACTGCTGCACTTCTCCGGTATTCTGTCCGGCTCGCTGTCATTTATCTTCGGCAAGCTGGATGAGGGCGTAAGCTTCTCTGCCGCGACGAAGCTGGCGCGTGAGATGGGCTATACCGAACCGGATCCGCGCGACGATCTTTCTGGCGTTGATGTCGCGCGTAAGCTGCTGATTCTGGCTCGTGAAACCGGGCGAGAGCTGGAGCTGTCTGACATTATCGTAGAGCCGGCGCTGCCGGCGGATTTTGATGCCAGCGGCGATGTTGACAGCTTTATGGCGCGTCTGCCGTCACTGGATGATGAGTTTGCTTCACGGGTCGCTAAAGCGCGCGATGAAGGTAAAGTCTTGCGTTATGTTGGCAATATCGAAGAGGATGGCACCTGCCGCGTGAAAATTGCCGCGGTAGACGGCAACGATCCGCTGTTTAAAGTGAAAAACGGCGAGAATGCGCTGGCGTTTTACAGCCACTATTATCAGCCACTGCCGCTGGTGCTGCGCGGTTATGGCGCGGGGAATGATGTCACCGCGGCTGGCGTTTTTGCCGACCTGCTGCGTACCCTGTCATGGAAGTTAGGAGTTTAAGATGGTCAAAGTATATGCCCCGGCTTCCAGTGCCAACATGAGCGTCGGGTTTGACGTGCTGGGCGCGGCGGTAACGCCGGTCGACGGCACGCTGCTGGGGGACAACGTCTCGGTTGAAGCGGCGGCGAGCTTTAGCCTGCAAAACGTGGGTCGCTTCGCCAGTAAACTGCCGACGGCTGCGCAGGAGAATATCGTCTATCAATGCTGGGAGCGTTTTTGCCAGGAGATTGGCAAACAGGTACCGGTGGCGATGACGCTGGAAAAAAACATGCCGATTGGTTCCGGCCTGGGCTCCAGCGCCTGTTCCGTGGTTGCCGCGCTGGTGGCGATGAATGAATTCTGCGGTAAGCCGCTCAATGAGAGCCGAATGCTGGCGCTGATGGGCGAGATGGAAGGGCGGATTTCCGGCAGCATTCACTATGATAACGTCGCCCCTTGCTATCTGGGCGGGATTCAGCTGATGCTTGAGGAAAATGGCATCATCAGCCAGCAGATACCGGCATTTGATGAATGGCTGTGGGTGCTGGCCTATCCGGGGATTAAAGTCTCAACTGCGGAAGCGCGGGCCATTCTCCCGGCGCAGTATCGCCGTCAGGACTGTATTGCCCACGGTCGCCATCTGGCGGGCTTTATTCACGCCTGCTATAGCCGTCAGCCTCAGCTGGCGGCGAAGTTGATGAAAGATGTCATTGCCGAACCGTATCGTACCAAACTACTGCCGGGCTTCAGCGAAGCGCGTCAGGCAGCAATGGAAATTGGCGCGCAGGCGTGCGGCATTTCCGGTTCCGGTCCAACGTTGTTTGCATTATGCGATAAACCGGAAACCGCGCAGCGCGTCGCCGACTGGCTGGCTACGCACTATCTGCAAAATAAGGAAGGCTTCGTTCATATTTGCCGGCTGGACACGGCGGGCGCTCGAGTAGTGGGATAACCAATGAAACTCTATAACTTAAAAGATCATAACGAACAGGTCAGCTTTGCGCAGGCCGTTACGCAGGGGCTTGGCAAGCATCAGGGGCTGTTCTTCCCGCACGATCTGCCGGAATTCAGCCTGACTGAAATCGACGAAATGCTGCAGCAGGACTTCGTGTCGCGTAGCGCAAAAATTTTGTCGGCATTTATCGGCGATGAGATCCCGCAGGAGGTTCTGCAAGAACGTATCGGCGCCGCCTTTACCTTCCCGGCACCGGTAAGTAAAGTGCAGGACGACGTCGGCTGCCTCGAACTGTTTCACGGTCCGACTCTGGCGTTTAAAGACTTCGGCGGCCGCTTTATGGCGCAAATGCTGACCCATATAGCAGGCGACAAACCGGTCACTATTCTGACGGCCACCTCGGGTGATACCGGCGCGGCGGTTGCGCATGCGTTCTATGGTCTGCCTAACGTCAAAGTCGTCATTCTCTATCCGCGCGGCAAAATCAGCCCGCTGCAGGAAAAGCTGTTCTGCACCCTGGGCGGCAACATTGAAACCGTAGCAATCGACGGTGACTTTGATGCCTGCCAGGCGCTGGTTAAGCAGGCATTTGATGATGAAGAGCTGAAAGCCGCGCTGGGTCTTAACTCGGCTAACTCAATCAATATCAGCCGCCTGCTGGCGCAGATTTGCTACTACTTTGAAGCCGTTGCTCAGCTGCCTCAGGAAGCCCGTAATCAGCTGGTTATCTCGGTACCCAGCGGTAACTTTGGCGATCTGACCGCCGGTCTGCTGGCTAAATCTCTGGGGCTGCCGATCAAGCGTTTTATCGCGGCGACTAACGCCAATGATACCGTGCCGCGCTTCCTGCAGGACGGTAACTGGTCGCCAAAAGCGACTCAGGCCACGCTGTCTAACGCGATGGACGTCAGCCAGCCGAACAACTGGCCGCGTGTGGAAGAGCTGTTCCGTCGTAAAATCTGGCGTCTGAACGAGCTGGGCTACGCGGCGGTGGATGATGAAACCACCAAAAAGACCATGCGTGAGCTGAAAGCCATCGGCTATACCTCTGAACCGCATGCGGCGATTGCCTATCGCGCGCTACGCGACCAGCTGCAGCCTGGCGAATATGGCCTGTTCCTCGGCACGGCGCATCCGGCGAAATTTAAAGAGAGCGTGGAAGAGATTCTGCAGGAGACGCTGCCGCTGCCGAAAGAGCTGGCCGATCGTGCCGATTTGCCGCTGCTGTCGCATGATCTGCCGGCTGATTTTGCCGCGCTGCGTAAGCTGATGATGGGTTAAGCCTGATTCAGCGCTCCCCTCCTGCATTATCCGCAGCAGGGGAGCGTGTTTTTACTGCTCGTGGCGTTTAAAGACCAGTTCTCCGTTATCCGAAGCCTCGGCGTCAAAGAAATAGCCTTCACTATCAAAGCGGGTCAACTGCTCAGGCTTCGTTAAGCGATTCTCAATGATATAACGACTCATCAAGCCGCGCGCTTTTTTAGCGTAGAAGCTGATCACTTTAAACTTGCCGTTTTTCTCATCAAGGAATACCGGCTTAATCAGCTGGCCCTCGAGCCGTTTGGCTTTCACCGACCTGAAGTATTCATCAGAGGCAAGGTTGACCACGATATCGTCGCCCTGGGCTTTCAGTGCCTGATTCAGCTTATCGGTGATGACGTCTCCCCAATAGTGATACAGGTCTTTACCCCTCGCATTCTCAAGCTTAATACCCATTTCCAGGCGATACGGCTGCATCAGATCCAGCGGGCGCAGAACGCCATACAGGCCGGACAGCATCCGCAGATGCTGCTGGGCAAAATCGAAATCAGCTTCGCTAAAGGTCTCTGCCTGCAGGCCGGTATAGACATCGCCCTTAAACGCCAGGATCGCCTGACGGGCATTGTCCGGGGTGAAGTCTGGCTGCCAGTCGTGGAAGCGGGTCGCGTTCAGATCGGCCAGCTTGTCGCTGATGCCCATCAGTTTAGCAATCTGTGGTGCCGACAGCTGGCGGGCAATGCCGATAAGCTCCTGAGAGTGTTCCAGCAGCTCTGGCTGAGTATAACGCGTCGTTGCCAGCGGACTTTGATAATCAAGCGTTTTGGCAGGTGAAATCAGAATGAGCATATCCAGTCCTTACGGGAAATTTTTGACGACTTTAGCAAAAAAACCTCAAGAGAGGATCGATAGCTGCGATTGCCGCGCTATTCGCGCGGCAGGTTATCCCAGGTTCCCGGTACCAGCTGTTGATGGATCTCAGGGTAGCGGGTGACGTCAAATTCCGGCCGCTGGCCCAGCTTGCGCTGCCGCAGGTAATCGCTGGCAATGATGCGCACCGTCGGCGACAGCAGCAGGATAGCCGTCAGGTTAGTTATCGCCATCAGCGCCATGATAATATCCGCCATCTGCCAGACTACCGGCAGGCTGACTACCGCTCCGGTGATGACCATGCACAGCGTCAGCAGACGCAGCAGCCAGATGTTGCGGAGGCTATCCATGCGCAGAAAGATGAGGTTATTTTCGGCATAGATATAGTTTGCGACGATCGAACTGAAGGCGAACAGCAGCACGATACAAGCGACAAAGCTGGCACCCCAGTCGCCGACAAGATTGTTCATCGAGTGCTGGATAGCCTGAATACCGTTTGCCACCCCTTCATTGCCGTCTCTTGGCGCCAGCATAATGATCACGGCGCTGGCGGTACAGATGACGATGGTATCAATAAAGACGCCGATCATTTGTACGATCCCCTGCGCTGCGGGATGAGGTGGCCAGGAGGCAGCGGCGGCGGCAGAATTTGGCGTCGAACCCATACCCGCTTCATTGGAGAACATCCCGCGCTGAAAGCCGCTGGTGAGCGCCTGGCTGATGGTATAGCCCACCGCGCCTGCAGCGGCCTCCTGCCAACCGAAAGCGCAGCGGAAAATAATTTCAAAAATCGTCGGCAGGGCGCTGATATGCCACAAGCCAATGACCAGGCTGGCCATCACCCACAGCAAAGCCATAGCCGGCACGAGCCACTGCATCAACCGCGCTACGCCGCGAATACCGCGAATGATGACCAGCAGGGTCAGGGCCGCAAGCGCGCCGCCGGTGATGACATCAGGTAAACGAAACGCATACTCCATGGCATGGGCAACGGAGTTGGCCTGGACGGTGTTAAAAATAACACCGTAGGCCAGCAGGAGAAGAATAGAGAACAGCACGCCCATCCAGCGCATGCCGAGCCCCCGGGCCATATACCAGGCCGGACCGCCGCGAAAGTGTCCGCGAGAGTCGCGCTCTTTATAAAGCTGCGCCAGAGAGCATTCGGCGAAGCTGCTGGCCATGCCGAGCAGCGCCGAGATCCACATCCAAAAAACGGCGCCCGGGCCGCCAGCGGCAATGGCCAGCGCAACCCCAGCCATATTGCCGCTGCCCACGCGCGCCGCCAGGCTCATGCACAGCGCCTGAAAAGACGTTAAGCCGCCGGGCTGCGGCTGAAGGCTTTTTTTCAGACTTTTACTGAACTGGCGGATATAACGGAACTGAATATATTTTGTTCGCCAGGTAAACCAGACGCCAGCGCCCAGTAACAGGTAGATCATTACCGAGCCCCAAAGTATTTCATTGATAAACGACAGAAAATCAGGCATCAAGCATCCTCTTGCCCATATCGGCGCGCGAGTGTAAGCGCTACCAATCCAGTGACAATCCTTTAGTGTTCAGGTAATTAATTGGCCCAGTTTATCACACTCTGCGCTCATGCATTGTAGGCGGTTGCGCTGCCCCGGCAGCGTGTTATCATCTTGGCAGACCGGTTACATCCCCTTAACTGCTGTTTAAGAGAAACACTATCATGACGGATAAATTGACTTCTCTGCGTCAGTACACCACTGTCGTAGCTGATACCGGAGATATCGCGGCAATGAAGCTGTATCAGCCTCAGGACGCCACGACTAACCCTTCTTTGATTCTCGGCGCGGCTCAGATCCCTGAGTACCGTAAGCTGATTGATGACGCTGTTGCCTGGGCTCGCGGCCAGAGTAGCGATCGCGCGCAGCAGATTATCGATGCTTCCGATAAGCTGGCGGTGAACATTGGTCTCGAAATCCTTAAGCTGATCCCTGGCCGTATTTCCACCGAAGTTGATGCTCGTCTGTCCTATGACACCGATGCATCTATCGCCAAAGCTAAGCGCCTAATCAAGCTGTATAACGATGCCGGCATCAGTAACGATCGCATTCTGATCAAACTGGCTTCTACCTGGCAGGGCATTCGCGCCGCTGAGCAGCTGGAAAAAGAAGGCATCAACTGTAACCTGACTCTGCTGTTCTCCTTCGCTCAGGCGCGTGCTTGTGCGGAAGCGGGCGTATTCCTGATTTCTCCGTTTGTGGGCCGTATCCTCGACTGGTACAAAGCGAACACCGATAAGAAAGAATACGCGCCGGCAGAAGATCCGGGCGTAGTGTCCGTAAGCGAAATCTACGAATACTACAAACAGCACGGCTACGAAACTGTGGTTATGGGCGCAAGCTTCCGTAACCTTGGTGAGATCCTGGAACTGGCCGGCTGCGATCGCCTGACCATCGCTCCGGCCCTGCTGAAAGAGCTGGCTGAAAGCGAAGGCGCGGTTGAGCGTAAACTGTCTTTCAGCGGCGAAGTGAAAGCCCGTCCGGCTCGCATCACCGAATCCGAATTCCTGTGGCAGCACAATCAGGATCCGATGGCGGTAGACAAACTGGCGGAAGGTATCCGTAAGTTTGCGATCGACCAGGAAAAACTGGAAAAAATGATCGGCGATCTGCTGTAATCCCCCATGTGGCCGACGCCCGTCGGCCACATTAAACTGTCTGCCTTGCTCCCCTCGGTGTATTATTCTGGCTATTAATACTGTTTGAACGGAATAATCATGAACACCTTACGAATCGGCTTAGTTTCCATCTCCGATCGCGCCTCCAGCGGCGTCTATCAGGATAAAGGCATCCCGGCGCTCGAAGAGTGGCTGGCCCGTGCGCTATCCACGCCTTTCGAATTGCAAACCCGCTTGATCCCGGATGAACAGGTTATTATCGAGCAAACGCTGTGCGAACTGGTTGATGAAATGGGCTGTCATCTGGTCCTGACTACCGGTGGCACGGGCCCGGCTCGCCGTGACGTGACCCCGGATGCGACGCTGGCGATTGCCGATCGGGTGATGCCAGGCTTTGGCGAGCAAATGCGCCAGGTGAGCCTGCACTTTGTGCCGACGGCCATTCTTTCTCGCCAGGTTGGCGTTATTCGCAAGCAGGCGCTGATCCTTAACCTGCCCGGGCAGCCGAAAGCGATTGAAGAAACCCTGGAAGGCGTAAAAGATGCCGAGGGTAACGTGCTGGTGCACGGAGTTTTTGCAAGTGTACCGTATTGTGTACAGTTGCTTGAGGGGCCATATGTCGAAACAAACGGCAATGTTGTAGCAGCTTTTCGCCCTAAAAGCGCGAGACGTGAAACATTATCCTGAATTTAATGCATTCCTGAAATAACCTGCAACATCAGTGGTGTGTTGTTTTATTTACGATATAGTGTTTTTTACTTTACACACTGCGTAGAATCTCTTCACACCTCTGGATGATTGCTCGTTATGTCACACTATACCCGACCCCTGAACCGACAGGATTATAAAACCCTGACGCTTGCCGCGCTTGGCGGCGCGCTGGAGTTTTATGATTTCATCATCTTTGTTTTCTTTGCCGCCGTTGTCGGCGAGCTGTTTTTCCCGGCGGATATTCCTGAGTGGCTGCGACAGGTACAAACCTTCGGCATTTTTGCGGCAGGCTATTTAGCGCGTCCTCTTGGCGGCATCATTATGGCCCACTTTGGCGATCTGGTTGGGCGTAAGAAAATGTTTACTTTGAGCATTTTACTGATGGCGCTGCCTACGCTGGCGATTGGTCTGCTGCCTACCTACGCATCGATGGGCATCGTGGCGCCGATTTTGCTGTTGCTGATGCGCATTCTTCAGGGCGCAGCAATTGGCGGCGAAGTTCCCGGCGCCTGGGTCTTCGTTGCCGAGCATGTACCGGAAAAAAGAATAGGTATCGCCTGCGGTACGCTGACTGCCGGTCTGACGGTGGGTATTTTACTCGGTTCGGTCGTCGCGACGCTGATTAATACGCACCTCACCCCTCAGGGTATCCACGATGGCGGCTGGCGTATCCCGTTCCTGTTAGGCGGCGCATTTGGCCTCGTCGCCATGTATCTGCGCCGTTGGCTTCAGGAGACGCCGATTTTCCTCGAAATGCAGCAGCGTAAGGCATTAGCGCAGGAGCTGCCGGTTAAAGCCGTCGCGCTGAAGCATCAGAAGGCGGTTGTGGTCTCAATGCTGCTGACCTGGCTGTTATCCGCAGGCGTGGTGGTGGTGATCCTCATGTCTCCGGTCTGGCTACAAAAACACTACGGCTTTGCTCCCGCCATCACCCTGCAGGCTAACAGCATCGCTACCATCATGCTCTGTATCGGCTGCCTGCTGGCAGGCCTGGCCGCCGATCGTTTTGGCGCCAGCCGCACGTTTATTGTCGGCAGCTTATTCCTCGCTGCGGCAAGCTGGGCTTTCTATCATCTTTCCGGTGATAGCCCGCAGCGCCTGTTCCTGCTCTACGGTACGGTGGGGTTATGCGTTGGCGTGGTCGGGGCGGTTCCGTATGTGATGGTGCGCGCGTTCCCGGCGGAGGTCCGATTTACCGGTATTTCGTTCTCTTATAACGTCTCTTACGCCATCTTTGGCGGCCTGACGCCGATTGCGGTGACCATGCTGATGGGCGTTTCGCCGATGGCGCCCGCGTGGTACGTGCTGGCACTGTCGTTTATGGGATTGGGGTTGGGGATCTGGCTGCGTCAGGGACTGGATCAGCAGGTTGCAGCGCCGAAAGCTGAACTGCAGCGTCTGCCTTAAATCAAGGTGACTCATGTCGCCGCTCGTGAACGAGCGGCGACAATGAATTAATGCTTTTCGCCGATTGGCAGAACGGTGCGGCCAAACTGCTCGTTCAGCACTTCACCCATCGCCAGATAGATGGCGCTGCCGCCGCAGACCAGACCCACCCAGCCAGCGATCTTCACAATGCCTTCGTTATCAGCCAGGTGGCCAATCGCCAGCAGAGCGAACAACACGGTCAGGCTGAGGAAAACAAACTGCAGCATACGTGCGGCTTTCAGAGTGCCAAAGAACATGAACAGGGTGAAAACGCCCCACAATCCAAGGTACATACCGAGGAAGTGTGCATCAGGCGCTTCAGCAAGGCCCATTTTCGGCATCAGAAGAATGGCAACCAGCGTCAGCCAAAAAGCGCCGTAAGACGTAAATGCGGTTAAGCCAAAAGTGTTGCCTTTTTTAAATTCCAACAGGCCGGCAAAAATCTGCGCAATGCCGCCATAAAAAATGCCCATCGCCAGGATAGCTACATCAAACGCGAACAGGCCGCTATTTGCCAGGTTAAGCAGAATAGTGGTCATGCCGAAGCCCATAAGGCCCAGCGGTGCCGGATTAGCCAACTTAGTGTTGCCCATAATTCCTCAAAATAATGATTAGAAAGGGAAGCATTCCCCGCCGTCTCTGCGTCGGGGCGCGGCATAATAATTAGGCGTTACGATACTGTCTATGATCTGGCGGGGTATTTTTCGCCAATTTCATTTTTTCCCTGATGAAGTCTGGTCATTTGCCTTAAACAGGCAATATGCAACACGGCTGGAATGGTCACCCGATATGCGCTGCCGCTCACGGCTTTTACCCCATTAAACGCGGCGCCGAGCGGTCCGCCAAGCCCTGCTCCGCGTACCAGCCCGTGGCCGATGACGCTCACCGCGGCGTGGGTGCGGAGGATCTTCGTCAGTCGGGTTTCAAGAAGATGCGAGACTCCCTGCGCTAACTTATTTGTCTGAAGCAGATGGGGAAGCAGCTCTTTCTGCTCTTTGACACGACACTCAACGGCACTAAAGAAGTCGGCTTTTTGCCGCTCATCCATCTTTTTCCAGCTATGCTCCAGAAAGTGTTCCAGGAGATGTTGTTCTATTTCCGGGGTAGAGGCTTGTTTATCGGTTTTGATTTTTAGTCTCTTGCAGACGTCCAGCAAAATTTCGCGATAGAACTTGCCATGACGACGCAGCGTGTTGGCGATGCTATCACCGCCAAAGTGCTGGAGTTCCCCGGCAATGAGCTGCCAGTTGCGGCGATAGCGCTCAGGGTGTCCTTCCATCGCCTGAAAGGTTTCATTACGCAATAGCGTACTTGAAAGCCGGGGTTTTCCATTCTCATTGTGAGTCAGAATTCGAGTGAATGTTTCCAGATGCTCTTCGCTGCAGCGATGCAGAAAAGAGAGGTCTTCATCATCCAGATAATTAATCTTCATAAGCGTTTTGATAATGTGAACCGGAATATTAATCGTCGCCGATAATTTTTAGCGAGGCCATATCGGAAGAGTTAATGGTGTGACCAGAAAAAGCGATTTTTTTAACGCAGCGTTTGTTGTCGTTGTCGCTATTAATATTAATCCAGCCGGTCGTTTCCCCTTCTTTTATAGTTGACGGGACGCTGAGGCTTTGGCTGGTGCTGTTGCTGACTTTGAAGTACACCGTTGCGCCGGACAGCTGGACATCGCCGCGATCGGCAGTCAGCTGGATACGCTTAATTACCCTGCATATCGGTAGCTTCAGGGTGAGATCGTTAGTTTCATTTCGCGGCATGGCGACAACCCCTAAAATTTTATGATCGTTAGCGGACGCCGACGCGACTAACGTTGCGCTCAAAAATAATCCTGCTGATATATGAATCAGTGATTTCATGAGGATTTCCTGATTATTAGATGGGTTATTAGGACGACGCATTTTATCACTGGAACTTTATTGTATTTAGCACGTAATGATTGCGGATTATGTCAATTACAGAGTGAATGTATTTAGGTTTAATTATAATTTTAAATTATGTAATGGGCGTTTTTAGCGCGGCATTTCGCGCGTTTTCGGCTGCCGGGACGTACCCGGCGGCGCGGTCAGAGTAAAAATTTTTTGTATCCCCCCCTTGATGAAGTCGCGGGTGACCCCATCTTGTAGTCAACCGCAGTGAATGAACCTGAAAAAAAATGATGTCTGGGTAGTTGAAACCGCACGTTTCGCCCTTATTACAGGTTCACAACCACATGTTGACTGAATTTTTAGTGGAGACGTTTAGATGGGTAAAATTATTGGTATCGACCTGGGTACTACCAACTCTTGTGTAGCGATTATGGATGGCACTACTGCACGCGTGCTGGAGAACGCCGAAGGCGATCGCACCACGCCTTCTATCATTGCCTATACCCAGGATGGTGAAACTCTGGTTGGTCAGCCGGCTAAACGTCAGGCAGTGACAAACCCGCAAAACACCCTGTTTGCGATTAAACGCCTGATTGGCCGCCGCTTCCAGGACGAAGAAGTCCAGCGTGACGTTTCTATCATGCCGTACAAAATCGTGGCCGCAGATAACGGCGACGCATGGCTTGATGTGAAAGGCACCAAAACCGCACCGCCGCAGATCTCTGCTGAAGTGCTGAAGAAAATGAAGAAAACGGCTGAAGATTACCTGGGCGAACCGGTAACTGAAGCGGTAATCACCGTACCAGCTTACTTCAACGATGCTCAGCGTCAGGCAACCAAAGACGCCGGCCGTATCGCAGGTCTGGAAGTCAAACGTATCATCAACGAACCGACAGCCGCTGCGCTGGCTTACGGTCTGGATAAAGAAGTCGGCAACCGTACTATTGCGGTATACGACCTTGGTGGTGGTACTTTCGATATCTCCATTATCGAAATCGACGAAGTTGACGGTGAAAAAACCTTCGAAGTTCTGGCGACCAACGGTGATACCCACCTGGGCGGCGAAGACTTCGACACCCGTCTGATCAACTACCTCGTTGACGAGTTTAAGAAAGATCAGGGCATCGACCTGCGTAACGACCCGCTGGCGATGCAGCGCCTGAAAGAAGCCGCTGAGAAAGCGAAGATTGAACTCTCTTCTGCTCAGCAGACCGACGTGAATCTGCCGTACATCACCGCAGATGCCACCGGTCCGAAACACATGAACATTAAAGTGACCCGTGCGAAACTGGAAAGCCTGGTAGAAGATCTGGTTAACCGTTCCATCGAGCCGCTGAAAGTTGCTCTGCAGGATGCTGGCCTGTCCGTGTCTGACATCAACGACGTTATTCTCGTTGGCGGCCAGACTCGTATGCCAATGGTGCAGAAGAAAGTTGCTGAGTTCTTTGGTAAAGAGCCGCGTAAAGACGTTAACCCGGACGAAGCCGTGGCCATTGGCGCAGCTGTCCAGGGCGGTGTTCTGACCGGTGAAGTAAAAGACGTACTGCTGCTGGACGTTACCCCGCTTTCTCTGGGTATCGAAACCATGGGCGGCGTGATGACTGCGCTGATCAACAAGAACACCACTATCCCGACTAAGCACAGCCAGGTGTTCTCTACTGCGGAAGACAACCAGTCTGCGGTAACCATCCATGTGCTGCAGGGTGAGCGTAAACGCGCATCTGATAACAAATCTCTGGGTCAGTTCAACCTGGATGGGATTAACCCGGCGCCGCGCGGCATGCCGCAGATCGAAGTCACCTTCGATATTGACGCCGACGGTATCCTACACGTTTCCGCGAAAGACAAAAACAGCGGTAAAGAGCAGAAGATCACCATCAAAGCCTCTTCTGGCCTGAACGAAGAAGAGATCCAGAAAATGGTTCGTGAAGCAGAAGCTAACGCGGAATCTGACCGTAAGTTTGAAGAACTGGTTCAGACCCGTAACCAGGGTGACCATCTGCTGCACAGCACCCGTAAGCAGGTTGAAGAAGCGGGCGATAAACTGCCGGCTGACGATAAAACCGCTATCGAGTCTGCATTGACCGCGCTGGAAACTTCCCTGAAAGGTGAAGATAAAGCCGATATTGAAGCGAAAATGCAGGCGCTGGCCCAGGCTTCCCAGAAGCTGATGGAAATCGCTCAGCAGCAGCACGCCCAGCAGCAGGCTGGCGGCGCTGACGCTTCCGAGAGCAACGCGAAGGACGACGATGTTGTTGACGCTGAGTTCGAAGAAGTGAAAGACAAAAAATAATCGCCCTTTGAACGGGTAAAACACTGGCACGGGCGAAGAGGTTTCCTCTCCGCCCGTGCACGCATGTTAAGGGGCTGAAAAACACCAATGGCAAAGCAAGACTATTACGAGATTTTAGGCGTTTCCAAAACAGCGGAAGAGCGTGAAATCAAAAAGGCGTACAAGCGCCTGGCCATGAAGTATCACCCGGACCGCAACCAGGGCGATAAAGAGGCAGAATCAAAGTTTAAAGAAATCAAAGAAGCGTATGAAATCCTGACTGATGCCCAGAAGCGTGCAGCTTACGATCAGTACGGCCATGCTGCGTTTGAGCAGGGCGGTATGGGCGGCGGCGGCGGTTTTGGCGGCGGCGCGGATTTCAGCGATATCTTTGGCGATGTTTTCGGCGATATTTTCGGCGGCGGACGTGGTCGTCAGCGCGCATCGCGCGGTTCAGACCTGCGCTATAACATGGATCTTACGCTCGAAGAAGCCGTTCGCGGTGTAACGAAAGAGATCCGTATCCCGACTCTGGAAGAGTGCGACGTTTGTCACGGCAGCGGCGCCAAAGCGGGCAGCCAGCCGCAGACCTGTCCGACCTGCCACGGGGCAGGCCAGGTTCAGATGCGCCAGGGCTTCTTCGCCGTTCAGCAGACCTGTCCGCACTGTCAGGGACGCGGTACGCTGATCAAAGATCCGTGCAATAAATGTCACGGTCATGGCCGCGTCGAGAAAACGAAAACGCTGTCGGTTAAAATCCCGGCGGGCGTTGATACCGGCGACCGTATTCGTCTGGCAGGTGAAGGTGAAGCCGGCGAGCATGGCGCACCGGCAGGCGATCTGTATGTTCAGGTTCAGGTTAAGCAGCACGCCATTTTCGAGCGTGAAGGAAATAATCTGTACTGTGAAGTACCGATCAACTTCACTATGGCTGCTCTCGGCGGTGAAATCGAAGTCCCGACGCTGGACGGTCGTGTAAATCTTAAAATACCGGGCGAGACGCAGACAGGTAAGCTGTTCCGGATGCGCGGTAAAGGCGTGAAGTCCGTTCGCGGCGGCGCGCAGGGCGATCTGCTGTGCCGCGTGGTTGTCGAAACGCCGGTTGGTCTGAACGATAAACAAAAGCAGCTGCTGAAAGATCTGCAGGAAAGCTTTGGTGGCCCAACGGGTGAAAAGAATAGCCCGCGCTCCAAAAGTTTCTTCGATGGCGTGAAGAAATTTTTCGATGATTTGACCCGCTAATTGCATTTCATTTTCAGTCTTCCACTAAGCCTGGGCCTTCGCGCTCAGGCTTTTTTCTATCCGCAGCCCCTATCTTTTTAATTAACCTATTATTTATAAGGGCTAAGAATTGATTTATTTTGAGTATTATCTATATTGCTTTTTTCGTTTTTAGAGGCTGACAGCGGATGGGATCGAAAGGTGCCAACAAGGATTTTGATTACAATTTAATCAAGACCCTTGACGCTGTTATTTCAGCTGGAAATGCTGCCAAAGCAGCAAAAAAACTTGGTATCACTCCGGCGGCGGTCTCGTTGGCGCTTCGCCGTTTACAGAGCTATTATCAGGAAGAGTTGTTTATCCGTGGTAAAGATGGCCTGTTACCCACCGCTAAAGCGATCGAGATCCATCAAAATTTCCGTCAGGTTATGGAACTGATAAATAGTACCTTTATTCCCGAGCATAAAGGGAGTCGTGATGCCCGGCTGACTATTTTAGGCGGTGATATCGTTGAGGCTTACTATCTCTCACAGCTTTATGCCGGAGATATCTTTGAACGGGTATTACTCAACCATTATTCATCAAGAAATCTCTCTCGTGAGATGATGACGGAGCTACTGCTTACAGCAGAATGTGATGTTCTGATTGGTACCGAGCCGTTGAACGTCCCCGGGATTGATAATCAACTGATCGATAGCTTCAAAAGCTTTGTCTGCATTTTTGCCAGTAATCATATCTTAAGCACCTTACCTCATCTTTCATTACATCATTTCTATTCCTCCCGTCATGCGATGTATCAGCCGGGCATGCACTCCCCGATGATTATTAATGATAAGGGTCTTTTTAAAGATGATCTTTATTATAAAGGCTCACGTATTATTGGCTATCGTAGCGACTCCCTTAATGGCTTAATGAGTATGATTGAACGTACTTCATTAATAGCCTTAATGCCATTGAAGTTGGCGCTATTCTATAAGAATCAGCGTAAATATGATATTAAGTTTGTGCAACCGCCACCGGAACTTACTTTTAAATCTATACAGATTTATGCATCATGGAACAGAAACAGTAAAAATATATCAGTGATAAATGAAATTGTTTCCATGTTACACACTCTGTCATCATTTCGTCGCTGAGGAGTATCACTTCAAACGATATAGTTAATATGGTTTGGTTTGATGCTCTTTGATTACTGGTAAATAGCTAACCTCTTTACACTTATTGGGTACCATTTTGTACGCCTTCATCAAGGAGTGTTCTATGTCTATTCCAAATCATTTGGCGACAACGGAAGTCGTTTTGCTGGAAGTCGAAATTTTTATCACCATTATTGCTATCGGAGCCTGGGGCGGGTTTGTTAGCTACCTTATCCGGCGTGATAAGCAAGAAGGTGATGATCATTCCCATAAGGGCATCATGCACTGTTTAACCCAGGTTGTGGTTTCCTGTTTTACCAGTTTTTTGCTCAGCGCCGTGGCGATTGAAAAAGAGCTTAGTTTTAATATGGTGTTGCTCGCCGCGGGGCTTGGCGGGGTATTTGCAGGGCCGATTTTGAAAATTCTTGGCGAGAAGATTAAAAAGGCTCTGGAAAATGCAAAAATTCATTAAGTGATGTCCAGTCTATATTTATGCTAATAAAAGTCTCGTCCCTGAGTCTTTTATTAGCTGTATTGCCACGATGATCTTAGGTGATTCTGGCCTTCATCCAGCCATAAATAAACTCTTCATTACCTTTGTTTTTTTCTGTGATATCCAGATAGTAGGCTCCCTGGCTGCAGTTGAGCGCTTTTATCAGCACTTCTTCACCCTGTTTGCCCCTTAAGGCCAGAAAGTGATTGAGAGCGGAGAGGGTCCGAGGGCCAATTTTGCCATCGGTTTTGATACCCTGGTAACTTTTTTCTTCCCGGTTTAGCGCGTTGAGCCAGCGCTGTAGCCAGACGCAAGGATAGTGGGGGCCAATATTGACTGCGGCATCGCAGAGTTCGAAAGAAATGGGCCAGGATATAGTTGAGATCTGCTCAAATCCGGGTTTGATCCAGTAATCCTCTTCGAGGATAGAAAATGCTTCAGCTCGCGTCAGGTTGATCATCTCTCCTGTATAACCATGAGCTCGGGCCGTTGCCTCAGTGATCCCCCAGTTGGTGGCTCCACCTTTATCTTTAGGATTGTTGGTATAGCCGCCTTCCATTACTAAAATACCATCAATAATCGGGTTCATTTTTCATTTCCTTGAATTAATGAATGTGCAGGTACATCACCGTGCCGAGGGTGACAGAAAACATGGTGGTTAATGCTGCCAGCGTCTTTCTGAACACCTGTCGTTTTGTTCCTTTCTTTTCGCTCTCCATGGCTTTAATAGGAATCTCTTTATTAACCTGAATGCCCTGTCTTGGAATGGTGATAAACAGGTCATTTATCCCAAGGGACTTCAGATCTCTTCTGATTAAGTAGAGTATTTGCGTTAAATTTGCGTCATTCACAAAGTGACTACGGCTTCCCCATAATTCTGAAGTTATTTTTTGCCGTTCAATAATATCCATATTTGCATTTTCGATGATGAAGCTCAGGCACTTCGCCCTCATTGCCGTCATTTTAATGACCTGTGAGTTTGAGGTGGTTCTCAGCTCATACTTTCCTTCGTTGTAAACGCAATTATCATTGATGAGATAAGTTTTCATGTTGTCGTCCTTTAGATATAGAGATCCTGATTGCGTGGGTTCAATATATTGTACGAGAATTGGCTTAATCTATTACTTGTCATTCGTATTATTCTAATGTCATTTGATGATGAGAGCTTAATCACATAATCTCATGTAAAGTAAATGATATTTAACCCACTGATAAATGAGATTTAATGTGCTGCTGATGTTTTCGCCATGATTTTGCTGAGATACGTATATCCGCTGATGATTTAAGAATTACCGCCATCATTTTTCTCGCATAAAATAGCGTGAATGAGATGTTGAAAACATGATGTTATGTGATTAGCCATTGTCTCGTAAGCATTGAATTATTGGTCCGGCAGAACGAACTGCGACAATTTTTCAAGCTTAAAAGGAAATTAATAATGGCTACTAGCAAACTGATTCAGGGCGATACGCTGACCGAAACCAGCAACGCCGCAGACGGCTTTAACCCAGCGAAAGAAGTCAGCGCATACAGCTATACTTCTGCTCGCGTCGCGAAGCCGGTATATAACCAGTACAAGTCTTCCACGGCTAAGCCCAAAGTATTCGGCTACTACACCGACTGGTCCCAGTATGATGGTCGCCTGCAGGGAGATGATTCGAAAGATAACCGCGGTCGCGGTTACGATCTGACCAACGTTGCGCCTACCGCTTACGACAAAATCATCGTCGGTTTCGTCGGCGTCACCGGCTTCCATAAAGTGGATG